>JANOAF010000443.1:0-25915 GCA_031411015.1 Opitutaceae bacterium | reverse complement strand
GCGCCAAACTTCGCCGTGCCCGTGCGGACTTCCTCGACGATCCGCGCATCGACCGCATCGCGCGCTAGGGAAGCGCCCGCGTGCGCGAGCACGAGTTCATACGCCGCCGCGGCGGCGTGCGTGGTCACGGGCGCGACGACGAAGGGCGTGAGCGCACGGAGCGTCGCTTCGGTCGCCTCGCCATCCGGCGCGAAATCGATCCCGCCCTTCCAGTTGTCGGCGGTGATCGCGGGAAAGCTGTGAACGTAGTTTCCGGCGGCGAACATTTTTCCGCGCGGATCTTTTTGGAGGAAGATGCGAGCGCGCACCTTCTCGTCGGTGGCGGGGCCGGACTTATAGTAATTGTTGATCCAGTTGCGCGGCCAGAGTTCGCCGCCGTAGGCCGAGTTAAAGCCCCAGTTGTAGATCACGTTGTTGCGGTAATCCATCAGGCCGGAGTCCTTGTTGCCCGACGCGCGTGGGTTGCGGCTCGTGTGGTGCGCGAGGAGGTTGTGGTGCCACGAACCGCCGGGCCCACCCCAAAGTCCGCCGTAGCCGTGATTCCCTTTTTTGTGCAGCGAGTGGTAGAGGCTCTCGGTGATCATACACCACTGCACCGTGAGGTTCGCTCCCTTGTTAATCGAAAACGTCTCGTCCACACCCCAACTCGCCGAGCAGTGATCGATCACGATGTGGTCGCCCTGGCCGCCGAAGCCGTCCTGCTCCTTGCCTTTTTCATCGCCGGGCCGGAAGCGCAGGTAGCGCATGATGACGTGTGAGGTGTCGAAATTGACCTGATAGCCCTTGATGCAAATGCCGTCGCCCGGCGCGGTCTGGCCGGCGATGGTGAGAAACGGTTCGCGAATTTTCAGCTCCGACTCGAGCGCGATCGTGCCCGACACCCGAAACACCACGGTGCGCGGCCCCTGCACCAGCACCGCCGCGCGCAGGCTGCCCGGTCCGCTGTCGTTGAGATTCGTGACCTCGATCACTTTTCCGCCGCGGCCGCCGATGGTGTATTTCCCAAAACCTTCGGCACCGGGAAACGCCGGGGCGCGCATCGGGCGCACGTTGCGCAGCGTGACCGTGCGCGCTTTCTCGTCGTAGTTCACATCACTCCGCCAGCCCTCGGGCAAAATCACGCGGTCAAACTTTCCCTCCATCGCTTCGACGCCCGCACCGAAGATCGAAAACACGGAGTTCTCATGCGGCTCGATCCGGCCGGTGAAACGCACCTCAAGTTCCTTGCCGGCGAATTGCCAACGGCCAGACGTGAGCGGGCGTATGACTTCGTGGTCGTCGACTTCGACCACGACGCGCTCCGCCGCAAAGGACGCGCACGCGACGAGGAAACTTAAGCAAACGAAGCGAGGGGGGAATCGCACCTCGCGAGCTTATCAAGCTGCCGCCGGATGCAACCTGAGATTGCCAGCGCAGTTCTGCCGGGCGCACCTCAGTTTCTGTCCGCCACGGTGAAAGGAAACACGGCCGGAACGTAGCACGGGCAGCCTGCCTCGTGTTGGGTTGGAATGCGCGGTCCGGCTGACCGCGCTACGCCCAGTGCCGGCCGCAGCAAGAAAACTGAGATGCGCCCGTTCTGTCGGTCTGCGTCGCTCAACGCGCCGGCATTTTCCACACGTTGTGCTGCTCGCCCTTGTGCTCGCGGCGGCGCACGGGATCGCTTTGCTCGCGGCCCTCAATGCTGAGGCGGATATCCTGATTCACCCAGCCTTCGAGGTAGTAGCTGTGCTCGACCAGACCCGTGACGATGGCGGTGCAATCCACCTGATGCACTTTGTTGTGCAGCAGCGTAGGGCGGGCGGCACCGTTGCCCCCGAGGCGCTCGGGGTTGCCCTTGGTGTAGTCCGAGATGTGCATCGCGAGGTCGTCGCGGTTGTGGTAAAGCGTCACGCAGCGCGCGAGTTCGTTGACGCGTCCGAGCGGATGCTCCGGCTCCAGCGCATCGTCGTCGAGGTCGGGCGCGCAGAGAAAAATATGCTCGAACATGCGGGGAAACGCGTCGCCGGGCGTAAAGTCGTCGAGCTTGGGCAGCGCGTTTTGCAGCACATAGTTTCCCATCGAGTGGCAAAGCAGGTGGATGTCCTGGGCGCACAGTTTCACCGTGGAATCCTTCGCGCGGTCACGCAGATCGGAGAGGAAGTCGCGCAGCTTGAGCAGCCCGCGGGCAAAGGCGCCCGAGCTCGCGGCACCCTCGGCGCGGTCGCTCTTGTAGGAGAGCCACGGCAACGCCTGACCGTTCGAGGGCCACGTGAAGAGGACGACCGCCACCGCCTGCGCGGCGTCCGTGCCACCGCCGCGGTTGAGCATGAGTTGTAGCGCCAGCGCGCCGCCGACCGCCTCGGCCCACGAGACGTTGAACCCGTGGATGTAAACGAGCACGTCGGACTTGCCGTCCATGATTTCCTTGAGATCGGTAAACATCGCGAGCGAGCCGAGCACGATCTCGCCCTCGTCGGCTTGATCGGTGCCGGCAGGCAAACTCTCGCGGTAGGCGATGATGCGGGCGGTGTCGGCGGCCGCGCATTTGGCGAGATAGCCGGAGAGTTCCTCGCCAGCCCCCGGCCCGATGGGAGCTTGTTCGCGGCGCAACAACTCCGCGACCTTGGCGTCGTCACTCTGCACCGCCACCCGCCCGAAGCGGAGGTTCTCGATGCCGTCTTTGCTAAACGCGGTGCCATAGGTCTGGGGACGAAAACGCGTGCCGCCCTCGTGCCGGCGGTTGGTGGCGTAGAAGAGTTCGAGTTTGGCCATGGGGGATGTGGGTTGAGAAAAAAATGCGCCGCGGCCGTGCGATTGGCGAGTCGCGATATGCTCCCGCAGATCGGCTCGTCTCGCTCGCCTCCTGACGCGCGGCGTTATCGCCGCGATTCACCGCTTGTGCTGCAAAAACCAACGGTAGAGTTCGGGGTTGTTGTAGGCTTCTGTCCACGAGTCGTGCCCCGCCTCAGGATAAACAGTGAGCTGCACTTTGTTGTTTTCACTGACCCTTTTCACGGCGGCGATCATCCGCTCCGACTCGGAAAGCGGGACCGCGGTGTCTTTCCCTCCATGGAATACCCAGATGGGCAGCGTTTGCAGGGCTGCACGTTTTTCAGGAAATCCAGTGCCGATTTCGGCAAAATGTCCTCCGCCACAGATGGGAGCAATTGCTGCGAATCGCTGCGGATACTTCATCCCGAGACTCCATGTCCCGAACCCGCCCATGCTCAATCCGGTCAAGTAAACGCGGGACACGTCTACTCGGTGTTTCGCGGCGACATCATCCAACAACGCGAGTAGCGCCTCAGCATCCCAAAACTGGCCGCCAGGGCATAGGGGCGATACGACGATAAATTCAGACGAGAGTGCCTTTGCCGCTTCCGAAGGGGCCTGCAACGCTGAGTTCTGGGCAACAGTCGTCTCAATAAGTTTCGGCAATCCTTGTTGTAGCAGTAGGGACAAATTCCCAACGCCAGAGCCATGTAGAAACAGTATGGTCGGCCACCGACGCTCTCTTTCTGCAACATATCCGGCGGGCAAAAACAACAAGTAATCGTAAGCAACTGACCTGGACACCGTCGTCTTGAACGAGCCGGGCTGTTGAATGCGACTCGTGATTTCGGTGATGTCGGCACTCCTAATCTCCGCACCGCAAGTGAACAGAAATGCAAAAAGAAACCGGAGGTGGTTCATCGTGCCCCTTGTAGGCGCCTCCAATGCCAAAGCCAGCTCGGCCGTGCCTCACGGCGACGGGTGTCAGACCTGTCACGGTCTCCAAATCTCACGAAGGTCCAACTGGTGCCCGGGACAGGACTCGAACCTGCACGCCTTGCGGCACGGGCTTCTAAGACCCGCATGTCTGCCATTCCATCACCCGGGCGGCGGGGATTTCGAGGGCGGAGTCTCGATTTTCGACAGGCCGAGGCAAGCGGGGAAAACTTCAGAATGGCCGACCGATTAATCGAAGCCCAGCAGCTCGACTTCGAAGATCAGCGTCGCGTTGGGCGGGATCGCGCCGGGGTAGCCGCCGGGGCCGTAGCCAAGTTCGGGCGGAATCGTGAGGCGGACTTTGTCGCCGATGCACATCTGCGCGACGCCTTGGTCCCAGCCGGCGATCACTTGGTGCACGCCGAGGGTGAACTGAAACGGCTCGTCACGATCGACGGAGCTGTCGAATTTCTCGCCGGTCGTGAGCCAGCCGGTGTAGTGGACGGTCACGAGGTCGCCCTTCTTCGGCGAGGCCCCGGAGCCGGCGGTGAGTTTTTCGATCTGGAGCGAAGCCATTGCGGATGGTCAGCGCGAGTTTGGCGCGAGGGCAAGCCGGAGGTTTTTTGAGCCGCAACTACGGCGCGGAAACGATCGGCAAAAATCTCGGCTCGCGCCGTCCGTGGGTGTGGGCCTCGAAATCGGCGGCGAGTGCGAGCAGCTTCGCTTCGCTCCACGCGCGACCGAAAAACAGCAGCCCGGTGGGCATTTCGGCCACCGGCGCGAGCGGCACGGTTACGCTCGGATAGCCGGCCATCGCGGCGAGGGTGGGGCCACCGCCGACCAGAGCGTCGAGGCGGTGTTGCTCCATGAGTGCATCGATGCCCTCGGTCCGCGAGACCCGCCGGCATTGCTCCAGCGCGGCGAGATAGCCCGGCTCCGTCAACGGTCCCTTGGCCTGAGCACGGGCGAAATATTCCTGACCGAAGAACGGTTGCTCCTTCGCCCAATGCTCGTCGTTGAACTTGATGACATCCGCGAGCGTTTTGATCGGCGCGGTCGGTCCGAGTTCGGCGAGGTAGGCGTTAATGCCGGCCTTCATTTCGTAGAGCATCACGTCGATGCGCGCGCCGCTGGAATTCCCGAGTCCCGGCACGTCGCCCACGTCGATCAATTCGGCGCCGGCGGCGCGCAGAGTTTCGAGCGCGGCGGAGAAGGTCTTGTTCGCCGTGCGCGTCGGACCGGCCGCGCCCATCACCCCGAGCCGCGCGCCGCGCAACGCCCCGGCGGGAAACGCTGCCGCCAGTCGTCGCGCAAAATCCGTGGGCAGATTTTGCGTGACGGTATCACGGGCGTCGGTCCCGGCGAGCGCCGCCAATACCAGCGCCGCATCGCGCACCGTGCGCGTGATCGGTCCGGCGGTGTCGAACGCGGCGGCAATCGGAATCACACCGCTGCGACTGACGGCGCCGACGGTGGGTTTGAGTCCCACCACCCCGCACGCGAGCGCCGGCGAGATGATTGAGCCATTCGTCTCCGTGCCGATCGCGGCGACGCAGAGATTCGCGGCCACGGCGGCAGCCGATCCGGAACTCGAGCCCGAGGGCGAACGGTCGAGCACGTAGGGATTGAGCGTCTGCCCGCCGCGGGCGCTCCAGCCGCTGATGGAGCGGGCGCCGCGGAAATTGGCCCATTCGCTGAGATTCGTTTTGCCGAGAATGACTGCCCCCGCCTCGCGCAGGCGGGTGACGAGAAACGCATCGCGCGGGGGCTTCAGGCCGACGAGCGCAAGCGAGCCGGCGGTCGTTTCCATTTTGTCGGCCGTCGAGATGTTGTCCTTGATAAGAATCGGGATGCCGTGCAGTGGCCCGCGCACGCGACCGGCTTTGCGTTCGGCGTCGAGTTGATCAGCGATGCCGAGCGCATCGGGATTCAGCTCGATGACCGCGTTGATTTTCGGGCCGGCTTTGTCGATGGCGGCGATGCGGGCGAGATAGGCGGTGGTGAGCTCGCGCGCGGTGAGTTTGCCCGCCTGCATCTGCGTCTGCAGATCGTCGATGGTGGCCTCTGTAAAACGAAATTCTGCGGCGCGAAGGGCCGCGACAGAAATGAAAACGAACGCGACGGCGACGCGGAGGTTCATGGCATTTCTCCGAGGCGATCTCCCACCTTGGCGAAGGTCTCCACGTGGTTGGCGCTTTGCTCCGCCACATCGGCGTCGAAGCGAATCCGGTCACGCTGGAAAATCGTGATTACGCACGAGCCGCCAAAGGCGAAGAGGCCTTTCTCTTCGCCCTTCGCGACCGCGCGACCGGGCACGAAGCTCTGCTGGATGCTGCCGACATTCGTGGCGCCCACCTCGATCATGGCGATGGTGCCGAACGAAGCCGACTCGACGAGGGTGACGACGCGTTTGTTTTCCACGAGGTAGCCGAGGTTTCGGCGGAGCGCGATGGGGCTGACCGAGTAGAGCCAGCCTTGGATGAGCCGCGATTCACTGGGCACACCGGCCGCGGGAAAATGAAATCGGTGATAATCCACCGGGCACAAGCGCGAGATGAGCATCGCGCCGCCGGCGAATTTTTCCGCGAGCGCGGCGTCGCCGAGCAGGTCGGCGAACGAAAATTTCACGCCCTTCACGTAGAATCCGGGCGCCGTGTCCACATTCTGAAACGCGAGGTGGCGGCCGTCGGCCGGAAACACCGCGACATTTTCCCCCGGCGCAATCGGGCGCGCGCCGGGCCGCAGCGCGCGGTAGAAAAATTCGTTGAACGTCTTGTAGTCGAAGGCCGACTTCAGGAAGTCATCCACATCGATTTCGTATTTTGAAATGAAGGGCAAAATGCGCAGCGAACTCTCGGGTTTGCGCATCTTGTGGCCATACCACTGGGAGAAAAATGCGCGCCGCACGAGCGCCCAGACGAAGAAACGCCCCACGGTATTCTCGTAAGCGAGACGCATCCAGCTCTCACCCAGGATCTGCTCCGTCTTCACGGTGCGGGTGTAACGATCGTAGTAGCGGATGGGTTCGGCGGGCATGGCGGGCGAATCTCAGGCAAAGGCGGCGCGAGGCAAAGGAGAATTCACGAGGACGCCGCGCCAAGGGCGGACCGGAAGTGAGGGCAACGCAGCTGGTGGCACGGGCATCTTGCCCGTGGTTTCCCGCCCAAGGGCGGGACGCCCGCGCCACCGGCAACCCGCAGCGTTCGGGCACAGCGCTTACTCCGCGCTGGCGCGCAGCGTCGGTCCGTCCACCCAGCGCGCGGGGATGGTGGTGGTCGAAGGCCACTCGGGAATCCCGGTTTCGTTGCGTTGGAGTTGGGCGATGAGCAGCTCGGCGGCGCGGGCACCCAGCGTGCGCGGCTGCAGATCCAGGCCGGCGCAGGGACGCGTTTTCATCAGCACATTCAGAGCGACGAAGCCGTGGGTGGCCGGCACCTTGGCGCCACACGCTTCCATCCAGGTGATGGCCTCGGTGTGGTGGCCGAGCACGACATCCGGCTTGTGCTTGCGAAACCACCTGGCGAATTCGGCCTGATTGAACGTATCGAGAATGAGGGTGGGAACCTGGCCGAGAGTGGAACTGTTTTCCTGAAACGTGCGGAAGGCGGCGCCCCAGCGATATTGCAGCCGCTCGTCATGGTGGCGTTGGAGGAAAAGTCCGGGCCGGCGGTAACCGAGCGCGACCAGCCGCTGCAGTGCGGCGAGCATCGAGCGATAGTGATCGGAGCACACGGCGTGGAGCGCGGGGCGCTCGATGATGTAGTCGGTGTAAACGCCGGCGAAACGCGACCAGTCGAGGTTGGTCAGATCCGGCTCCGACCACGCGGGCAGCAGAATCACCCCATGGATGCCGCGCGATTGGAGAATCGAGTCGAGCCGCTGCACGGAAACACCAGCGTGGCCCACGGTGAAACGCTCGACCTTGAACCCCAGTTCCACGGCGCGGGCCTCCGCGCCGGCCTGCAGTTCGCGGTGAAAGCGCGCCGCGGCTTCGGGCCGGTCGGGCTCGTTGAAATCGATGGCGGCCAGCACGCCGCGAAACGCCGTGCCGCGCGAGCGGCGCAGCTCCGACATGAGCGCACCGGCGAGTGGATTGCGGCGGTAGCCGGCCTCGCGCGCGGCCTTCTTCACGCGCTGGGCGGTGTTGGGATCAACGCGCGGTGAACCACGCAGGGCATCCGAGACCGTGGTGCGGGAGAGGCCGAGGACCTTCGCAAGCGAACGCAGAGTGGGGGTGGAGGCAGGCATGGACCGGACTGTCCGCAGGGTTTGAGTGAGTCGGGCGAAGGCAACCGTTTTCCGTTCCACCCGCGCGGCGCGACAGAGACGACGACGCAAAGCGCCACCCACTACCGCGCCCGACGGTCCGAACAATTGCGGGCTCGCCGCGTGCGTTGGCACCGCGCAAGTTCCCGCCACCCCTATGATTTTCGGTAGCCTGCACGCCATCGATCTCGCCATCATTGTCGCCTACCTGCTGGCGGTGATCTGGATTGGGATGAGGGCCGCGAAAGCCACGGAGTCGGAGGACGGTTTTTTCCTCGCCGGCCGCAAGCTCGGGAAGCTCTACCAGTTTTTCCTGAACTTCGGGAACGCCACCGAGCCGCAGGGTGCCGTGAGCACGGCGAGTTTCGTTTACCAGCAGGGGGCGCCGGGCTCGTGGCTTTCCTTCCAGACAGTTTTCATGAACCCGTATTTTTGGTTCATGAACGTGTGGTTCCGCCGCGTGCGCCTCACCACGCTTTCGGATTTATGGGAGGATCGATTTGGGAGCAAAGGCCTCAGCCTTTTCTACGCGATGTTCCAGATTCTGGTCGCGTGTGTGTTTCTCGGCTTTGGCAACGTCACGGCCTACAAGATCGCGTCGTCGCTCGTCGTGAAACCCGAGGTGGAGTGGACCGCCGCTGACCGTGCCTCGATCGAGGGCTACCGGGAATTGAAGGCGTTGGAGAAGCAGGCGACCGCGACGCCGCTCGCCGTCGAGGCGCAGGCGCGGCTGGCTTTGCTCCGTGATCGGAATACGCGCGGAGAACTCAGCAGCTACGTGACGGTGCTGAACGACGTCTTGTTCTACGCCGTCTTCACGCTCGTGGTCGGCACCTACATCGTGCTCGGCGGCATGGCGGCGGCGGCGGTGAACGAGGGATTACAGAGTGTGCTCATCATTGTCTTTTCGGTGCTGCTCATCCCGACCGGCCTACATGCGATCGGCGGCTGGTCGGCGTTGGCGGAAAAAGTCCCGAAGAAAATGTTCGACCTCTTCGGGGCGGGCGGGTCGGAGCAATTTTCCGTGGTCGGGCTCTGCGCGATTCTGCTCGTGAGCATCGTCCAAAACGCCGGGCTCAGCCACAATATGGGCATCTGCGGTTCGGCGAAAAACGAGTTTGCCGCGCGCACGGGCGTCTCGGGCACCTACCTGAAGCGGCTCATGATCATCATGTGGTCGGTCGCGGGCCTGATCGCGGTGGCGCTGTTCACGCCGGGCGGTCTCTCCGATCCGGATGCGGTATGGGGCGCGATGTCGAATCAGTTGCTCGGGCCCGGACTGATCGGATTGATGCTGGCGGGCGTGCTCGCGGGCACGATGTCCACGCTGGCGGCCAAGGCGCTCGCGATCTCGTCGCTCTTTGTGCGCAACGTCTATCGCCAGATCTGGCCGGACATCTCGCAGGCGCAGGGCGTCTTCTACGCGCGGTGCACGATTGTCGCGGTGCTGGTGCTCGGCACGGTCTCGGCGTGGTTGATGCGCGACTTCTTCTCGATCGTGAATCTCGTGCTTACGGTGAACCTGCCGTTTGGCGCCGCGGTGTTGCTGACTTTTTTCTGGCGTCGGCTCACGGCTCCGGCGGTGTGGTGCTGTGTCGTGCTCACCTCGCTGGTCGTGCTGGTCGTGCCGTGGACGGCGTCGCAGGTGCCGGCGCTGCGGGCCAACGCGGAACTCACGCAAATGAGCGCGGCGGCCAGCGGCTCGCCGGTGCCAGTGTATTTTAGCAAGGTCGTCCGCGTGCGCCCCGCCGATCCCGCGAGCCCGTTGGTCGCGGCGGGCGGGTTGAACCGCTTCAACGTCGAGTGCTGGCTGCTGGGTAAGGCGGGGGTGGACGTCGCGGCGCTGTCGAAGACCCAGCGGGTCACGCTCCAATTTTTCTTCGATGGCTTGTTTCCGTTTGTCGTCCTCATCGTGGCAAGCCTGCTCACGCGCGCGACCGATCCGGTGCGGGTCGCGCGGTTCTACGGGCGCATGAAGACGCCGGTTGGCGACACGCCGGAGCTTGAGGCTGCGGCCTTGGCGGAAACGCTGCGCCGGCCGGCGCGCTTCGATCAGACGAAACTGTTTCCGCGTTCGGCGTGGGAGTTCTGCCGCTGGGACCGCGTGGATACCGTAGGCTTCATTGCTTGCTGTGCGTTGTCGGCCGCGATCGTGGGGCTGTTTCTTTTCGTGCTGAAGTCAGCGGCGGGGTGATCGTGTGCTGTAGGCGGGATGCCCTCGCCCCGCCCGGGAGCGTGCGCACACCTGAGCCCGCGGGGTGTGGGCACCCAGCCTGCAGCTTGGCGCACGCCTTGCCGGGTGATTTTTAGTCTCGGCAACTTTGGCCGTGGGCGCTCGTCTCAACTATCATGAAACCGGCCGCCACGCTCGTCGCCATCGCCTTTGCTGTTATCTTTCCCGACCTCGGGTTCGCTGCGGAGGACAAAGCGAAACCGGCGGCCGATGGAATCATCATCGAGCTGCCGAAATTCGTCGTGACTGACTCGCGCGAACTCGCGCCGCCGGAGCAGTGGCGCTACGGCACGATGCCCGGCTTTGAGGTGCTCAGTAACGCTTCGGTCAAGGGCACGCAGCGGCTGTTGCGCGACTTCGACATGTTCCGTCAGGCGCTCTCTCTCATTTGGCCGATGCCGCAGCGCATCTCGCAGCCGACCGCGCTTATCATTTGCGGCAAAGGCGCGAAGTTCGACAAGTTCATCCCCACGGGAAAAGTCTCTGCCGACACGGCCTTCGCCAGCCTCTTCCTGAAAAAAGCCACGCAGACCGCCATCGTAATCGATCTGGAATCGACGACGCTCAACGTCCTCGACCTCGGCAACAGCGACGCCGGCACGGATAACAGCACCATCTCCGTCGAGCATGACAAACAGCTCTACCGCGAATATGTCCGCTATCTGCTAAGCAACAATGAACCGCGCCTGCCGGCCTGGTTTGAGGAGGGCCTCTCGCAAATCATCATGCGGATGCAGGTCGACAAGCGCTACATCGAGTTCGCGAAACTCGAGGATCCCAACACGATCTCCGCGGCCGCCGGTTTGATTGCGCAGATGAACGAGGCCAATGCGGCCGCCGGCGGAGGCGAGGATGGTGACGCCGCCACGCTCGCCGGCGCGCCCGCCGAGGATCGCGATTTTCCCGCCGCCCTCCGCCGCCGCGCGCTGCTGCCGTTGCAGAAATTTTTCGAGGTGCAGCACGACTCCCCCGAGGCCACGAACACCCTCGGGAATAACCGCTGGGGCAAGCAGGCCTACGCGTTCGTCCACCTCTGTCTCTACGGCTACAAGGGGAAATACCAGAAGCAGTTCATGACTTTCCTCCAGCGCTCCGCGCGCGAACCGGTGACGGAGGCCATGTTCAAGGAGTGTTTCCGCTTCCCGAACAAGAACGGCACCTTCAAGGAAATGAGCTACAAGGATATGCTCATGGAAATCCGCAGCTACTGCGATTTCACCGTCTATGAGGCGAAAATTTTCAAGGCCACCGGCAAGGAGGACCTCGTCATCCCGCCGAAGCCGCTCGATTTGCGCGACGCCACGCAATCCGAAATCGGCCGCATTAAGGGCGAGACCCTCGTGCTTGCCGGCCACGACAAGCTCGCGCGCGCCGAATTGATCGCGCCTTACCAGCGCGGCGAACGCGACCCCGACCTCCTCGCGGCCCTCGGCCTCTACGATCGCACGCATGAGGAGCCGGAGCGCGGGCGAAAATTTCTCGAGGCGGCCTTCACCGGCAAGACCAAGCGCCCTGACGCTGGGCTTGAGCTCGCGCGCGTGCGTTACGCCGACGCCGCCGCGAAACCCACGGGTGCCGGCGGCGCATTTTCCGCGGCGCAAACCACCGCTATACTTGCGCCGCTGCTCGCCGTCCGCCGCAGCCCACCGCACCTGCCCGCGCTCTATGATCTCGTGGCCGACACCTGGGTGCGCAGCGAGGCCAAGCCCACGCGTGACGACGTGATGGTGATGATCGACGGCGCGCAGCTTTTCCCGACGCGGATGAAGCTCGTCTTCGTCGCAGCCAATTTCGCCGCCGACGTGAACGAACTCCAAGCCGCGCACGCGCTCGCCGACCACGGCATCAAATACACCAACGATCCCGCCGGGAAAAAGCGGTTTGCCGATTTGAAGGCGACGCTTCCGCCCGCCCCGCCGTCCGCCGAGCCGCCGCCTGACGCAAAGGTCGCTCCGGCCTCAAAGAAAAAATAACCCGCCGCCGGCCTTTTTCATATGATCTGTCATTCTGTGCGGAGCGAATCCAGCATGAGCCGCGAAGCGAGCAGCCAAGGTGGGTGTGGAAGTGGATTTCTCGCTCCGCGCAGAATGACAGGAATGCTGGGCGCGTTGGCGCTGCTGTGCACCGTCGGTGTGGTGCACGCCGCCGAGCCTGCGGCCCCAAGTGGCATCATTATCGAGCTGCCGAAATTCGAGGTGACCGACAGCCGCCTGCTCCCGCCGCCGGAAAAATGGCTCTACGCCGAGATTCCCGGTTTCGAGATTCTCTCACGCATCTCCGAGCGCGAGACCAAGCGCTTCGTGCGCGACTTTCTCCTGCTGCAAACCGTGATCTCCGAGATCATGCCGGGGCTGCTGCGTGGGCAGACGCCGGTGCCGACGCTGCTGATCCTCTGCGGCGGGCGCGGCAAGGGCTTCGATGAATTTTTGCCGACGGAGCTCAACGACGAGCGCTACGGCACCAACAGCCTCTTCTTCAAGTCGCCCGAGCGCTCCGCCATCGTGATCGACTTTGCGCTGAACGAACTCGATGTCGGGAACGACACCCGGCTCGAAGCCGATCCCTACCGCGCGTTTTACGCCGCTTATTTTCGTTTCCTCATCCGCCGTCAGGTCGGGGACAAAGCTCCGCCGTGGTTCGAGGAGGGCCTGGTGCAGCTCTTCGCCGCGACCGAGTTCGACAAGAAGACGATTACCTTTGCCCAGATCGGCGACGGCTTCGGCGCGGAGAAGGTCGGTGATTTCAACCGCATGCTGCACCAGCGGGCGATCATGCCGTTCGGTGAGATGCTCGCGGCGGAGGGGCCGCGCGCGCGCTCGGCGTTCTGGTCGGCCCAGTGTTACGCGTTTGTCCACTACTGTCTCTATGGCATCGGCCAGAAAAACCAGCGACCCTTCATCACCTACGTTTACAAGCTGGCCGACCAGGAGCCGACGGAGGAGCTGTTCAAGGAGTGCTTCAAGAAAAGCTACAAGCAGTTCGCGACGGAGCTGCGCGGCTACATCAACTTCACTGCGAGCAAGAAAATCGAGTTTCGCGCCAAAAAGGGCCAGTCGCTGCCCGAGCCGCCGGCCGTCGCACTCGCTGATGCTCCGGATGCCCACGTGGGCCGCATCAAAGGCGAGGTGCTCCGTCTTGGTGGTCACGGCGTCGATGCGCACAACACGCTCATCGCTCCGTATGTCCGGGGCGAACGTGACGCTCGCCTCCTCGCTGCGCTGGGTCTCGATGAAGTCCAGGCGGGTAACGACTCACGGGCGCGAAAATTCCTCGAAGCCGCGACTGCTGGAAAAGTCGAGCGGGCCCGCGCCTACCTGGAGCTTGCTCGGCTCCGGCTCGTCGAAGCCCGCACCAAGCTTAAAACCTCCGAAACCGGGCTCGATCCCGATCAAATCAGTCACGTGCTCACGCCGTTGTTCACGGCCCGCAACCAGCCGCCGCCGCTTGCCGGCGTCTATGCTCTCATTGCCGAAACTTGGTCGCTCTCGGCCGCGCCGCCTCAGGCCGAGCACTTGGCCGTCGTAGTCGAGGGAGTGAAGCTCTTTCCGCGCGACACCGCCTTGCTGATGCAGGCCACGCTGCTCGCGGCGAAGCGCGGGTTTCCTGCGGAGGCCAAGGCGCTCGCCGAGCGCGGCGTGAAAATCGCGAAAGAGCCCGCCGAACAAGATCGCTTTCGCATGATGGCCTCGGCCTTCGACCGCGATACTGAACCAAAGGCGCCAGTCGAGCCCGAGCCGGCCAAAAAATCCGAGTCCTTCCTCCTCAAGCCGCAATGATCCGCAAAGCTTTCGTCATGGCGGTTCATCCCGGCCATGAGGTCGAATACGAGCGCCGTCACCGGCCGATTTGGCCCGAGCTGGAGGCCGTGCTTACGGCCCACGGCGTGCATAACTATTCCATCTTCCTGCACGAGGAGACGCACCAGCTGTTCGCCTACGCCGAAATCGAAGACGAAGCCAGATGGGCCGCGATCGCGCAGACAGAAGTATGTCAGCGCTGGTGGAAACACATGGGCGACGTGATGCCGAGCAACTCGGATAGCAGCCCGGTTGCTCGGGGGTTGCGGGAAGTGTTTCACCTCCAGTGAGCGTATCCTGAAATTCGTAGGGCGGGTGTCTTGCACGCGCCGCTCCGTGGTGAAACGCATCACGGCGTCTGCAAGACAGACGCCCTACTTCAACCACTGGGCGAGTGGGAGTTTTTGCTCGCGAATCTGCCCGGCGGCGAGCGCGGCGACCTGTTTCGCCCCGGCTTCGACAAAGTGCGTGTCGTCTTTTCTCCCGTCGGGGATTTTTTCGAATTTTCCCGGTTCGATCCACATGAAGAATTTTTTCGACGGCTCGTCGCCCGCGGCTTGGAGCCACTTGCTGGTGGCAGCCGTGAGATCGAGGAGGGCGACGTTTTCCTCCATTGCGACCGCGCGGACGGCGTCGGGGTAGGCGCCGTGAGTTTCGACCAGCTTGCCGTCGCGATTAAATTTTCGGCGTGCGACGGGAGTGGCGAGGATGGGCGTCGCATCTTTGGCGCGCGTCTCGCGGATGAAGCGGCGAAGGTTGGCGCGAAAGTCCGTCGCGGCGTCAGCGTAGCGCTTAGTATCCTCCTTCTTCTCGTCGTTGTGCGCGAACTGGATGATCACGAAGTCGCCGCGCGCGAGCTCGGCTTCGACGGCCGTCCAGCGACCTTCGTCGATGAAACTTTTGGTGCTGCGGCCGTTCATCGCCTGGTTTCGCACCATCGCCGTATCGATGAGAAATTCGCCGAAGGCCATGCCCCAGCCGCGCTCGGGGAGATCGAGCGGTTTGTTCGCCATCGTAGAATCACCGATCATGAAAACGCGGGGCGTGGCGGCACCATGCGCGAGCGTAACGACGAGGAACGACAGGAGCAGGGTGAGGCGTTTCATGGCAGACGGTCGTGCAGCTTGCGGCCGGTGTCGCGGACTGCAAACTTCGATCATGGTCAAAAAACTCCTTCACACCCGGATGCGCGTAAACGACATCGAGCGCACGGTGAAATTCTACGAGCAGGCCCTCGAACTCAAGGTTGCGCGGCGTAGCGTCTCGCCGCGCGGTGCACAGATCGTATTTCTCGCCACGCCGAACAGTGACGAGGAAATCGAAATCTGCCAGCTGCCGAACAGCCCGAGCGTGCAGGTGCAGCCGGACCTGATGCACCTCGCCTTCGAGGTGGAGAATCTCGCCGAGTTCACCCGCAGGCTGGAGGAAAAAGGCTTCAAGCTCAGTGATGGCCCGACGCCAACCGGCAGTGGCTCCGTGATTGCGTTCATCGATGCGCCCGAGGGCTACGAGGTGGAATTGATTCAGCGTGCGAAATGACGTGAGCGCGCCGGGTGGCGTTGAAATCCGGGAGGGCGGTTCCGTATGGCTCGATGCGGTTGGCTTCGCATGCGGCCTTGGGCTGGCGTGGTGGCGGGGATGGAAGACCGCCGATTTGGTGTGGAGCCTCTGGCTGTCGAGTCTCGTGGTCGGCTACGTGCTGATCGTGTGGAACATCGCGGGTCCGCTTTTCGAGCGGCGGCCGGATGAGCAGGCCCTGGCAGTGGGGCCCCCGGGGTTGCCCGTAGGCGGGCGCCTCTTGGGTGCGCTGCTCTTGCTCGCTTTTTTCACGGTGCACTACGGTGGATTTCATCTCGGGCATTCGATTTTTCTCACGGTGTTTTTCCCGATCGTGACCGATCCGACGGCGGGCTTTTTTGCCACCTATGCGGAGGTGTGGTCGCGCTACTGGATTTGGCTGCCGGTGGCGTTCTTGGCCGAGCGTGCGGCCTTCACACCGGCAGTATCCGCGCCTGTGCCGGAGCCGCGCCCTCAGCCCGGTGCGGCCAACCCGAAGGCTCTGTCTGCCTCGATGCTGAGTCCCTACCAAAACGTCATCCGCATGCACCTGCTGATCTTCTTTTTCGCCGGGGCGCACTTCGCAAATTTGGAGAATATCTATGTCTATGCCGTGGTTTACGCCGTCTATTTCGCGCCGTGGCGGCGACTCTTCCGGAGAATTCAACCCCGGCTTGGCCTGTCGGCTTGAGGCGTCGCGATTAGCGGGCGAGCCGCGCCACAATCGCGGAGAAAACTTCCGCCTCGGAAATCTGTCGCACGCAGTAGCTGCGGTAGGAATCGCCGCGCACGCACACACCGGGCAGGGTGCCGGCCGGGAAACAGGCGCAGGGCAGGGCGGTGTGGAGCACGGTGTGCTGGTCGCCGACGGGCCGCCAGATCGTGGCGTTCTGGCTGCCGAAGAGTGCGACTACGGGCGTGCCTACGCCTGCAGCGATATGCATCGGCCCGCTGTCATGACAAAGGAAGACATCGAACTGGGCGGCGAGCGCGGCGAAGGCGCTGACGTGGGTCGCCGGTGGCACGGTGACGAGATGGGACCGTGCCGCGCGGCGGATCTCGTCCAAGAGCGGTTGCTCCGCGGGGCCCGCGGTGAGAAACACCTGTGCGCCGAGCTCGTCCTGCAAGCGATCGCAGACCGCCGCGAAGCGTTCCGCGGGCCAGATTCGGAGCGCGCTGCGCGAACCCGGATGGAGGAGGATTTTCGCGGGGCGGCTTCCCGTTTTCGTTCGTGGACCACCGGTGAGGTTTTCGGCGACCGCTACATCGGGTGCCCGGGGGACGAGGTGGATCGCGCGAGATTTGATCGGCACGCCGATGGCGGCGGGGAGGGCCAGATAGGTGTCGGTGATGTGATGTGAGTCGTAGAACGCGTTCGTGACCTTGGCTGTGTGTGTGTAGAGCCGGCCGTAGCGGTGCACGATCAGCTCGCGGTCGAAGGTCGCGCGCACCGCGGCACTGGTGAGGCGCGTGACGACGGCGGTTTTCTCCGTGTTGTCGAAATCGAGCACGTGCGTGAAACGCGCGCGGCGTAGTGCGCGGATGAAGCTTGGCCATTCCGTCGCGCGTCGTGGAAATGTGAGGGCAGTGTCGATCTCGGGGTTGAGCGGCACGACGCCGGCGTAGGCGGCCTCGGTGAGAAAGGAGATGTGCGCCGCGGGCCAGTGGAGGCGCAGGTTGCGCACAACGCTGCCGAGCAGGACAATGTCGCCGAGATAGCGACGGCGGATGACGAGAATGCGCGGGGTTTCGGGGTCGTCGGACATTTCTTAAGAAATTTTTTGACCGCGGATTGCGCCGATGACGCGGATAAAGGCAGTGATGACGGAGATCCATCTGCGAAATCAGCGCAATCCGCGGTCAAAATCATCCGGCGTGCAAGAAAACCGTGGGAGCTGCGACGCCGCTACGATGCGGAGCTTTGCTGCCGGTCGTAGAGGGAGCGGTAGAGTTCGCTAGCCGCGTAGAGTTCGGTGTGGCTGCCGCTGGCGACGATCGCACCGCGGTAGAAGACGAGGATCTTTGTCGCATCACGGATCGTGGAGAAGCGATGCGCGATGATCAGGACGGTTTTGCCGAGCATGAGTTTTTTCAGCGCGAGTTGGATCGCGGCTTCACTGTCGCTGTCGAGCGCACTCGTCGCTTCGTCGAGAATCAGCAACGGGGCGTTGCGGAGAAACGCACGGGCGAGAGCGATGCGCTGGCGCTGGCCGCCGGAGAGCGAGGCGCCGCGTTCGCCTACGATGGTCTCGTAGCCGTGCGCGAGCGCCGCGATGAAATCGTGCGCGAAGGCGTCGCGCGCGGCCTGCTCGATCTCGGCGCGCGAGGCGTCAGCGCGGCCGAGCAGGATGTTGGCAAGGATGGTGTCGTTGAAGAGCACGGGCTCCTGCGAGACGACCGCGATGTTACGCCGCAGATCGGCGAGGCGCATCGCGCGCACATCGATCCCGTCGATTGCGACGCGGCCCGCGGCGGCCTCATAGAAACGGGGGACGAGGTTGGCGAAGGTGCTCTTGCCGGCACCGCTTGGGCCCACCAGTGCGCAGACGGTGCCGGCGGGAATCGCGACTGTGACTTCGTGCAGCACCGGCGCGTTGGCTTTATAGGAAAAAGAGACGCCCTCGAAGGCGAGGGCGCCGCGCAGGCGGGCCACGGCGACGGGTTGTGCGGGATCCGCGATGTTGATCGGCGCGTGGAGAATTTCCTCGATGCGGTTCAGCGATGCGGCGCCCTTCGTGAGCTGGCCATGCAGGCCGCCGAGTTTCTTCAGCGGCTCGTAGCACACGAACAGTGCGCCCAAGATCGAAACGAAGACGGCGAGCGAGATGCCGGCGAAATAGGCGTAGTAGAGCGAGCACGCGATGCCGAGCGAGGCGATGACCTCAATCGAAGGGGACAGGATCTGGGAGTATTTGACGACCTTCAGTTGAATGCGGAAGAGCCGGCGGGTGGTTTCTTGGAAGCGGCCAATCTCCTTTTCTTCGAGGCCGAAGGCACGCACTTCACGCGCCGCCGAAAAATTCTGGCTGGCGAGATCGGAAATATCGCCGAGCAGCCGCTGGTTTTCCTCGGCGCGGCGCAGCAGTTTTTTGCCGATGAACCGCACGGGAAAAACGCAGACGGGCACGATCGCAAGCGAGGCAAGGAAGAGTCCGACGCCGTCGTTTTTCGTGGCGATCAGCGCGAGGAAAAAGACCGCGCTGGCCAGCGTCACGGGCTGGATCACGAGGTCACTGGCGCTGCTCGTGATCGTCTGTTGCACGACCTGCGTGTCGGCGGTGAGGCGCGATAGGAGGTCTCCGCTGCGGTTACGGCCGAAATAACTGAGCGGCAGGTGTTGGAGTTTGCGGTAGAGTTCGACCCGCAGCGCCTCGAGCACGCCGATGCCGCAATAGCTCATGAGGTAGTTGTTCAGAAACCCGCTCACCGCGCGCACGAGGAAAATCAGGGGAATGAGCAGCGCGTAGCCGATGACAGCGCGGACCGGAAGCGTGCGGTGGGCCTTGATGCGGGCGATTTCGGCGAGGCGTTCGGCGTCGGAGATTCCCGCTTCGGTGGATGGGTTGTCCGTTCCGATAATTTTTGGCGCGCCGCTTTGAATGATGGACGTGCGGTCGGTGTCGCCGCTGGCGTTGGTGAAGATTTTTGGGAAAACCTCGTTCATCACTTTCGGCAAGCCGAAGCCGTAAACCAACCCGCTCACCGCGCCGCAGATAAGGGCGAGAAAGAGCGCGACCCGGCGGCCCCGCAGGTATTTCAGGTAGGGAAGAAAACGTTTCACGGCTACGGGGCGAGGAGCGGGATGGCCTGTCGGCCGTGGCGGCGGTAGAGCTTGAAATCGGCGGCGAGCGTGAAGACCCGCGCGCGCTCGTGGAGTTCGCTCATGCGCACGAGACAGGCATCGGCAAGGGACATCGGGAGGTCGTGGTATTTGCGCATCAGGGCGGCGACGGCGGCGAGATTCACATCCATGGCGAAGTCCAGCCGAACCTCGCCCTGTTCCAAGAACGCCAGCAACGCCGCCACACCGGCGGGATTGTGCCTGACGAGGAAGAATGCCTCACAAATCACCGCCTCACACGTCACGAGTTCAGTTTGCCGATCCAAGTCCTTCAGCCGCGCAAGCGACCACGCGTGAAACTGGTCGTCTCGATTGATGAAGGCAACCAGCGGCCCCGTATCAAGGACGACGCGATTTCCCATAGCCTTCCAGGTATTTCGGGTTGGTCGACAAATCGCTCGGACCCGAAATCACGCCGCAGAGGTGCTTGATCCGCTCGTAGAGCGAGCCTCTGCGCGATTTGGACTTGGCAAGACCAGAGCCTTTGGAGCGCGGAGCCGTCCGGCGGCTGGGCTTGGCGGCTAGGGTCGGCATGGGTGAAGCGCTAAGGATTCTGCATCCCCTGTCAACTTGTGCGGCTGCTCAATCCTTCGACGCGCGCACGTCCAGCGCGTCGCGCAACCCGTCGCCGAGGAAATTGAGCGATAGGAGGGTCAGGGAAAAAAGGGCGGCGGGGAACTCGAGGAGCCACGGATACTCCTCCATTTTTTCCGCGCCATCCTTGATCAGCACGCCCCACGAACTCATCGGCGGCTGCACGCCGAGCCCGAGGAAACTGAGGAAGGCCTCGAGCAACATCACGGCGGGAATTGTGAGCGTCGTATAGACGATGATCGGGCCGAGGATGTTGGGGAGGATGTGGCGGAAAATGATCCGGCGGTGGCTGAAGCCGAGGGAACGGGCGGCCTCGATGAACTCCATTTTCTTCACCGACATCACCTGACTGCGGACGATGCGCGCCATCGTGAGCCACTCGACGGCACCGATGGCGACGAAGAGCAGCACGATGTTTCGCCCGAAGAACACCATCAGCAGAATCACGAAAATCGTGAAGGGCAGGGAATAGATGATGTCGACCGTGCGCATCATGAACGCGTCGAGCTTGCCGCCGAAGAAACCCGAAACTGCGCCGTAAGTGACACCGATGCCCAAGGCGACAAACGTGGCGCACAGGCCGACCCCGAGGGAGACACGGCCGCCGTAGAGCAGACGCACGAGCAAGTCGCGGCCGAGTTGATCGGTGCCGAGCCAGTGCTTCCACGTCGGGGGCGAAAACGTGTTTTCGAGAGTCTGTTGCTCGTAGCCGTAGGGGGAAAACAGCGGCCCGAAAACACAGGCAATGGTCACGAGGCCGAGGGCCCACATGCCGAAGACGGCGAGCTTGTTCTTGCGCAGGCGCAGCCAGGCGTCGTGCCAGAGCGAGTTGCCCTTTTCGATGGGCTCGGCGGCCGCGGCCGCAAGGATGGGATTCGAGGTGGCGCTCATGGGCTTCAGGATTCGAGCCGCACTTTCGGGTTCATCCACGCCTGCACGATGTCGACGACGAGGTTCAGCGCCATAATGAGCGTCGCGTAGAGAATCACCGTGCCGAGCACCAGAGTGTAGTCGCGGTTGAAGGCGCTGTTCACGAACTCGCGGCCGATGCCGGGAATTTGAAAAATCGTCTCGATCACAAATGAACCGGTGAGAATGCCGGCCACGGCCGGTCCGAGATACGAGACGACCGGCAGCAAGCCGCCGCGCAACGCGTGGCGCGTGACGACGCGGAACTCCGAGGCGCCTTTCGCGCGCGCCGTGCGGATGAAGTCTTGGTTCAGCACCTCCAGCATTCCACCGCGCGTGAGCCGTGAGATCGGCGCGGCGTAGGCGAGGCCGAGCACGACGGAAGGCAAGATGCGATCGATGGGGCCATACCAACCCGAGGCGTTGACCCAGCCGAGGTAGATGGCGAAGAACAGCACCAGTAACGGCCCGACGACGAATGTTGGAATCGAGATGCCCGCCATGCCGAAGGTCGAGGCGGTGTAGTCCGCCCATGTGTTGCGCCGCACGGCGGCAATCGTGCCGAGGCTGATGCCGAGCACCAGGGCCAGGCTGAGCGAGAGGGCGCCGAGTTCGGCGGAGACGGGCACCTTATCGGCGATGATCTCGTTGACGGTGCGATTCGGGTATTTGAACGACGGCCCGAGGTCGCCGCGCGCCAAGCTGCCGAGGTAATCGAGGTATTGCTGCCAGAGCGGCTTGTTGAGCCCGTAGTGCGCCTCAAGGTTGCGGAGGATTTCCGGCGTGACGGCTTTTTCCGCGGTGAACGGCCCACCCGGCACGAAGCGAATCATGAAGAACGTCGCGGTGATGACGAGGAAGAGAGCGAGCAGCGACTGCAGGAAGCGCGACGTGATGAAGCGGAGCATGAGATGGCGACGGAGGAGGGAGGACGGGACTCGCAGGGTTGGCAAGCGCGGTGGCGTTCGTCGATTTTCGCTCGCCGTGCCGGAGCGCGGCGCGAAATCTCGCGCGATGAGAATTCGCACGCGGTTGGCAAGCTTGGCGTTGGTTGGATTTTGTTTCGCTGCCCTGTTGGGCCGCGCCGAGCCGCCCTTCGCGTTTGCAACGACACCGGGCAAACTCCCGAAGGACATCGCGCCGCGCAGTTACGCGATCGCGCTGCGGCCCGACGTCGCGGCGCTCAGGACCGAGGGCGAAGTGACCATCGAGCTCGACGTGTTGCAGTCCACGAGTGCGATTGTGTTCAACGTGAACGAAGTCGAAGTCCCCTCCGCTACGCTGGACGGCGCGGTGGTCGCGGCCCCGAAAATCGACGCCACCGCGCAGACCGCGACGATCGCCCTCACCTCGCCGCTCGCGCGCGGCCGACACACGCTCAAGCTCTCCTTCCGCGGGAAAATCGGCCGCGCCGCCGTCGGCCTCTACGCCGAAAAATACAAGGTGGACGGCGTGGAAAAGCAGCTGCTCGGCACGGAAATGGAGCCCACCGACGCGCGGCGGATGTTTCCGTGCTGGGATGAGCCGGTGTTTCGGTCGACGTTTCAGCTGAGTGTCGTCGTGCCCGACGGGCAGGTGGCGATTTCCAACATGCCGATCGCGCGGGAGCGAGCGCTGGCGGGTGGCGCGCGCGAGGTGGCGTTTGCGCCGACGCCGGTGATGGTGAGCTATCTCGTCGTCCTGTGCATGGGCGAATTCGAGTCGATCACCGACGAGGTGGACGGCGTGAAGCTCGGCATGTGGACGACGAAAGGGAAGACCGCGCAGGCGCGCTACGCGCTGGCTGCGACAAAACAGATCGTGCGCTTCTACAACGAATATTTCGGCGTGAAATATCCGCTGCCGAAACTCGACCAGATCGCGTTGCCCGGCGGATTTGGCGGCGCGATGGAAAACTGGGGCGGCATCGTCTACAATGAGCGCGTGTTGCTCTTCGATCCGGCGACGAGTTCGCAGGCGACGAAGGAGGGCATCTTCGGCACGGTCGCCCACGAAATCGCACACCAGTGGTTCGGCGATTTGGTGACGATGGCATGGTGGGACAACCTCTGGCTGAACGAAGGTTTTGCCTCGTGGATGGGCACGAAGTGCACGGACCACTTCAATCCCGACTGGCAAATCTGGCTGCGCGCGCACGCCTCGAAGGAAGGCGTCATGGAGACCGATGCCCGCCGCACCACGCACGCGATCCAGCAGCCGGTGCTCTCGGAGAGCGGCGCGACCGATGCGTTTGACAACATCACCTACTCGAAGGGGCAGGCTTTCATCCGGATGCTCGAGAATTACCTCGGCGAAAAAGAATTTCGCGCCGGCATCCGCGGCTACATGGCGAAGCACGCCTACGGCAACACGACCTCCGCCGACCTGTGGGCGGCGCTCGAAAAAGCGTCCGGCCGACCCGTCGCGACGCTCGCCGACGGCTGGACGACGCAACCCGGATTTCCCGTCGTGAATGTCGCGACGCGTGAAACCGGTGGCGGCCTCGAGGTGTTGCTCGCGCAGGAACATTTCGCCGTCAACGACCCGCTGCCGGCCGAGCGCGCGTGGCGGATTCCGGTCACGATCGCGCCGGTGGATCATCCCGAGCGCGTGCAGACCGTTATGCTGGAAAAAAATGCCGATGCGCCGCGGCTGAAGTTTCCCGCGGGCACCGTCGTGAAACTCAACGTTGGCAACACCGGCTACTATCGCGCAGCCTATCCGCCGGAGCTCGCGCAGGCGCACGCGGCAAAATTCGCGACGCTCCCCGCCGACGACCGCGTGAATCTTCTCAGCGATGCTTGGGCGATGGTGAAGGCTGGCCGTGGCGATAGCGGGACTTACCTTCCACTCGTGGCGGCAGCGGATCGCGAGGCGTCGCTGGCGGTGTGGCAACAGGCGGCCGGGAGCATCGCGTTTCTGGGTGAGATCGAGCGCGGTGCGCCGGGGCAACCGGCCTTTGAACGCTGGGAACGCGCGTGGCTGCGCGCGCCGTTGGCGCGGCTCGGTTGGGCAGCGAAGCCCGGCGAGCCCACGACCGATGGGAATTTCCGCGTGAGCGTCATCACGCGACTGGGCCGCCTCGGCGATGAGGCCGTGATCGCGGAGGCCCGGCGGCGATTCGAGGAATTTTTGCGCGAGCCCTTGTCGCTCGCCGGCAGCCTGCGCGATCCGGTCTTTGCGATCGTCGGGCGCCATGCCGACGCGGCGACCTGGGAAAAGCTGCACGCGATGGCGCGCGCGGCCGAGAAGACCGAGGATCAGAACCGCTACTACGCCGCGCTCCAAGGCGTGAAAGACGAGGCGCTCGCACGGCGCACCCTCGCGCTGGCGCTGACCGAGGACCGTCCATTTGCGCAATGGTTCGGAATCGTGAGTTCTGTGGCGAGCGAGCATCCGGTGCTCGCGTGGGAATTCGCGCGCGCCCACGCCGCCGAATTGATCGCGAAGGTCCCGGAGAGCGGGGCCTTCGCGACGCGCAACACCTACTTCGCGGGCATCGCCGCGCCCTTCGCCGACGCGACGCGCGCGGACGAGCTGGAGGATTTCGTCCGGGAAAAAGTCGGCCCGAACGCCGCCGCCGAAACGGCGAAGGTGGCCGAGGCCATCCGCTTCAAAGCCGCCTTCAAGACCCGCGAGCTGGGGCGGATCGACGCGTGGATCGCCGGGCGAAATTGAAGTTCCCGCCAGTCATCGAACGAGTGTTCTGCGGAGCGTTATCTTGACGGGGCGAGCGACAAGGCCGTCCAGTCGACGGCCTGCAAAGCGTTGTTGCGCCAGCCGACGACGGTAGGATGCACGAGCCGGTTTTGAATGACGAAAGACACGGGGGCGTAGGGGACCTCCTCGGCGATGAGCTGCTCGCAGCGTGCGATGGCGGTGCGCCGGGCCGGCTCATCGGGGGCGGCGTTGACGGCCGCGAAGGCCGCATCGTAACGCGAGTCACTCCAACCGGCGTCGTTGTTGGGGTCGCCAGTGACGCCGAGGGCGAGTATTTCGGGCGGGTCGTTGATTCCCATGCTCCCGTTGTCGGCGGTAAAGGCGAAGGTCTTGGTGCGGAGCACATCGAGCCAGACCTTGAACTCCATCGGCGCGATGCTGACCTTCACGCCAAGGGTTTGGTGCCACATCTCCTGTAGGGCCTGCGCTACAACCAAGTTGTCTTGGTTGCGAGCGCCGGCTCAGTTCTCCAGGTAGAGAAACTTGTAGGGGTGATTGTCGAGCAGGGTGGGGTGGTAGCCCTTGACCTTCGGGCTCAGCGCATAAGGGCGCGTGTAGTGGTAGATCGGGATGGCGGGCAGTTCATCGACGAGGATGGCGTCCATCTTCTGGTAGATCTCGTAGCGCTCGGCGTCGTTCTTGGCGGCGAGGGCCTGCTTGAACAGGCTATCATACTCGGCGTGCGACCAGTTGGTGCAGTTGTTGCCGTTGCCGGTGACAAATATCTCGAGAAAGGAATGCGGGTCGACGTAGTCGGCAATCCAACCGCCGCGCTGAAGAGTGAAGTCACTTGTGTGCCAGCGGTCGAGGTAGACCTTCCACTCCTGATTGAGCAGGGTGATTTCCGCCCCGAGATCGCGCCGCCACATCTGCTGGATGGCCTCGGCGATGGCGCGGTGGTTTTCCTGGGTATTGTAGAGCAGCTCGATTTTGGGCATGCCCTTGCCGTCGGGGAAGCCGGCCTCAGCGAGCAGGCGTTTGGCGTCGGCGAGGGTGCCGGTGAGCTTGGCGCGGGCGGTGTAGCCTGCGGTGCCGGGATAGCTGACGGCGTAGGCTGCGCTTTGGCCGCCGCGCGTGATTTTGGAGACGATGGCCTCGCGATTGATGGCGAGGGCAAGGGCTTGGCGCACGCGCTTGTCGTTGAGCGGGGGACGGAGGACGTTGCAGCGGTAGAAATAGACGCCGAGGTAAGGATCGATGCGGAGCGATTCGGGAAAGTCTCTGCGGTAGACGTCGATTTTAGCGTTGGGGAGTTCGTTAGTTTTGTGGAGCTGGCCGGTGCGGAACATCCGCTCCTCGGTCGAGATATCCTCGGTCGGGTAGAAATGAATC
>JANOAF010000442.1:0-18067 GCA_031411015.1 Opitutaceae bacterium | reverse complement strand
GCCATTTCGATACCATTGTATATAGGGAGAAGACTCGCCTAGTCGTTAGACAAACTCGGGTGGCCATGACGCTCTTTAGGCAAAATCCACCGAACGCCGAACGCATGGAGGCTTTGCCTAACAATGAATCTTGGACGAATTGGTTCCAGCTCTACGGTCCTAAATTGCTGCTCTGTGCTCGGCAGTGGACGCGGTCATTGGCCGATGCGGAGGATGTGGTGCAGGAAGCCTTCGTGCGTTTTTGGCGCCACCAACGCGGTTTGCCGGGCGAACCGATGGCGCTCCTCGTTACTTCGGTGCGGCGGGCGGCTTTTGATCGGGCGCGACGCGAGGGCAGGCGTGCGGCGCGGGAAGAGCGGGCCATGGCGGACGCGCCGACCGCGATCTTTGAGACTCCTTTCGATGGTGATGAACGCCGCGCCGCGCTTGAGGCGGCGTTGCAACGCATCCCGTCCGAGCAGCGCGAGGTGCTCGTGCTCAAGATTTGGGGCGAACTCACCTTCGAGCAAATCGGAGCGGAGCTGCAGCTTTCGCCCAATACCGCGGCCTCGCGCTACCGTTATGCGCTCGCCGCTTTGCGTCAGGAACTGACTTCCGCCGACTGCCATGGATGACGACTTGAACAATCTTGAAGCTGAACTGAAACGGCTTCGTCCCGCGCCGCCTTCGCGTGCCCTCTTCGAGCGCGTTGGTCGCGACGTCGCCCCGGCGACGCACGTGCAACCGCTCGCCCCGTTGCGCTGGGTGTGGTTCGCCGTGCTGCCGGCTGCGGCGGCGGTCGCGGTGGTCTTCCTGCAATATTCGCGGCGACCGACGGACCTCGAGGCGCTGGGTCGGAGCGTTGTAGCCACGAATGCCGCGCTCACGTCCGTCGATACTCCGCTCAAGCCCGTTGCGGCGGAAAACGTGCTCGTCTCCGCGCGCGACGAAGGCCTCGTCACCCTTGAGGATGGCACGTCGGCGCGCCGCGAGCGGCTTCAGTTCGTCGATACGATCACGTGGAAAAATCCCCGCACGAATTCCTCGCTGCGTTGGAGCGTTCCGCGTGAGGAAGTTCGCATCGTGCCGGTAGTCTTCCAGTGAGCAATCGCGGTCGTTTCCCAAATCTCCCCTTCGCCATGAAAAATCACATTTGCCTCCTCACTGCGGCGCTCTCGGCCGCGACGTTACTGCCGGCGGCCCGGGCCGCCGATGACAAGCCGGTCGTCAAAGAAGAAAAGCGCGAGCTGCGCGTGCTGGGTGCTCCCGAGCGGGAGCGCCGGGTTTTCGTCCAGCGCGATGTCGACAAGACGGAAAAGGAAACCGTCGCGTTTCTCGGCGTCGAAGCCGCACCGGTTTCAGCCGTGCTCAGTGCCCAGCTTACCCTCGCTCGTGGCACCGGCCTCGTGATTAACCACGTCGTTGCCAACAGCCCGGCCGCTGCGGTGCTGAAAGAGCACGATATTTTGTTGAAGCTCGACGACCAGATTTTGATCGAGACGCGACAACTCTCAGTCCTGATCCGTGGGCACAAGGAGAGTGACGACGTCACGATCACCTATCTCCGCGCCGGTCAGAAGGCCACGGCCACGATCAAGCTCGGGAAACAAGAGGTGCCGAAAATGAGTTGGACGTCGGGCGTAAACGTGCGCTCCCTCGCCAACCTTTCGGGTGGTTCGGACGGCACGTTTGATGTCTTCACGTCGGCCCCCGAGGGCGAACGTGAGCACCTTGATCGGGTGCTCGCCCTCATTGGACGCGCGCGCGGTGCGCCCGATGCCCCACCCGGTGCAATCCCGCCTCCGGTGCGCATCCAGATTGATTCGGGCCGCGGGCCTGGCGATCACGGTGGCGGACCGGGGTTTCGTGCGATGAGCATCAACACCGGCAACAGTAATATCGTGTTCTCGGACGATGCCGGCGCGCTTGAGCTGACGACAGCGCAAGGCGTGAAGTCGCTCATCGCGAAAAACGCCAAGGGAGAACAGATTTTTTCCGGACCGGTCACCACGCCCGAAGAGCGCAAGCTTGTGCCGGCCGACGTGCGCGCGCGGCTTGAGAAGCTTGAGGGGATGCGCGACGTTACCTTTCGCACCGATGGCGACTTCAAGGGCGCCGAGACCAAGGTCGTGCGACCGCGCGGCATCGTGTTTCCGCAAACGGGCCCGCTTCGCACCCCCGTCGCGCCGGGCATCTTCTAAAATCCCCTCGTCACGCCGGAATAGATTGGAGGAAAAAACGCAGGGCGTTGTGGCCCCGCGTTTTCCTTTTCAGGACATGACCGGTGGCGCGCTTTCCACTGCCGGTCGTTTCAGCACCGCCGCCACCACGAGCGAAATCAAGGTGCCGAACATGACGCCGCCAATAAATCCACCGGCGGTCTGCGCCACCGGGCCGGTCATCACGCGGATCATTTTTTCCGCCCCTTCGAGCTGTGCGCCGCTGAGACCCTTCGCCTCCAGTTTTGCGATCTCAGCCTGCACGATAATTTCCGAGAAGCCGGGGTTGACGAACTTCGCATACGCAAAAGTAGTGACGATCCCAAAGAGCGAGGCGAAGAGTGCGATCATCACGCCGCTGCCGAGCGCACGTCCGTAACCGAATGCTTCGCTGGCGGGGAGCGCGGCGCGGTGGGCTTTCATGCCCAGTGTAATGCAGATGCTTCCGATGCCGATGGCACCGATCATCCCCAGCATTTGGGCGGTGCCGATCTTGGCTGCGTCCGAGTGAAACCCGAGCAGGTAGAGGGAGATCGCCAGAACCGCTCCGGCGATCGCCATCAGCAAACCGTAGGTGAGGGAGATTTTCATCGAGTGAGGAATCTGTCACCGCGCCGGATGAAAACAACCCTGCGCTGGCGGCCTACGAATTGTCGCCGTCCAGCATTCGGCCGAGGCCGCCGAGCGCGGAGCCTTCCTCGCGTCCGCCGCGGGCGGCCCCGACGATGCGGCCGGCGAGGCGCGAGAAGGGCAGCGATTGCAGCCAGATTTTCCCCGGCCCGCGCAGCGTGGCGAAGAAAAGTCCCTCGCCGCCGAAAAACGCCGTTTTGATCCCGCCGACCAACTGAATGTCGTAGTCGATGGTCGGCTGAAAGCCGACGATGCAACCGGTGTCGACGCGCAACATTTCGCCCGGCGCGAGCGTGCGCTCGTAGATCGTGCCGCCGGCGTGCAGGAAGGCCCAGCCGTCGCCGGTCAATCGCTGCATGATAAAGCCTTCGCCGCCAAACAAGCCCGCCCCGAGTTTTTTCTGAAACGCGATCCCGATGCTCACGCCCTTGGCGGCGCAGAGGAACGAATCTTTCTGCGCGATCACCTCGCCGCCAAGATCGCGCAGGTGGACGGGGATGATTTTTCCTGGATAGGGCGCGCCAAACGCGACACGCCGTTTCCCCGCGCCCTGATTTTGAAACACCGTCATGAACAGCGATTCGCCCGTGAGCAGCCGCTTGCCGGCACCCAGCAGCGCGCCAAGGAAGCCGCTGTTGCGCTGCGCGCCGTCGCCAAAAATCGTCTCCATCGCGATGCCGTCGTCCATGAACATCATGCCGCCGGCCTCGGCGACGACGGCCTCCTGTGGATCGAGCTCAACCTCGACGAACTGCATGTCGTCGCCGTGGATCTTGTAGTCGATTTCGTGCATCTGCGTGGTGAGGAGGGGAGGGTTCATAGCGCGAAGGTTGGAAAAAATGGGCGTTTGGCTGCAACGAGAACCCGGCGGGGCCCGAAAAGTTACGGGGAGCAATCGCGTCCGTGCCGCTATTCCCGGAGCGCGGCGCGCACGAGGCGATCGTCGCCGTCATTTTTCGCGGGGGTGAGCTTCAGCACGGCGCACATGAGGTTGTAGACGTGGATATTTTCCAGCGGTTCGATTTCGACGCCACGGCGAAACGCCGGCCCGTGCGCAATCAAGATGCCGTGCATGTCCGGCAGGCGCGGATCGTAGCCGTGGTCGCCCTGCACGTAACCGTGCGCGGTGGCGTAGCGCGTGCGCAGGCGCTCCACGCTTGCGCGGCTGCCGACGTGCCAGCCCTCGTCGGGCAAGATCCACACAGGCGCGATCCGGTCGTTGCCCTGAAAGTGAAAGTGCGCCGGCAGATCTTCGCGGAGGTAAGCCTTCACATGCGGCACGCCGGCAAAGGCTCGCACGATGTCCGCCGGGGGGCCGCGCAGGGGACGGAGCGCCAGCGCGCTCCCTTCGTCTTCGAGCTGCACGGCGTCGCGCGCGATGTGATCCTCCAGCACGACCACGCGATCGAGACTGGTCGAGGTCATGCCGTGGTCGGAGACGATGAGGAGATTGGGCTCAATCTGTTCGGCGCGGAGTCGGGCCAGCATGGTAGCGAGGCGTCCATCGATCAGGCGAATCGCGGCGGCGACCTCTGGCGAATCCGGGCCGTGCGTGTGGCCGGCGCTGTTCGTCTCCTCAAAATAAAACGCGACGACTGCCGGTCGCTCGGCGGCGGGCAGCCGGAGCCATTCGACCAGCTCGTCGAGGCGACGCTCGAAAAGGATGCTGTAGTCGTATTTTTTCCAGAAGGTCGGGCGCACGCCGGCGATCTCGGCCTCGGATCCGACCCAGAATGACGCCGCCGCCTTGCGCCCCTGCTTGAGGGCGGTGACCCAGATGGGCTCACCGCCCCACCAGCGGGAATCCTGCACGGCGGCTGGGAGGTTGTAGCGGAAAAACTGGTTCACCGCCGGATCGAAGAAGGAGTTGTTTACGATGCCGTGGTGCGCCGGTCGCAGCCCGGTTACGATCGAGTAGTGATTGGGAAACGTGTTGCTCGGGAAAACCGGGATGAGCCCGCGCGCGGCTGCGCCGTCGCGTTTCAGCGCGCGCAAAGTCGGCGCTTCGGCGGCGTATTTCTCCGCGTAGTCCAAACGAAACCCGTCGAGCGAGATGAGGAGCAGCGGTGCCGCAGGGGTTGCCCCGTGCGCCAGCCCCGACAAGAAGACCAACAATGCGACTAGGAAAAACGCGTGGCGTTTCATCGGCGCAGGGTCACGAGAGTGGCACCCCACGAGCCGGAGTGTTCATCGCCGAGACGAAAGGTCGCGACGAGCGGCGAGCGCTTGAGCAGCGCGTGGACGGTGGTGCGCAGCGTGCCGGTGCCCTTGCCATGAACCATGCGCACCTCGTGCAAGCCGCGCGCCGCACATTCCGCAAGGTAGGCGGGAATAAGCTCTCCGAGATCGCTAGGACGAAAGGTATGCAGATCGAGCTCGCCGGTGATCGGCAGTGCGACGGGTTGCTCGTGCGGCTCGGGCACGGCAGACGCTGAGCTCACGCGTGCGAACTGCGATCGCCCGCGGATGGCGGATTGGGCGCGGGCGCGGGCGCCGCCGGTGTCGGAGCGGGCGCCGGGGTCGGCATCGCCGGTGCGGGGGGGGGGAGAATGGTGTTTTCCACGTTGGCGGCCGGGGCCATGGGCCCGGCCTCCGTCACTATCGCGGCGTCGGAGGCGGGCACGACGGGTGTGGCCGTTACGTCGATCGCAGGTGCGGTGGACTCCGCTGTCGTCTCGTGCGCGTGGTAGTCGTGATCGTAGTGATCGTGGGCCGTGTCGTGTCCGGAGGGCTCGTTGAGCGCGAGAGTCGGGTCGGCCGGACTGGCCGTGGCAGTTTCGGTGAGCTTGAGCTGATTCTGTTTCCGCTCGTCCTCATCCAAGGCGCGCTTGAACTCCTCCTCGACGCCGGCCGCGGCTTTTTTGAATTCGCGCAGCGTCTTGCCGATGCTGCGGGCAAACCCCGGTAATTTGTCGCCGCCGAAGAGCACGAGCACGAGGATGAAAATCAACATCATCTCGGGCGCGCCGAGCCCGTCGATGAATGCTAGCGGTGCACAAACCATGTCCATGGGGAGACTGTGTGTCATTTCACGGAAAAAGGTAGCGCGAAATTTTCGACCGCTTAGCGGACGTAGACACTTACCGAGAATTTTTGGGTCTCACCCGGGGGCACGAAGTGGAGGCCGACCTTGTGCTCGGGGGCGTTTGGCGGGCCCATCCAGGGCTCGACGCAATAGAACGGGGCTTTGTCATCAAGTGTCCACGTGACGAAGGTGGCGTTCGGATCGGGGACTTTCTCGGTGCCGAGTTGCACGCTGACATCGCCGGGGCGGCCCTTTTCGCCAAAGACGACTTCGTTGCTCTTCAAGCCGGTGTGCAGCGCATCGATCAGGGCGGGATTGGCGAGACTCTCTTCACTTTGCAGCTGGGGACCGTCGAAAAGCGCCCCGGTGGCGTCTTGGCGCAAGCGTTTGGTCGCCGGAATGCGAATCATGTAGTCACCGCGAGTCGTGCCTTCGCTCCACGGGAGCGTGAAATAGAAATGGTGGCCGGCCGACCACGGCAGCGGTTCTTTGCCGCGGTTCGTGAGGGTGAACTCGCACGAGAGCCCGAGCGATTCGAAACGATAGGTGACCGTGAATTCGTAGTTGAAAGGGTAGGCGAGTCGCGCCTCCTCGCCCGGCACGAATTCCGCGACAAAGCCCCGCGAGTCGAGCCGGGTGATCGTGAAATCGCCCTGTCGCGCGATGCCGTGCATCGGCATCGCGCGGCGCACGCCGTCGGCTGCGCGCCACGCATGGATATCGCCGCGATCAAAGACGCGGGCATTGAACGGAAATAAGATCGGGTTGCCGCCACGCACACGCGCAAATTGCGAGAAGTCGGCGTCTTCCGGCCAGTAGATGACGTCGCGCACCGAGCCGTCGCCAAGCGTGATGTTCCAGTTCATCAGTCGCGCGCCTTTTTCCGGCAACGCGAGGAAAGTGGAGTTGCCCACGCGCCAGCGGGTGAGCGTCTGCCCTTGGTAGGAGACTTTTTCCATCGCCCGGATGCTTCAACGGCGGCGGTCGCACGCCAAGCGTTTTATGGAAACGCCGCGGGATTTTCAAGCGGCACCATGCTTGCGCTGCGATAACGCGGCGCTATCAGTCACCGCATCGATGCGTCGTTTGCTGCTTAGATTCCTGCTGGTTTTCATGGCGTGGGCTGCCTCTGTGTCGGCGGCGGAGCCGATTGCGCCGACGCCTGCTCTGGCCCCGAAGCAAGTGGAGCGAGTTTACGTCATCCCGGTGCAGGACGAGATCGCATCGCCGGTGCTCTACATTATCCGGCGCGGACTGAAAGAGGCCATTGAGCAAAAGGCCGACGCGGTGATTTTCGACATGAAGACGCCGGGCGGTTCACTTGGCACCACCTTGGAAATCATGGAGGCGATTGCCAAATTTCCGGGTGTGACAATCACCTATGTGAACAACGAGGCGATGTCCGCGGGCGCGTTTATCTCGGCGACGACGCAGGAGATCTGGTTTTCTCCCAGTGGCATCATCGGAGCCGCGGCTCCGGTCAGCTCGGGCGGCAAGGATGTCGAGGCCACGATGCGCCAGAAAATTGTGAGTTACCTCAAGGCGCGGATTCGCTCGACCAGCGAAGGCTACGGCTATCGCGGGCAGGTCATCTCTGCGATGATCGATGCGGATTACCAGCTGAAGATCGATGACAACGTGATCAAGGAGAAGGGTGAGTTGCTCTCGCTGACGGCCACCGAAGCGGCGAAAACTTATGGGGAACCACCGCGGGCGTTGCTCTCAGCCGGCACCGCAAAAGACATCGGCGACCTGATCGCGCAACGTTTTGGGCCGGCGAAACCCAAGGTGACGACCCTCGCGATCACGTGGTCCGAGTCGCTGGCGGTTTGGCTTAATGCCATCTCGGCGGTGCTGCTCGGCGTCGGCCTGCTCGCGATCTACATCGAGTTTAAGACGCCGGGATTCGGTTTGTTTGGCATCGTGGGTATCGTGTGCCTGTCGATCGTTTTTCTCGGAAACTATGTCGCCGGTCTATCCGGTCACGAGCCGATGCTCGTGTTTGCGATCGGTCTGGTGCTGTTGTTCGTGGAGATATTTTTCTTTCCCGGTGTCGTGGTGATGGCGCTTACCGGCCTCGCGCTCATGCTCGGTTCGCTCGTGTGGTCGATGGCTGATCTCTGGCCAAATGAACCGCTGTCGGTCGCTTGGTCGGGCGATGCATTTGCCGGGCCGATGCAGAACCTCGGCGTTGGGATGCTTTTGGCGGTCGTGCTGGCGGTGTTGCTCGCGCGTTTTATCCCGAAGGGTTGGGTGTGGGACAAGATGGTCATCCAGTCCACCGGCGGTGGGGCAGCTCAGATCGCCGGCGGCAGTAGTGATGGGAGTGACGATGCGAGATTGCTCGTCGGCCGTTCGGGCGTCGCGGTCACCGGCTTGCGTCCCGCGGGACAAGTTGAGATTGGTGGCCGGCGTTACGAAGCACGTTCAGCGGTCGGCGCAATCGAGCGAGACCGGCCCATTGTCGTGCGCGCGTATTCGGACTTTGGGCTGGTCGTGGAGGAAATCGCATGACCGCGATCGCGCTGCTCTTCATCTCCGGTGCGCTGCTATTGGCGGCGGAGGTGCTTTTGCCCGGCGGCATCGCGGGCGTTATTGGTGGGCTCGCCCTGGCATTCGGCGCGGTGCTTTCGTATTCGCAGTTCGGTCCGGGCATCGGCTCGATCGCCACACTGGCGGCGTTGGCGCTGGTCGGTCTCACGCTCTACCTCGAATTGATTTGGTTGCCGAAAACCAAGTTCGGACGCGCGATGGTGGTGGATGCTGTGGTGGGAGCCCAGTCGCAGCCGCCGCCAGCTTCGCGTGCTGTGATTGGCAAAACTGCCATGGCCGTCACCACGCTCGCGCCCACGGGCTTGGTGGAAATCGCCGGCCAGCGTTATGAGGCGTTCTGCCAGAGTGGGCTCGCGGCGCGCGGGGCCACGCTCACCGTGGTTGGCCTCGACAATTTTCGTCTAGTTGTCACTGAAAACAAAACTCCATGAGCAATATCTCTCCCCTCGTCCTGTGGATTCCGGTCGCAATCGTCGCGTTCATCTTCGCCGCCGTGTTTATCTCGTTTCTCGGCACTTGGCTGAAAGCGCGGCTCAACGGCGCACCGGTGAGCGTCCTTAATCTTCTCGGCATGCGGCTCGGCGGCGTGCCCTACGGACTCGTGGTGGATGCGCGCATCACGGCGGTCAAGGCCGGCATTCCGCTCGAAACCGACAAGATCTCGGCGCACTACCTCGCGGGCGGCAATGTCGTCCCGACCGTGCAGGCACTCGTCGCCGCGCAGAAGGCGGGTATCTCGCTCAATTGGGATCGCGCGTGCGCGATCGACCTCGCGACCAAGGGCTCGAACAAGAGCGTGGGCGAGGCCGTGCGCACTTCCGTGGATCCCAAGGTGATCGATTGTCCGAATCCCGAGAGCGGCCGCACCACGATCGATGGCGTCGCAAAGGACGGCATCCAAGTGAAGGTGAAGGCGCGTGTGACCGTGCGCACGAATCTCGACCGCTTCGTCGGAGGCGCCAAGGAGGATACGATTATCGCGCGGGTGGGTGAGGGCATCGTTTCCACCATCGGCGCAGCCGAGAGCTACAAGGTCGTGCTGGAATCGCCGGACAGCATTTCCAAGACGGTGCTCGCGCGCGGTCTCGATGTCGGCTCGGCGTTTGAAATTCTCTCGATCGACATCGCCGATGTAGACGTGGGCGAGAATGTCGGCGCGAAACTCCAAGAGGCGCAGGCCGAGGCGAACAAGAGTATCGCGCAGGCGCAGGCCGAAATCCGCCGTGCGGCCGCCGTCGCGGTCGAGCAGGAGATGAAGGCCCGCGTGCAGGAGATGCAGGCGAAAGTCGTCGAGGCGCAGGCGCAGGTGCCGCTCGCGATGGCCGAGGCGTTTCGCTCCGGCCGGCTCGGCGTGATGGACTACTACAAGATGGAAAACGTGCAGGCCGATTCCGCCATGCGCTCCTCCATCGCCCATCCGGACGGGAAGAAGTAAGCGCGGAAACCAACGCCTCGAAACCCGCCTCCGATGATCGAGTGGATTTTCAAGAACCTCGGGGTCGCCATCTTTGTGGTGGTTGTCGTCACGCAGCTGGTGCGCGGGGCGGTGCGTTCGCGGAAGATAGCGGAGGAGAAAGCCCCGGCGGCCGAGGACTACGACGAGCAGCGGCGCACGCGCGAGATTCAGGAACGCATCCGCCGTCAAATCTCCGAGCGACGTGGAGGACAGTCACCCGCACCGGCGGCGTTACCGCCGCCGCTCGCGCGGGAAATGGCCCCGTCTGCTGCGCCCCAACCTCAGACCACGCAATTGCCGGAATTATTCGGCGGTCCGCTCGGCCGCATGCTGGAGGAATTGCAAAAGCGCGCCCAACCGCAGCCCGTGCCGATCGAGCCGCCTCCGCTGGTGGCCGCGCGTGCTAATCAGGCCGAACTCGAGCGGCAGGCGAAGCTGGCGGCGGAATTGCAGTCCTTGGAAGAAGCACGGGCGGATGCGCGGCGTCGCGCGGCGCACCGCACCGAAGTGAAGCTCGTCACCGCCTCATCCGCGCCCGTGTTGCGCACTGCGGCGCGCGGACAACTGCTCGGCGATCTCGCTGACCGGCAGAGTTTGCGCCGCGCGTTTGTGCTGCGTGAAGTGCTCGGGCCGCCGGTGGCTTTGCGCTGAGGCGCGATAGAAACCGACGGGATGTCCGCAGATTGCTTTCGCGGCTTTCCGCCCGATTTCGGACGGAGCAATTAATCCGCTTACGGAGTCGGCGGGGCGGGCAGTTCGCCGCGGTGTTCGCCCACGGGCAGACGCAACGGGAAGCGCGTGCCGTTGATTTCGAGCAGTAGATTTTCGGGCGCGCTGGCCTCGATGAAAACAGCCCCGAGCCGCGGAACAGTCTTGGTGTCACCTGGTGATACGACGCCGGAAAACAATATTTCGCCCTCACCGCCGGTGGCGGTTTTCTTGCGCACGGTGACTTGCACGGCCTTCAAGGCGACGAGGCCGAATGACGGTCCACGAGTGACGATGGAAGATTTATTGGTCGCGGGGGCGGTCGGCGCGCTGCCTCCCCAGAAAAGAGATTTGATGATCCATAGCAGCACGAGGCCGACCAAGACCACGCCGCCGATTTTCACGGCGCGAAAAATCAACGCAGGATCGGGCCCGCTCGGGAGGGCCGGTGGGCTGGAGCGCTTGCGGGGAGCAGGGCGGCCGGCGGCTGGATCTGAACTCTCCTCGGCGGGTGCGGTCACGGGTTCGCCAGGTTCGGCGGCAGCGGGCGCGATCCCGGTGCGGCCGTAGCCTTCGCGGACGGGAGGACGCGACGAACGAGTCTCGCCGCGGCCCAGCGCCGCGTAGTCGTTAATGATTCGGTCGGTCGGGAGCTTCAGGAAACTGGCGTAGTTGCGCAAAAACCCGCGCACGTAAATTTCAGAGAGGCCGATATCGAATTGGTTGCCCTCAAATTTCTGAAGGTAGTCGCCGCGGATCTTGGTGGCTTCGGCGGCTTCGCGGATGGAGATGCCCTTTTTTTTGCGCGCTTCTTCAAGCCGTTCGCCGATGGTCTGCATGGAGGGGAGTTAGGGAGAAAAAGCGCGCGAGGGAAGGAGGAAGTAGAAATCAAGAGCCACGAAACCAGAAACGTGGCCGAGTGCGGGGGCTCGATCTCTGGCTTCCCGGCTTTTGAATTCTCAGAGCGAATCCAGATCGACGAGAATCTCACGGGGGCTGGAGCCGTTCTCGGGCCCGACGATGCCTTTTTCCTCCATGATCTCCATGACGCGGGCCGCCCGGTTGTAGCCGATGCGGAGTCGGCGTTGGAGCATGGAGGTGCTGGCGCGCTTGGTCGATTTCAGGACATCGAGCGCCTGCTGATACAATTCCTCGTCGTCGCCGAGATCGTCGTCGTCGCCATCCTCGCCCTCTTCCTCCTCGCGCGCGGCGCGGTCGATCTGTTGCTGGACCGTGTGCGCGTATTGGGGTGGGCCGTTGACCTTGAGGAAATCAACCATCGCCTGAACTTCCTCGTCGGAGACGAAGGCACCCTGCGCGCGCACGAGGCGCGAGGTGCCAGGAGGTGAAAAGAGCATGTCACCGCGGCCGATGAGTGTGTCGGCGCCCTTGGTGTCGAGGATGGTCCGCGAGTCCACTTGGGAAGCCACTTGAAACGCGATGCGCGAGGGGAGATTGGCCTTAATGACGCCCGTGATGACATTCACCGACGGACGTTGCGTAGCGATGATGAGGTGGATGCCGGCGGCGCGCGCGAGCTGCGCGAGTCGCGCGATGCTCGTCTCGATCTCGGCGGGTGCGACCATCATGAGATCGGCGAGTTCGTCGATGATCGCGACGATGTAAGGGAGGCGATCGGGGATTTCGATCTCTTCGACCGCGGGATCGACGCCGGTGAGCGAGGCCTGCGGCTCGGGTGGGAACGGCGCGCTCGATTTGCCGCCTTTCTTTCGGTTGTTGAAACCGACGATGTTGCGGACGTTGGCCCGGGCGAAGATCTGGTAGCGCTGCTCCATCTCGCCGAGGAGCCACTTGAGGGCGGCGGGCACTTTCTTCGGCTCGGTCACGACCGGAATGAGCATGTGCGGCAGCGCGTTGAAAATTTTCAATTCGACGACCTTGGGGTCCACCATGATCAGCCGCAGATCCTTCGGGCTCTTCGAATAGAGAATCGAGGCGACGATGGAGTTGATACAGACGGATTTTCCCGAGCCCGTTGCGCCGGCGATGAGCAAGTGCGGCATCTTCGACAAATCGGAGACAAGTGGCTTGCCCGAAACATCCTTGCCGAGGGCGATCGGGATTTCCGACTTCATGCTGGACCAGTCTTCGCTTTCGAGCAGCTCGCGCATCCCGACCGGGGTCGGGTTTAGGTTGGGCACCTCGACCCCGACGGCGGCCTTGCCCGGAATTGGCGCGAGAATGCGCACGGACTGTGCGCGCATGCCGAGTGCGATATTTTTATCGAGGCCGGCGATTTTTTCGACGCGGACGCCGGCGGCGGGCACGACCTCGTAGCGGGTGATGACGGGGCCGACGTGGATTTCGCCGAGCGTCACCTCGACACCGAACTCGCTCAAAATACGCAGGAGATTTTCCGCATTCTGCCGGTGCTCCTCCTCGCTGTTGCCAGCGGCGGGCTTCATCTGCTCTTTCAGCAACGAGAGAGGTGGGAACTGGTAATTGGCGTCGTCACTCTGCGGCAGCGTAATCTTGACGGCCTTCTTCGGCTCCTCGGGTTTGACGATATTGAGCTCAACTTTGCCGGCGGCGACGGCGAGCGGTTTGATATCGGTGGCGGTTGAGCTCGTGGTTTTGGGCGCGACGGTCTTGGGCGCGAGCGGCGGTTTAGAATCAGCCTTGGGTGCGGGCGGCTCGACGACGCGAGCGGCGGGACTCTTGGCCAGCGGATCTTCGGCGCTTTTCGGCACGAAGGTTTTTCGTCCGCTTGGGCCGACGGTCAGAGGCGGCTGGGTGTTGCCGGGCGGCGGGGCGGAGACCGCGGCGGGAGCGGATTTCTGTTTCGTGCGCGCTTCCTTTTCTTTTCGCCGCAGCTCGGCATATTCCGCTTTCAGCCGGGCGCGGTCCGCCCGCCACGCGGTGAAATTCGAAAACATTTTTTCGAACTCCGCGCCGATGTCGCGGAGAAAAATCATCAACAACGCGCCCGCATAGAGGGTGGCGAGAATCAGGCCGGAACCGAAGGTGCCCAGCGCGTCCTCGAGAAAGCGGTTGTAGAGCATGCGCCCAACGAGGCCGCCGTAGCCGTTCGGAAAATAATCGCTGCCCCATTTACCGTCCCGAAACATCGCCGCCAATCCCGCGAAGGCGATGCACGCCACGATCATCGCGACGGTCCGGGTGCCGGTGAGGTGTTTGGAGTTGCGGACCGAAACGTAGAGCATCCAAAGCAGAAACACGGGCAGGAGCCAGGCGCTGGTGCCGATCGCGTAGAGCAGGATCCACGAGGCGTCCGCCCCGATCCAGCCCATCATATTTTTGTCGCCGACGGCGGTGGAACGGAACGGCAGACCGACTTGCACGGGGTCGTAGTCGAGCAGCGCGACACTCAGAAACGCACCGGCCATGAAGAACAGCAACGCGGCGATCCAGTTGGGCCGATACCGCGGCCCTTGGAAGGATGGGCCACCGATTGGGTTTGAAGTATCGGACTTGGGCATTTGTGTGAACCGCCTGCGAATCGGTTTCGGATTCCACGGTAACAAGCAGGGTCGTCAAATGTAAACCCCCCCACCGTCTTTTCACAAAAAACTTGTTACCACCCTATGCACGAACTTTTGCGTTTTCAGCCGTTATATCAGGAACGGGTCTGGGGTGGGCGGGCATTGGAGACGGCACTCGGCCGGTCATTGCCCGCGAGTGGCCCGATTGGTGAAAGCTGGGAGATAGTCGATCGGAGTGAAGCGCAGTCGGTGGTGGAGAGTGGAACGATGGCGGGAAAGTCGTTGCGCAGCGTGCTGTCCCGCCACTCGGCGGCGGTGATGGGGCCAGCTTGGCCGGCAGGAAAACCGTTCCCGATTCTGGTGAAATGGCTCGATTGCCGCGAACGGTTGAGTCTGCAGGTGCATCCGCCGGTGTCGGTTGCTCCGGAGTTAAAGGGCGAGCCGAAGACGGAAAATTGGTATATCGCCCACACCTCGCCGGGGGCCGAATTGATTGTTGGGCTGAAGCGTGGGGTCACCCGGGCCCGCTTCGAACAGGCGATTGCGGACAACTCGGTCGAAGAGTGTGTGCACCATTTCAATGTCGCGACCGGTGATTCGATCCTCGTGCACAGCGGCCAGGTTCACGCGATCGATGCGGGTAACCTGATCCTCGAGATCCAACAGAACTCGGACACGACCTATCGCGTTTACGACTGGGGTCGGGTGGGGCTCGACGGCCTGCCGCGGCAGTTGCACGTCGCCCAATCTCTCCGGTCGATCGACTGGACGGATTTTGAGCCGGCCCCGGTGCGCGGCGCGCCGACCTCGGGTGTGATTGCGGAGTGTGCCGAGTTCCGGATTCGCCGCGTGGTGTTGGGCGCGGGCGAGCGCACCCACCTGCGTGCGGGCGAACAGCCCCGGTTGGTGAGCGTCGTGAGCGGTGCGTTACGGGTTACCAACGACAGCCATGGCGGCACGCGCGCGCCCGTTGCCCAACGGCTCGCCCGCGGCGACAACGCCCTCGTCCCATTCGCCGGAGCCTTCACGTTTACGGCGGAAACGACGGCTATTTTGCTCGTGACTGAAAACTTCGTTGGATGACCGACCGTAAGACGCGGTGGGGTCACTACCCCGCGGGCAGTGCGATACGGCGCTTGAAGAAAGCTTAAACCCGTAGTTGAGTCCGAGCCCTTTTGCACCATGCCCGAGCCCGAAACCAACGATCCTGCGATGTCCCAAAATCCTCTGCCTGGCTCTGACGCCGCATCCCAGGCCGCGCCCGCTTCCGGCGAGGCCTCGGCCGACCTCGCCGCCCAGCTCCAGTTGGCGAAGGCCGAGGCTGCGGCCAATCACGACAAGTTTCTGCGCGTGGCCGCGGATTTGGAAAATTTCCGTCGTCGCACCGTGCGCGAGAAGGACGACCTGCGCACCGCCGCAACCGGACGGGTGTTGGAGGATATTTTCCCGGTGATCGATACCCTCGCCCTCGCTCTCGCTGCGGCCAAGCAGCCAAAGGCAGATGCGAAATCAATTGTGGGCGGCGTCGACATGGTGCTCGCGCAATTGAAGACCGCGCTGGCCAACCATGGTCTCAAGGAAATCATTCCGGTGGGCTTGGCCTTCGATCCGCACCAGCACGAAGCCATCTCGCATCAGCCGAGCAAGGACGTGAAGGAAGAGCACGTGCTTACGGTCGTCCGCACCGGTTACTCGCTGAATGGCCGGCTGCTCCGCGCCGCGTCCGTCGTGATCTCCAGCGGCCCGGCGAAGGAAGGGAACAAAAGCTGACCGGCGCGGGCGCGGCCTCGGGTCGTCGCCGCCAAAAAATCATCATGGCCAAGGAAGACTACTACGATCTGCTCGGCGTGCAGCGCGGCGTGACCGCGGAGGATTTGAAGAAGGCTTATCGCAAGAAGGCCGTCCAATTTCATCCGGATAAAAATCCCGGCAATAAAGAAGCCGAGGAGATGTTCAAAAAGGTCTCGCACGCCTACGAGGTGCTGAACGATGCGGACAAACGTGCCGCCTACGATCGCTACGGCGCGGCGGCGTTTGAGGGTGGCGGGGCGGGAGCGCCGCGCGGTCCCGGTGGTGCAGGTGGGGCCGGTGGCGGTTTTCATGATCCGTTCGACATCTTCCGCGAAGTCTTCGGCCAACAGGGCCGGGGTGGCGGCGGCGGAATTTTCGACGAGATGTTTGGCGGTGGTAGTGGGGGCGGGGGCGACGGCAATCGCGATGGTGCCGATCTGCGCTACGATTTGGAAATCACGCTTGAGGAAGCGGCGCGCGGAGTGGAAAAGGAAATCTCCTTTCGCAAGAACATGGAGTGCGAGCGTTGTGGCGGCGAGGGCTCGGAGCCCGGCTCGAAACGTTCCGCCTGTCCGACGTGTCGGGGGGCCGGCCAGATTCGGCGCTCGGGTGGCATCATCACGTTCACGCAGACCTGCCCGACTTGCGGTGGGGCCGGCATCAAGGTCGACAAACCCTGCACCGCGTGCCGCGGCCAGGGCCGCATGCCACAGAACACCAAAATCAACGTGCGCATTCCACCCGGGGTCGACACGGGCTCACGGCTGCGTTCCGCCGGCAACGGCGAAGCGGGCCTGGCGGGCGGCAATCCCGGCGATCTCTATATCGTGCTTTCGGTGAAGGAACACGAGCTGTTCGAGCGCCAGGGCGAGGATCTCTTCTGCGAGATTCCGATCAAATTCACGCTTGCCGCGCTCGGTGGCTCCATCGAGGTGCCGACATTGTCGGGCAAGGCCACGCTCAAGATTCCCGCGGCCACGCCGAGCGGAACGACGTTCCGCATCCGCGGCAAGGGCATCCCGAGCCTGCGCGGTGGCGTGCAGGGCGATCAGCTCCTGCGCGTGCAAGTCGAGGTGCCGCATGCGCTCACCGCCGAGCAGCGGCGCATCCTCGAAGAGTTTGCCAAGGTGAGCGGCGATGCCAACGAGCCGACCTCGCGGACGTTTTTCGAGAAGGCGAAGAAATTTTTCTGAGGGTGAGTGGGGGTTTGAAGTAGGGCGGGACTGTGACCCGCCCTACTTCAGAACACGCGCGTTAGTTCACGGGGCGTGGTTAAATGCCTGCGGTCTCCGCGAGGTATTCCGCCTGCACGTTCGTGTCGGTCTCCCGCCGCGCCGCCTCCGAAAGGCGCGCACCGCCGCCCAGACGAAACACCGCCCACACGGCATGGGCGCGCACCAGCGTGGAGGCGTGGGCCGTCGCCAGCGCGACGAGTTGTGGGAGCACGGAAGTGTCGCCGGCGTTACCCGCGACCACGCAGGCGTTGCGCAGGAGGCCGGTGAGTTTCAGGCGCTTCATCGGTGTGCGACGAAAAATCGTGGCGAAGCTTTCCGGCGTGAGCGCGAGGAGATCCGCGAGCGTGAGCGCCGCGAGATCGTGGCGGGCGACGAGCAGGAGGTGGCGGCCGTCGCGCGCGAATCGGTTCCAGGGACACACTTCGAGGCAGATATCGCAGCCGTAAACATGGAGGCCGATGCCGGGGCGCAGTTCGCGCGGAATCACGCCCTTGTTTTCGATCGTTTGGTAGGAGATGCACCGGCGGGCATCGACGACGCCGGGTGCGGCGAACGCCTGGGTGGGACACGCGTCGAGACAACGCGTGCAACTGCCGCACAACAGGCCGACGTCGCGCACGGGAGGTTTTTTTCGGACCGGCTCGTCGGGTGCGAACGCGACGCGCGTTAGCATCGACGCGAGAAACAGCCAGTTGCCGTGACGCCGTGAAATCAGCATCGCATTTTTCCCCGTGAAGCCGAGGCCGGCGCGGGCTGCCCAGCTGCGCTCCAGCACGGGGCCGGTGTCGATGTAGCCGCGGTAGTCGTCGCGGGTGACGCCAAATATCTCCTCGAGCGCATGGCCGGCGGCGATGAGCGCGGGCTTCATCGTGTCGTGATAGTCTTCGTGCAACGCGTAGCGGGCCCAGAGGGGATTTTTGGTTTTCGGTTTTCGATTTTCGAATTCCTCCCGGGAATAGTTCACCCCCAGCATCACGATGGATTGGACACCGGGGAGCACGAGCTCC
>JANOAF010000441.1:0-1505 GCA_031411015.1 Opitutaceae bacterium | reverse complement strand
CCTCGAAGGCGGCGCCATCGGAGAGGTCGTCGAGTCACGCGCGAGTGAGTTTAAGCCCGGCGATGTGGTCACGTCGCGTTACGGCTGGCGTGAAGCCTTCGTCGCGGCGCCGAAAGAACTCCGCGCAGTGGACAAGGTGGTCCGACCACTCTCCGTTTACCTCGGCACACTGGGCATGACCGGCATGACGGCTTGGGCGGGCTTGACGCTCGTCGAAGTAAAAGCGGGCGACGTCATCTTCATCTCCGGCGCCGCCGGCGCGGTCGGCAACGTCGCCGGTCAGCTCGCGAAACTGCGCGGCTGCCGCGTGATCGGCTCCGCCGGTTCAGAGGTGAAAGTGAAAAATCTCCTCGACGAGTGCGGATTCGACGCCGCCTTCAACTACAAGACCGGCTCGACGCTCGAGCAGCTAAACCGCGCCGCCCCCGACGGCATCGACGTCTATTTCGACAACGTCGGCGGCGAATCCCTCGAGGCCGCGCTCACCGCGTTGCGCACGCACGGCCGCATCATCGCCTGCGGCGGCATCTCCTCCTACAACGACGAAAAGCCCAAGCCCGGCCCCGCCAATCTCTTCAACGTCACGACCAAACGGCTCACGATGAAAGGCCTCATCGCGGGCGATTGGGTGGCTCGCCAAGACGAATTTGAAAAGGAAGTCGGCGGCTATTTCCGCGCTGGGAAACTTAAAAATCAGGAAACCGTCGTCGATGGTATCGACCACGCCGTGGACGCGTTTCTCGGCCTCTTCACCGGAAAAAATACCGGGAAGATGGTCGTGAAGTTCACCTGAGTCTTCGTCCCGCCGCTCTGCCGGAAATCGAACAAGGAAAAATAAAATGCCCTACCAAAGTATCAATCCCGCCACCGGCAAAGTCCTGAAAACCTTCAAGGAACTCACCGACGCCCAGCTGGAGAAATCCCTCCGCGCCGCCGCCGCGTGCTATGCCGACTGGCGCTACACCTCGTTCGCCCGCCGCGCCGCCGTGGCCGCCAAAGCCGCCGCGATCCTGCGCCGGCGCGTGGACGAGTTCGCCCGCCCGATGACGCTCGAGATGGGCAAACGCATCGACGAGGCCCGCGGCGAAGTCGCGATCAGCGCCGACATCATTGCCTATTACGCTCAACACGCCGAGCGCTTCCTCGCTCCGCAAAAGCTGCACCCGAAGTCTGGTCAAGCCGTGATCGAGAGCGGTCCACTTGGTGTCCTCTTCGGCGTGCAGCCTTGGAATTTTCCTTACTACCAACTCGCCCGCTTCGCCGCGCCGAATCTGATGGCCGGCAATGTCGTGATGGTGAAACACGCGGGCTGCGTCCCCCAATGCGCCCTCGCCTTCGAGCGGCTCTGGCGCGAGGCCGGCGCGCCCGTCGGTGCCTACACCAATCTCTTCATCTCCCACGACCAGGTGAATGAGGTCATCGACGATCCGCGCATTCAGGGCGTCGCGTTGACCGGTGGCGTGGAAGCCGCCCGCGGCGTCGCCGCCCGCGCCGGCCAGAACGTC
>JANOAF010000440.1:0-3120 GCA_031411015.1 Opitutaceae bacterium | reverse complement strand
GACTTAATTATCATCAATAAACCAGAAGCTAGCGTCACAAACATTGCCCATGAGTTTCGAGTCGAAGTAGAAAATCCAATGAATAGTAATCGAATCTACTTAGTGGATTCACTTGGTTATTTTATGATGAGTTATCCAGCTAGCTTCCCTTTGGCAGATGTGCGTAAAGACATCACTCGCTTATTAAGATATTCTTGGGCAGGTTAATTATGTACGTATATTCAAAAAGTTTAAAATGGTTCAGAACGCTAGTCTTAATAGGAGCTATGCTTGCTTTAGGCGTTGTTGTATTAGGTGCATACGTTAGACTTACTGATGCAGGCTTAGGTTGCCCAGACTGGCCAGGATGCTATGGCACACTAACAGTGCCGCAAAGTGAAGCCGCGATTGCAAGCGCACAAAGCGCTTACCCAAGCAATATGATTGTGGTTGGTAAGGCATGGCGAGAAATGACACACCGATACTTTGCTGGCACTTTAGGATTAATCATACTGGCAGTTTTTGTACTTGGCTGGAAGGCTAAACGAGAAATTAAAAGCTCACCATGGACGCCAAGTTTCTTACTTGTGTTAATTGCATTCCAAGCCATGCTGGGCATGTGGACAGTGACAATGTTATTAAAACCCGCCATAGTAAGTTCGCATCTACTTGGTGGAATGTCTACGTTAGCCATACTCACTTGGCTAGCTCACCGTCACTGGGGGCACTCTTCTGCCACAATTGTCACATCAGCTCGACTGAGAGTAGCGATACGAATAGGACTATTGGTCTTGTTTGCGCAGATTTTTTTAGGTGGCTGGACTAGTACTAATTATGCCGCTTTAGCCTGCACAGACTTCCCAACATGTCACGGAGTATTTCTGCCAGAAATGGACTTTAAAGATGCATTCCACATGGTACGGGAACTTGGCCAAGGCGCTAATGGTGGGGCATTAACACTAGCGTCCATCACCGCAATACAATGGACGCACAGGCTAGGTGCTTTAATTACTTTCATTTATTTGGGCTTACTAGCGCTCAATATATTAAAGTACTGGCAGTTGAAACGCCTAGGCGTTATTTTGTTAATTGTGCTTTGTGCTCAAATTTCATTAGGTATTGCCAACTTATTATTACATTTGCCATTATTACTAGCCGTTGCGCACAATTTTACAGCAGGGTTATTAGTCATTATTTTAGTGACAATCAACTCCAAAATCACTGGATATAAAAAGTAAGGCTCACACAATGATAGTTGAATTAAATGAAAACAAGCGAGAAAGTAAAATGAGTAACATTATAAGCGCCATGCAAAACTTAGGACTCAGCTTTAAAAGCTTCTTCTCTCTATGTAAACCCAGAGTCACATCACTCATCGTATTTACAGCCATCATTGGTATGTATCTCGCCAAACCTGCTGAGTTGCCTATGTACTGGCCATTACTTATTGCAACCACTATTGGTATTGCGTTCGCTTCTGGTGCCGCCGCCGCATTTAACTGCCTGATTGAACACAAAATTGACGCGATTATGGCACGTACACGTGCGCGTGCCTTGCCTACTGGGCAAGTGTCATCAACGCAAACTACAGTATTCGCAACAATGCTGGGCAGCACAGGTTTGGCCATTTTGTATTTTTACGTTAACCCACTCACCATGTGGCTGACTTTTGCGACGTTTGTAGGTTACGCTGTTATTTATACGGTATTTTTAAAACCAGCCACACCAATGAATATAGTCATCGGCGGCGCATCGGGTGCTATGCCACCAATACTAGGTTGGGCCGCTGTTAATAATACAGTGTCGCCAGAGTCATTGATTATGTTTTTGATTATATTCGCTTGGACGCCCCCCCACTTTTGGGCGCTAGCATTATATCGACGTGAAGAGTACGCAAAGGTAGGCATGCCTATGCTGCCTGTGACGCATGGTGAGGCATTTACTCTACTACATATTTTGTTGTATACCATCATCCTAGTTGCGGTATCACTCATGCCTTATGGGCTAGGTATGAGCGGTTTACTCTACTTAATTTCAGCAATTATTCTGAACGTGATTTTTATGGCTTATGTAATAGGTCTTTATCGTAACTATTCAGATGATCTAGCCAAAAGAACATTTAAGTACTCAATCATTTACTTAACCTTGCTATTTGCTGCATTGCTGATTGATCACTATTGGATGTTTTAGTCAGAATAATTCATGTTGCAGTAAAATAACTTTGTAACTTGAAATTGTAAGCAAGAAATGTTTTTAAATCAGGGTTAACTTAATTTCAATGCATAGCGTTAGTACTAATGGACTAACGAACTTATGTCGTTAGTACTAACGGGCTATTGTCGAAAAAATCTAATTTAGTAATATGTGGTTGTACTTAAAGCAAGCTAAAACTAATTAGATGCTTTCACAAATTTGCTAAATATTGGATGAATCATGAAAACACGTCAACTTGTACAATTGGGTTTATTAGCTGCTTTAACAAGCACTTCACTAGCAGCCAACGCTACAGCCAACACATTCAACACTATCTACGGTACAAATTTCGGTACAGGTAGCAGCTACTCAACAACTTTTCTAGGCGATATTAACACTACTTTTTCAGCAAAAGTCGGTGCGGCTGATGGTAAATTTAGTACCAAAGCAGCACAAGGCGGTTATCAAGGTGTGGGTGTTTCACCAAAACATGGCTCAGAGAGAACTCCAGGAGAGATCGATATTGGCGAGTCTGTTAATGCTAGTTTTTCTAAAGGCATATTCATTACTAACTTTAAATTAGGTTTATTGTTTGATGGTCCAGAATATGGTGATGTGAACGAACAAGCGGAAATTACTGCGACTTACCTAGATAACTCTGTGCGTAGCTTTGTATTTACAGCCACGAGTAAAAATACTGGCATTTGGACTGGCTCAGGAAGTTTTGTGAATCTAAGTAAAGCAGAAGAAGGTAAAGGTGGCGTTTGGAGTCTTAGCAATCCATTCGGTAATGTTCGAGTTAAAGCACTTTCATTCACTGCGTTACCTGGAGTATGTGGTACTGCAGGCGGATCATGTTCAAACCAATCTGATTTCACTTTGATTAGTGTATCTGCAGTACCAGAACCAGAAACTTACGCAATGATGTTGCTTGGTCTTTTGGGTGTG
>JANOAF010000439.1:0-16656 GCA_031411015.1 Opitutaceae bacterium | reverse complement strand
GTTGCCCCGGATGTCGGTGAACTTGAGCTCGCCGGATTTCAGCGCGGCAGCCGTCCGGGCTTGGAGAGCGTTCATGTCGACTGTCGCCATGTCCCAACCGCCGAGCCGGTAGATGAGGGTGCCGGGCTGGTTGACCTTGTCGCGCAGCCGCGGGAGGCCGGCCAGACCCACAACGGCGGCGTTGCCCGTGCAATCCACCAGCTGCTTTGTCACGACATCGAGGTTGGTCCCTTTGCCCGCCAACCGCACGCGCCAGCCGTCGGCGATCGCTGTTACCGCCATGGGAAACTCGTAGTAACGGAGTGCGACGCCGGCCTTGACGCACGCTTCCTCGGCAAGCGCCGCGTAGAGTTGGCCACTCATGCGGACCTGGTGCCGCCAGTGTTGAGTGCCGGTCGGTTTCGTGAAATCGGGTAGATCGCCGTTGTTCAACTCCACGGTCTGGGTCACCAATTCCCATCCGATACCCGCAATCACTTGTTTGCCCCACGCGTGAAACAGGCCGGGAAAATCCACCCCGCCGGTCGTCGTAACCCCGCCGAGCTGGCTGCCGGCCTCGACGAGCATGGTGCGTGCGCCAAGGCGGCCGGCCTGGATTGCGGCGATAGTGCCGGCCGTGCCACCGCCGATGACGAGCACGTCCGTGTTCAACGTGCGGAGGGCCGGCGGCGACGGCTCAGCGGCGGGCAGGGAGCCCGCGACTGTCACGGTGCCAAGGCTGGTAAGGAACGTGCGTCTTTTCATGGCTCGGAGATAGTGGAAGCCGCGGCCGGCAGGAAGTGAAGAACCGATCCTAAAACGTGGTGCCGGCCGAGAGCCGCCAGGTGCGGGGGTTCGCATACCCGAGTGAGCGGTCGGCGTAGAAGTTGTCGGCGACGTTGTTGACGTTGAGCTGGAATCGCACGCGACGATCAAAAATCCGGGTCGCATAGGCGGCGACCAAGTCGAGGCGGTCATAAGAATTCTGCACGACGAATTTGCGTGCGAACGAGGCGTCGAGTGCGATCGGACCTTGGCGGCGTTGGTAGCCGGCGCTGAGGGAGAGGCCGTCGAGCGGCTTCTGGGTGAACTCGTATTTCGTCCAGAGCGCGTAGGAGTTGGGCGAGCTGCCCACCAGGGGCAGGCCGAGCGTGTCGGGTTTGCCGTCGCCGTTCAGATCGGGCGAACTTGCCGTGTTGATCACGTCGGCCACGACCCGCGCGTCGATGTGCGCCCCGGAGAGAATAGCAGTAAAATTTTTCGTCGGCGTCCAAACGAGATCGGCCTCGTAGCCATCGGAGCGTTCACCGTCGGTGAGGCTCGCGCCATTGATGCCAAGGACGGCGGCACCGGAGTTAATGCGGCGCACATTGGTCTTATCCACGCGGAAGAGGGCCGCCGTGCCGGTGAGTTTGTTATTGAGGACGGAGAATTTCAATCCGGCCTCCTTGCCCTTGCCGGCCTCGGGCGGGAAGAAGGGCGAAAGCGGGTCGATGGTGCTGGAGCGACCGTTGGGCCGGAAAGACTCGGAGTAGAGCGCATAAGCCGAGACTTCTTTGGTGAGGGCAAACGTGCCGCCGTATTGCGGAGTCCAGGCCGTCTTGCCCTGGGCGCGCAGATCGCTCCAACGCGTGCCGGCGAGGACGGTGAGCCGATCGTCGAACAACTTGGTTTGGTTGGTCACGTAGGCGCCCTGCTGCCAGATGGGCTTGCTCCAAGGGTTGTTCACGACTGCGGCCGGTCCGCCGGGCTGGCCGATTTCGGCGAGAGTGGGATATTTCTTCACGCCAAAGATCTCCTCCGTGGTGCCGGTCGCGAAGAGGAATCGCTTGGTCGTAAACGGGCTGGCGTTGGCGTAGCCGAACAGCAACTCCTTGTTGCCCGCCTCGGAGCGGTCCCAGCCTAGCACGAGTTTGTTTTTCGTGCGCAAGACATCGTAGGACACGAGGGCGTTGACGTTAAGGGTGCGGTTGACGGCACCGATGGCGACGATGGCGGGCCGGTCAAAGTAGGAATAATTGTCGTTCACCGCGATGCGATTGCGCGTGACGGTGGTCTGCTGGAGGCGGTTGCCGTCGCTGGCGCCGTAAACGGCGTTGATCAAAATGTGCTCTCCGAGTTTCTGCACGGCCGTGACGGAAACGAAATCCGCTCGATCGTCGTAGGTATCGGTCGGGGTCAAGGCTCCGAGTTCGATGGAACGGGCGAACGCAGCCCCGGTGAGGAGTTTTTGGGCAAAAGGAGCGGGAGAATCGGTGGTCAGGAAAATGTCGCCGAAGCGCTCCTGAATGCCGGTCTGACGCCGGGTCTGCGCGTCGACCGTAATTCGGGTGGTAGCGGTAGGAGTCCATGCGACCACACCGCTGAGAAACGTCTGGTTATCGTGCCAGAACTTGCGCCAGCCGTCGGAATCGAGCCGCGAACCCATCAACCGGAAGAGGAGTTTGTCCTTGGCGAGCGGTTGGTTGAAATCGAACTCGGCGTATTTGTAGTTGTCGTCGCCGAAGCCGAGCTTGAGCGCGCCATACCGCTCGGCGAGCGGGCGCTTCGTGATGACGTTGATGACACCGCCAGGATCGGCCGCCCCGAAAAAGATCGAGCTGGGGCCCTTGAGGATTTCGATGCGCTCCAGATTCGCCGAATTGGTGAGACCCTGCATGCGGATGCCGTTGCGCAGCACCTGCGAGGTTTGAAACCCGCGGACCACGAACTGTTCACTGCGGGTGCCGCCGCCCGCGCCCTCGTTGCGCGCCGCCAAGCCCACGCCGCTCACGAACCGGATGGAGTCCTCGACACGCCGCGTGTCCATGTCGGCCAACAGCGCTTCGGTGACGACCTGAATGCTCGCGGGCATGCTGCGCACATCGGTGGCAATGAGGGTGCCGGAGACAGTTTTCTCCGCGCGATAGCCGCTCGTGTCCGTGGCAGAAACGGTGAAGGCGTTAAGGGTGATGACTTCGGAGTCGGCCTGGGCCGGGCGCGCGGCCGGCACGGTTTGCGCGTCGAGAGCCGGGGCCAAACCGAGCGCGAGCCAAGCGGTGGCGCGGCGAAGGAGGGAAGGAGTGGTCATGGTGGTTTTGGGTTTTCTTTGCTGAGTGGAATCCGTCTCACCCTTGGCCGTCGGCGGCGGCGGCACAGCTTTTCGGCTGACGACAAACGCGCCAGTCGCAGCGTCCTGCGCTACGGTAAGCGCGGTGCCGGCGAGCATGCGGTCGAGCGCTTCGTGCGGGGCGAACTCGCCCGTGATGGCGTTGGTCTGCTCGCCACGCACTTTTTCCATCATGAACACAATCTGCCGGCCCGAGGCGCTGGCGAATTGGTTGAGCGTGGTGGCGGCGTCGCCCTTGGGGAGGTTGTAGCTCCGTCGTTGCTCCGCCGCGGACACCACCGACGTCAGCGCCATCGCGCAGCACAAAGTGCCGGCGAAGACGTGCGGGGTGGGAGCGAGGCGGGACAGCATGCAGAGCAACAGGGCTACCCCTGTAACGCAGCGGCCGATGAAATGGGTTAGTCCGAACAAAAATCTGAACAAGAAGGCCGGGAAGAGCGGGAAGAGAAGGCACCAGTCCTTACCGAACTTTCCGTTCTTCCTGTTCAAGGATTCGGTTGTTCGGTTGGTGGGCAGCGACGTTGGGTCCGAATGCTGTGCAGACTGTGAAAAGACAGCCTTCGCGAAGGCGGGAGAGACATCGGTTAGTTCCCCGAAAAGACTCCGGTGCAGTCGGGCCACGACGAAGGCGTGTTCACTGCGCGCGGCGCAGCACGATTTCGTTTTCGCCGCGGCGCTCCACCGCGATGTCGCCGTCCTGCGCGAGCAGGCGCGCGAAGGCCTCGGCTTGGTCGAGGGCAAATGTGCCGCCGATCTTGCGCGGGCCGAGTTCGTCGTCGGCGAGCGTGAGCTGCGTGACGTTGCGGCGGTTGAAGCGCGCGACAACGTCTCGCAGCGGCACATCGGAAAACGTCGTCGTGCGCGCGTGCCACGCAAGGGCCTCGCGGATCGTGGCGGGCGCGGCGGGCTCGATGCGCGGCGGTGTGGAGCCCGCGTGGGCGACGACGGTGCGCTCGTTCGCCGAAAGCAGCGTGGATTGAGGTGGAGCGCGTTGACCCCAACGCGCTGGGTCGCCCGAGGCTGAGGCCGGAGCAAGCGCGTTGGGGTCAATGCGCTCCACCTGCACTTTGCCTTCCGTGACGATCACTTCGACGCCGGCTTCACCCAAACGAACACTAAACGCCGTGCCGACGGCGCGCACCGAGACTCCACCAGCGGAGACGATGAACGGTCGCGCCGTATCATGCGCCACGGCGAAGTGCGCCTCGCCGCGCGCGAGCGTCACGCGGCGCTCGGCGGCGGTGAGTTGCACGGCGACGTCGCTCTCTTTGTTAACATTCATCACTGAACCGTCGCGAAGCGCGACTTCGCGTGGGGCGGTTGCGGTGGCGGTGAAGTATTCGATCGTGGGCGGGCGGTGCGGCGTGAGGAACCACAGCGCGCCGCCGAGAGCGAGCGCCGCGGCGAGGCCGCCCCGCTGCACGGCAGGACGGTGCCACCACGGGCGGGCAATCTCGGCCGGAGCGGCGGGTGGCGGCGCGGCGGCGATTCTTTCCGCGAGTTCGTCGCGCAACGCGGGCAATTCGCCCATCAGGGCCAGAGTTTCTTCGGCGCATGCGACGGCGGCGGCGTGGCGTGGATCGGCGGCACACCACGCGGCGAAGGCGGCGGCGCGGCCGGGCGCAAAGCCCTCGTCGCGCTCGCAGAGCCAGGTGGCTGCGGCAGTGTCGATGGCGTCGTCGTCGGCCGTGTTGTCGGGCAACGTCTTCATGAGGCGACGCGCTCCTTCGTCACGGCGGCAGCGAGCAGGCCGCGTTGTTGCAGGAAGCGGGTGCAGTCCTTCACGCCCTTGATCATGTGAACCTTCACGGTCTCGGGGGAGATTTCGAGGCGGGCGGCGATCTCCTTGTAGGTGAGGCCGTCGAGATGGCGGAGCATCATCACCTGCCGGCAGCGCTCAGGGAGGGCGACGATGGCTTCGAGGAGCGACTCCAAGCGCTGCTCGCGTTCGAGCGATTCGACGACGCCGGGTGTTTCCTCGAGCACGGCGAGCGGGACCCCAGTTTCGTCGAGGGATTCGTGGGGCGTGGTGCGGCGGCGACGGAAAAGGTCGATGGCGGCGTTGCGGGCGGCGGTGAAGAGAAACGCCCGCTCGTGCATGGGCCGGCCGGCGGCCTTTTCGCGCAGCATCCGCGCGTAAGTTTCCTGCACGAGATCGTCGTGGTCGGGCAGCGTGGGGAAGCGCCGGTGCAGGTAGGCGCGGAGCGCGGGCTCATTGGGCAGCACGTGCTCGGAAAACCAGACGGCCTGTTCGGTCGGGGGCATTTTGGGGGTTGGCGCGCTGAAGCGCGGGGCACCTATGAAATCGGTTCGCCGTCGCGCCCTGTCGAGGGTCGATTTCGGGCGAACGCACCCGAAGAAGTTTTTCTAAAATAGGACTAACCCAAAACGACGCCGGCCGCGTTTGGCATTTTCCCACGCCCGTATTTTTGGCGAGCGGAGCCCGCCACGTTCAGCGCAAGCCCGCAAGAAACGCGATGAGATCGGCCGCCTCGCTGGCGGTGAGGTTTTGTAGCAGGCCCTCGGGCATGACCGAGGTGCGCGTGGCATCGACGCGCGCGACCGTGGACGCGGAGATTTTTTCCACGAGGCCGCCGGCGAGCCTGAGGGTGAGCGCCTGGCCGTCGCGGGCCGCGACGAAGCCGGATTTCACGATGCCGTTTTTCAGCGTTACGGTCGCGAGCTGCCACTCGGGTTCGACGACGGCGGAGGGTGCCACGATTTGCTCGAGCAGGCCGGCGCGGTCCCATTTCGCGCCGATGCGCGAGAGGTCGGGGCCGAAGTCCAACCCCGTATCGCCCGCGCGGTGGCAGGAGATGCACGCCGCGGCAAAAATCGCGCGGCCGCGCGCGCCGTCGCCCGACAGCCTGAGCAGTTGTGCGCGATCGAAAGTCGCGCCGAGCACCTGCCGGCGCTGCGCCTCGGGGAGGAACCGCTCGAACAAATCGCGGCGCAACGGATCCGCGAGCGCGGCGCCCTGCGCAATCGCCTGCGCGCGGAGCGCGGGCGGGAGCCAGCCGTCGAGCATGGCGAGCACGAGGCTGAGAGCGCCACTGCCCGTGGACAGCAGCGGCGTGATCTTGCCGGCGTCGCCGCCGCGCAGGGCGACGAGCGCGGCGCGCTCGCCCTCGCGCTGCTCCCGGGCGGCGGGGAGGACTTCGCCCGCGTTGGGATTGAGGCCGGCGATCCAATCGCGCACGAGCAGGAGGCCGCGGTCATCGACGAGCCGGCTGCCGAGGTAGGGCATGTGACCCTGGCCGGCGGTGGCGATGCGATAGAGGAGCACGCTGCGCGCCGGATCGCCCGAGGCGATCACGCGGGCATCGGGCAGGCCGAGGTCGCCGCGCACGGGCGCGGCATCGACGAGGCTCGCGTCCTTGAGCACGGCGTCGAGGTTCAGCCAGACGGGCGCGGCGCCGCCGCCGTTGTGCCGGTGGCAGCTCGCGCAGTTGGCGTGGAGATAGGAGCGGGCGCGCAGCTCCACCGACCCGACCTCGCCCTGCGGATCGGCCATGCGGGGCTCGACGCGCGCGAGGCCGGCGGCATGCAGCGCATCGAGCTGGCGGCCGGCTGCGGCCGGCACGGGGCGATCGAGCTGGAGGGCGTTGAAGCCGGGCGTGAAATTCACCGTCTGGTTGTGGCAGCGCAGGCACTCGGCGCGGCTGAAGAAACGCCACGTCTGCCGCCGGCCGCCGCCGGGCGCGGTGGCGTCACGGATTTCCAGTGACACCTCGTCGCCGCGGGCGGGCACGAGTTCGGCGTCGGTCTGCGCCTCGTTCCAGCGGTAGGAGTAGGCGGCCCACTGCTGGCGGTCGTGGTGGAGGATCTGCGTCTCGATGCGACGGCGCGTGGCGGGGTTGCCGCGCTCGGTCTCCAGCGTGTAGGTCTTCGCGAACACCGCGCCGTCGGGATAAACCCAGCGGCCGATCGGCATCACGCCGAGCGGGCGCGTCGCGATCGCGACCCGGCCCTCACCGGGAAACGCGACCCAGCGCTCGCCCGCCGCGTCGTCAGCCCAGCGTGGGGCGTTGATTTCGTAGGGCACCACGCCAGCAGCGGGCATTTGTTTCGCCGTGTCGCGGAAGAGCCCGGTCTCGCTGAGCTGGCGCGGGAACTTCGCCAGTGCGCCCGCGGCGGAATTTTTCGCGAGCCGCCAGAGTCCGCCCGCAGCGTAGTCGCAGATGAGGATTTCGCCGTCGCGCTCGACGCCGAAACCCACGGGCGAGAGCGTCGTGCGGCAGAGCTCGCGCTGCTCCGTCACGCGATCGCCCTCGGCGCGGAGCGACCAGAAAATGCCGGTCTGCCAGTCGCCGTAGAGGTAGGCACCGCGGAGATCGGGGAGTTTCTCGCCGTGGTAAAAATCGCCGCCGGTCACGCTCGCCGCCTCCTCATGCGAATGGGCAACCAGCGGCGGCAGCACGGGCGACGGGCCGACGAGCCGATCGGGCCGCACATCCTGCCGGCTACCCTCGGTGAGACTCCAACCGTAGTTGCCGCCGCGCCGGACCCGCTGGATCATTTCCCAGAGCTGCCAGCCGACATCGCCCGCGTAGAGTTCGCCGGACTTCGGATCGAACGCGAGGCGCCACGGGTTGCGCAGGCCGTAGGCCCAGACTTCGCCACGCGCCTTCGGCAGGCCGACGAATGGATTGTCGCGCGGGATCGCGTAGGCGAGGCCGGGATCGGCGCGGTCCACATCGATGCGCATGATGCTCGCGAGCAGATCGGAGATATCCTGCCCGGTGACCAACGGATCGGGCGGCTCCGCGGGGCCGGCATCGCCCGCGCCGAAGTAGAGCATCCCGTCGGGGCCAAAGCGCAGGTTGCCGCCATTGTGCCCGCCTTGCAGCCACGTGATGATCACGCGCCCGGAGGAGTGATCGAGGCGCGGGATCGGATCGGCGGTGACGTTGAAGCGGATGATGCGCGTGCCGTCCTCGCGGTTTTTCACGCCCGGGGTCTTGGCGAGCGCGAGCACGTAGGCATGGCGGTTCTCGGCAAACTTCGGGTGAAACGTGATCGCGTAGGCCTCGGTGAGTTCGCGGTCAAAGCGCGCGACGTCGCCGAAAAGATCGGTCTCAGCGACCGATTGATCGCCCGCGCGAAACGAGCGGAGCTTGCCGCCGAGTTCGACGACGACGAGCCGGTCGGTGCCGGGCAGCACGGCGATCTCGAGCGGCTGCGCAAACGTAAGCGCAGGATACGCGCGCTCGACGCGATACGGCGCCGGCGCCTCGGGCGAACCCGCGATCGCGGAGGTGATCCACGGTGCGCGGGGCGCGGCGAGCGCGGCCCCTGGCGGAACGGCGGCGCGGGAAACAAAGATACCGGCGAGGCAAACCACGAGGCCGACGGGAAGGCGAAGCAGATTGAGGGGAAGCACGAACGCAGCGTCCGGGATTCGCGCGCCGCGTGCAAGCGGCGCGTCGCGCCGGCGCGTAGGACCCACGCCGTCCCGCGAAGTTTGCCGGTTCAGTCGCGATTCCGCTTCTCCCCGGCGCGGCGCGCGGCTAGGTCATACGCATCATGCCACCCCGTTCCCTGCTCGTCCTCGCACTCTCACTCGTCGCCGCTCCCCTCGCCTTCGCCGCCGATCCCGCCGCGATTTCCTTTTCCAAGCAGCAAATCGACACGCTCTTCACCGCCGAGGGCGGCACGATTGCCGACTTCAATGGCGACGGAAAAATGGACATCGTCGCCGGGCCGCGCATTTACGCCGGACCCGATTTCAAGAAAGCCCCGGTCTATCGCTCGCCGCACGCCTTCGACAAGCTGTCCTACTCGAACAATTTTCTCACCTATACCGACGACTTCAACGGCGACGGCCGCCCCGACATTCTCGTCATCGGCTGGCCGGGCAAGGAGGCGTTCTGGTTTGAAAATCCGGGCGCGGGCAAACCCGGTGATTGGGCGCAGCACCTCGCCCACTTCAGCGTGGACACCGAGTCGCCCGGCTTTGCCGACATCGATGGCGATGGCCGCAAGGACATCATCGCCGGCAGCGGCGGCCGGCTCGGCTATATGACCCGCGATCCTAAAAATCCGAAGGCCGCGTGGACGTTTCACGCCGTCACGCCGCCGGGCAAATACCAGCGCTACACCCACGGCATCGGCATCGGCGACCTCAACGGCGACGGCCGGCAGGATCTACTTGAGGCCGCCGGTTGGTGGGAGCAGCCGGCCAGTCTCGCCGGCGATCCGGTGTGGAAATTTCACCCGCAGGCCTTCGGCACCGGCGGCGCCCAGATGTATGTCTACGATGTGAACGGCGACGGCAAACCCGACGTCGTCACGAGCCTCGTGGCCCACGGCTACGGCCTGAGTTGGTTCGAACAGGTGCGCGCCGCCGCCGGCGCGATCTCGTTTGTCGAACACGCGATCACGAGCGCGAAGCCCGAGGAAAAATTGGGCGGCGTGCAATTCTCGCAGCCCCATGCGGTCATGCTCGCCGACATCGATGGCGACGGCCTGCTCGATATCGTGACTGGCAAGCGCCACTGGGCGCACGGCGACAAGGGCGACCCCGATCCCACCGGCGCGGCCGTGCTTTACTGGTTCCGCCTCGCGCGCGGCGCGGACGGCAGCGTCACCTACACGCCGCATCTCATCGACAACGATTCTGGCGTCGGCTGCCAATTTCCCGTCGGCGACATCAATGGCGACGGCAAACCCGACCTCGCGATCGTGAACAAGCGGGGCGCATTCGTCTTCCTGCAAAAATAAGGGGCGTTCGGAGTCGCAGGCGTGATTACCACGGAGTGGCGGATTCCTGAAATTGATAGATAGTTCACACGCGGATGCGCCGTAGTCATCCTGCGGCGCATTCGCAGCCACCGCGCGATCGGTTTCCAACCGCGCAACACCCCCCCTCTCCCTGAATGACCACGCAGCACGAATGGCTGGAGCCCGACGGCCTCGGCGGTTTCGCCTCGGGCACGGTTGCGGGCACCCGCACGCGCCGCTACCATGCGCTGTTGCTCACGAGTGAACTCGGGCCGACCGGACGACGCGTGCTCGTCAATGGGCTCGATGCGTTCGTCGAAACTCCGGGCGGAACCTTCGCACTCAGCTCGCAAAATTACCAACCCGGGGTCCTCGCGCCCGATGCCGCGGCCCACCTCAGGTCATTCACCATCGAGCCGTGGCCGCGCTGGGAGTTTGAGTTTCCGGATGGCACGCGCATCGCGCAGGAAATTTTTGTGCCGAAGGGCCGGCGGGCCACCGTCGTCCGCTGGCAACAGCTGACTACGAAGCCCGGCGTCACGCTGCGCGCGCGGCCGTTTCTCTCGAACCGAGATTATCACTCCCTCCACCACCAGAACGACGCGTTGCGTTTCGACGCGGAGATTCTGGGCGAACAGGCCACGTGGCGACTCTACGACGGCGTGCCGGCGATTCACGCGCTGACCAACGGCCGCTACACGCACGAACCCCAATGGTATCGGAACTTCCTCTATGCCGAGGAGAGCGCGCGCGGGCTCGACGACACCGAGGACCTCGCGAGCCCGGGCTCGTTCTCATGGGATCTCTCCGCGCGCGAAGCCGCGCTGGTTTTCGCGGACGACTCCGCGCTGGCGGAGTTGAAGACCGAATCGCAGTCAATTCTCGCGACCGCCGCCGCGCTGGCGCAGCGCGAACGGGAGCGCCGCGCGGTCTTTCAATCCCCGCTGCACCGCGCCGCTGATGCCTACATTGTGGCGAAGGGCGCGGCCCAAACGATCGTCGCGGGTTACCCGTGGTTCACCGACTGGGGCCGGGACACTTTTATTTCTTTGCGCGGTCTTTGCCTCGCGACCGGCCGGCTCGCTGATGCGCAAGGCATTCTCCGCTCGTGGGCCGGAGCGATTTCGGAGGGAATGGTGCCGAATCGTTTCCCGGATCACGGCGAGCAACCGGAGTTCAACTCGGTCGATGCGTCGTTGTGGTTCGTCGTCACGGCGCACGAGTTTCTCGCCACCGCAGAGCGCGAACGTTTTCAAATTCCCTCCGGAGACCGCGACCTTCTCCACGCGGCCATCAATGCGATTGTCGCAGGCTACGCCCGCGGCACGCGGCACCGAATCAAGATGGATGTCGACGGACTGATCGCCTGCGGCGAGCCCGGCGTGCAGCTCACTTGGATGGACGCGAAAGTCGGCGACTGGGTCGTGACGCCGCGCATCGGGAAACCCGTCGAGGTGCAGGCCCTCTGGCTCAACGCGCTTCACATCGCGGCGGCGCTCGCTCCCGAAAAGTGGCAGCCGGTGCTCGCGCGCGGGCTCGCGTCGTTTCGCGCGCGCTTCTGGAACGAGGAGCTCGGCTGCCTCTACGACGTGATCGACGTCGACCACGAACGCGGTCGCGTCGATGCGAGCATCCGGCCGAATCAGATCTTCGCCGCGGGCGGACTGCCCTTCACGCTGCTCGACCGCGATCGCGCCGCGCGCGTGGTCGAGTGCGTCGAGCGCCATCTGCTCACGCCCCTCGGGCTGCGCACGCTCTCGCCCCAGGACGCGGCCTATCGCCCGCACTGCGACGGCGGAGTCATCGCACGGGATGGCGCCTATCATCAGGGCACAGTCTGGCCGTGGCTCATCGGAGCGTTTGTCGAGGCGTGGCTCAACGTTCACGGCTCGACTCCTGCCACACGCGCTGAGGCGCGCACCCGTTTTATCACGCCGCTGCACGAACATTTCGCGGCGGCCGGGGTCGGCCATATCTCCGAAATTGGCGATGGCGATCCGCCCCACACGCCCCGCGGCTGCCCGTGGCAGGCGTGGTCGCTCGGCGAGTTGATTCGACTGACGATCCTTCTGCAGGAACCGAAAACAATCCCCCAGCTACCCACGAAATGACCAACCCCGTGCCTCCCGCCCCCACCCTCGAAGGCCAGCGTCTTGCCGCTGCCGATGCCGGCCGCGAAGCATGGCGCCGCTGGGGCCCGTATCTTTCCGAGCGCCAGTGGGGCACCGTGCGCGAGGATTATTCGCCGCACGGCAACGCCTGGGAATACTTTCCGCACGACCACGCGCGCAGCCGCGCCTACCGCTGGGGTGAGGATGGCCTCGCCGGTGTCAGCGATGATCAGGCCCGGCTATGTCTCTCCGTCGCGCTCTGGAACGGCCGCGACCCGATTCTCAAAGAGCGCCTCTTCGGCCTGACCAACAGCGAGGGCAACCACGGCGAAGACGCCAAGGAACTCTACTACTACGTCGACGCCACGCCCACGCACTCGTGGCTGAAGCAGATCTACAAATATCCGCAGCGCGAGTTTCCCTACGCGCAACTCGTCGAAGAAAATCGCCGTGCCGGCAAGGAGCGCCCCGAGTTCGAGCTGCTCGACACTGGGATCTTCGACGACAATCGCTACCACGATGTCGTGATCGAATACGCCAAGGCCGCGCCCGATGATCTCCTGATGAAGATCACGGTGCACAATCGCGGGCCGGAGGCCGCGACGCTGCACGTGCTGCCCCAACTCTGGTTCCGCAACACCTGGTCGTGGAAGCCGGGCTCCACGCGCCCCGCGCTCGCCGCGGTCAGCGACACGACAATCCGCGCAAGCCACGCCGAACTCGGCGAATTTCACTTCGACGCCGAAGGTGCGCCCGAATTGCTCTTCTGCGAAAACGACACCAACGCCCACCGCATTCAGGGCTTCGCCGACGCCAAGGGATTTTTCAAAGACGGGATCAACGACTGCGTCGTCAACGGCCGGCGCGACGCGGTGAATCCCGCCCGCACTGGCACCAAGGCCGCCGCGCACTACGTGCTCCACGTGCCCGCCGGCGGCAGCGCCTCCGTGCGCGTGCGCCTCCGGCCCGCGGTGGCCACGGCCACCGTTAAGAAAAAACGCGCCGATGCGTTCACCGACTTCGACGCCATCTTCACCGCGCGCCTCGCCGAGGCCGACGCCTTCTACGCGCACCTTCAGCACGGTCTCACCGATGTCGACGCGCGGCTCGTGCAACGGCAGGCGCTCGCCGGGATGATTTGGTCGAAGCAGTTTTTTTATTACGACGTGGCCGAATGGATCGCGGGCGACCCTGCGCAGCCGCCACCACCACCGGACCGCAAGCACGGGCGCAACCGCGAGTGGCTCCACCTGAACAACGCCGACATCATCTCGATGCCCGACAAGTGGGAATACCCGTGGTATGCCGCGTGGGACCTCGCATTCCATTGCATCCCGCTCGCGATGATCGATTCGCACTTTGCCAAGGACCAACTCGTGCTCCTCACGCGCGAGTGGTATATGCACCCGAACGGGCAACTCCCCGCCTATGAGTGGGCGTTCGGCGACGTGAACCCACCGGTGCACGCGTGGGCCACCTGGCGCGTTTTCCAGATGGACCGCAAGCAGCGCGGCGGCGTGGGCGACCTCGCGTTTCTCGAGCGCGTCTTCCACAAGCTGATGCTCAACTTCACCTGGTGGGTGAACCGCAAGGACGCGCAGGGCCGCAACATTTTCCAGGGCGGCTTCCTCGGCCTCGATAACATCGGCGTCTTCGATCGCAGCGCGCCGCTGCCGACGGGCGGGCACATCAACCAAGCCGACGGCACGAGCTGGATGGCGATGTATTCGCTCAACCTCATGCGCATCGCGATCGAGCTCGCGCGGCACAACCACGTCTATGAAGACATCGCGTCGAAGTTCTTCGAACACTTCCTGCACATCGCGGAGGCGATGAACAACATTGGCGACGAGGGCATCGGCCTTTGGAACGAGGAGGACGAATTTTACTACGACGTGCTCAACACGCCCGATGGCCAGTCGCGCGCTCTGCGCATCCGCTCAATGGTCGGCCTCATCCCGCTCTTCGCCGTCGAGGTGCTCGATCCCGCGCTGCTCAACGAGCTGCCGGAATTCAAACAGCGCCTCGAATGGATCCTCAGCCACCGGCCCGATCTCGCGAAGCTCGTTTCGCGCTGGAGCGACACCGGAGCAGGTCAGCGCAATCTCCTCTCGCTGCTGCGCGGCCATCGCATGAAGTGCCTCCTCCGCCGGATGCTCGACGAGACGGAATTTCTCTCGCCCTACGGCGTGCGCGCCATCTCGCGCCAGCACCTCAATCATCCCTACGAATATCACGCGGGCGACGTGCACGTCGGCGTGCGCTACGAACCCGCCGAATCCACCTCCGGACTTTTCGGCGGTAACTCCAACTGGCGCGGCCCGATCTGGATGCCGGTGAATTTTCTCCTCATCGAATCGCTGCAAAAGTTTCACCACTACTACGGCGACGACTTTAAGGTCGAGTGCCCCACGGGCTCGGGGAATTTCCTCACCATCGCGGAAATCGCCGCCGAACTCTCGCGCCGATTGACCACGCTCTTTCTCAAGGACGAGACCGGCGAGCGCCCCGTGCTGAAATACCACGCCAAGCTTTCCGGTGACCCGCACTTCAAGGATCTCGTGCTCTTCCACGAGTATTTCCACGGCGACACCGGCCGCGGCGTCGGCGCGTCACACCAGACCGGCTGGACCGGCCTCGTCGCCAAACTGCTGCAACCGCGCCGCGAGGATCACTCGACTGCGCCCTTCGCCGTGCACGCGCCGGACCGCCACAAAATTCTAAACCACACGAAAAAACCTGCGCAACGCACAGGGCCGCAAACCCGGCCCGGATCGATCGCCAAATAATCGCGATCGAGGCAATACCAACGTCCTTTCGCGTTACGGTCGTAGGCTCGGCCGCTGGCCCCTGCGGTTGAGTTAAGGTCCGAGGAGATATTTCTTCGTAGGCCAGCTCGCTTGCGAGCGCTCTGGTCGGAAACAGTCGGAGCGTTCGCAAGCGAGCTGACCTACCTCAATCCGATCCGACGTGAATCCTATTTTGAAAACACGCCACCGTCCTCAGTTCGTGTAAGGCACCGTGCCGTTGGGCGCGACCTTGTAGCCCCACTTCGCGATGTAGGCGGGGCCAGGGAGAAACTCGTCGCGGTGATCGGTGAGTTTTTTGTTCAGGCGCGCGTCGAGTTCGGCTTGGAGTTTCGCGTGTTCGGGTTTGCCGATGAGGTTGTCCAACTCAAATGGATCGCGCTCGTGATCGTAGAGCAGCCACGGGCCGGCCAGATCGCGCACGTAGCTGTAGCGCGCGGTGCGGACCTGGCGGTATTCTTTGCCGCCGTTGTCGCGTTGAAATTCACCGAAGGGCGAGACGCAGCGGATGATCGTCGCACCGCCCGAAGGATCGGCACCACCGCGCAGGTGGGCGGTGAAGTCGAGGCCCTCGACGCTTTTCGGAATCGGCCGGCCAACCAGCGCGAGGAGCGTGGGCATGATGTCCTCGGTGTTGAGGGTCGCGGCGGTGCGGTGCGGGGCGATGCCAAGCGATTTCGGCAAACGCCAGAGCATCGGCACCCGCACCGATTCCTCCCACGGGCGCTGCTTCCGCTGCTGCGCCTGCGAGCCAATCATGTCGCCGTGATCGGAGGTAAAGACGACGATGGTGTTGGCCGCGAGGCCGGTTTCGTCGAGCGTGCGCAGGAGGTCGGCGAAGCAGTCGTCGAGCGCCGTGCAGTGCGCGTAGTAGCCGGCGAGCGCGGCGCGCGTGGGCACGGCGTGCGAGGGCGGGACGTTGGAGCGGAGCTGGATCTTTGCGGGATCATACATCGCGCGGTATTTTTCCGGCGCGGTCTCGTAGGGGTTGTGCGGCGGGCCCCATGCGAGTTGCAGCAGAAACGGTTTCGCCGGCGAGGCCTTCGCGTGGTCGCGGAGGTAACGCTGCGCGTCGCGCGTCTGGGCCTGTGCATCGTAGCCCTCCCATTTGAGTTTCTCCGGCCCGTCGGCGTAATAAGGCGAATTGTTATAGGCGTGCGTGCACTCAAGGACTTTCCAGTAGTCGTAACCCTGGCGACGCTCCGGCGGGATGTAGTTGGAGCGGCCGTGGCCGTCGATGTGCCACTTGCCGATCATGCCGGTGGCGTAGCCGACGGCCTTGAGTTCCTTCGGCAGCGTGACGGCGCTGGTCCCAAGCGGCACGTCGTTGAGAAAAAGCCCGTGCGTCATCGGTCGCTGCCCCGTGAGGAGCGTCGCGCGCATCGGAGTGCAGACCGGCATCCCGGAAACCGCCTGCGTGAAATGCACGCTTTCGCGCTCAAACCGATCGAAGTGCGGCGTCCGCACATTGGGATCGCCCGCGTAGCCGAAAGCTTGGGCGCGCCACTGGTCGGCGACGACGAGGAGGATGTTCGGCGGTGATGCAGGCGTGGCGCCATGGGCGGCGAGCGAGGCGAGGAAGAATGCGGAGCGGAGAGAGCGTTTCATGAAGAGTGAAGGTGCTGAATGAAGCTTGGAGTAGGGCGGGTCAGAGACCCGCCCCAGTTGGGAGCAGCATGCTGCGGTCGCACGTCAAAAAAAACGCATTCACGCGATCAGTTCCTTGATGACCGTCCCGCCGAACTGGCTGAGCTGTTTGAAGCGGCCGGCGTGGTAGAAGGTGAGTTTGTTGTCGTCGAGGCCGAGGAGGCGGAGGAGCGTGACGTGGACGTCGCGCACATGGTGGATGCAGTCGACGGCTTCCATGCCGGTCTCGTCGGTCGCGCCGATGGTGTGGCCGGCTTTCACGCCGCCGCCGGCAAACCAC
>JANOAF010000438.1:0-7608 GCA_031411015.1 Opitutaceae bacterium | reverse complement strand
CCCGCCGGTTCAGGGCGTTCGGCCAAACCTCGGCGGGCAGGGACGTCCGCCGTTACGATGGACTACATCTTCAGCGTGAGCTGGAGATTGTAGCTGATGGGCTGCTTCAGTGCGAATGTGAGAGGGACGGTCTCGCGGGCGGGGCTCGTGTAGTCTCCGCCTTTCGGGCGCAGGGCGGAGGCGGTTTGCGCGATGGAGGAATACTGCGGGCCGCGGTCGTTGAGGAGATTGTTGATCACGAGATTGGCCTGAATCTCGCGGCGATTCTTGAAGCGCCATGTGTAGCTCATCGTGCCGGTGACGATGTAGTAGTCGTTGGGCGTGTAGACGGGCGTGTAGGCGTCGACCTTGGGGTCGTCGATCGCACGGGTCGGATTCGCGGGATCGGCGATGGTGTCGGCACCGCGCGAGCCGATGATCTGTTTGTCGCGCCACCGCACGCCCGCACCGATGCGCAGGCCCTTGAGCAAGGTGCGTTGAAACGTGTAGTCGCCGAAGAGATTGAGGAGCGGCTGGTCCTGGCTGCGGCGCTTGCCGGAGACGACGTTCTGGCGGAAGGCGACGATGTTGTTGAACGCGTTGGTGGCGTTGGTGGCATCGGGAGAGCGCGTGTTGATCGGGATCGAGAGATCGACGCTCGCGACGTCGTTGGCGTCGATGAGGACGCCGGCGTCGGTGGCGATCTGCCGGAACAGCGGCATGTTCTTGTCGATGTAGGCCGTGACATCGGGATAGAGGTTCGACTCGAAAACTTTCGGGAAGCTCAGGCTGCCGGTGAGGCGAAACGCGCGTGACGGATTGTAGACGACTTCGATTTCAAAGCCATTGCCCGAGCGGGTGCGGATGTCGCGATACTGCGCGGGGAGATCGCCGGCGCCGCGTCGGTTGCGGCCGATGGAGCTTTGATCGCCGACGACGTTGGCCTGATAGAGCGTAGTGAAGAAGTTCGGTCCATCCTGCGAAATCGCGCCGTTGATTTCGTTGGTTTGGTAGTAGGTGAAGTTGAGGTTCAGTTTGTTTTGGAAGAGTTCCATGCGGAGGCCGTAGTCGGTGCCGTTGGAAACGGTGGGCTCGAGCTGGCGGCCGTCGATACGCACGATGCCGCCGGGCGGATTGAATGTTTCGGCGAAGTTGATCGAGGGATTGAACCAGCTTGCGAGGTGTAAGACGGAGCCGACAGACCGAGTGACCTGACTGCCTTGGACGGGAGATGGGTTGTAGTCATCCTTGAAGCGATCGTTGGCGTAGAGCGGATCGCGGTCGCCGTTCGGGGCGAGGCGCGGGCGAATGGCGGCTTCCTGCGCGGGGCCGATGGGGTTGCCGCCGGCATCGCGCGCCCGATAGGTGAGTGTCGCGAAGTCCGCGGGTGCGCTGGAGCGCATGATGCGGGTGAGGCCGTCCCAGTTCAGCGGGTAGTCACCCTTGTCGATTTGCTGGACGGTGCGGAAAAAATACGAGTCCTTGCGCACGGCGCCGAGGACGATGAGTCGGTTGTTGAAGAACTTCGCGTTTACCGAACCGAGGAGGTATTTGAACTTCGAGCTGTCGATGCGCTCCGTGTCGCGGCGGGAAATATCCACGGCCCACATCGGCTGGATAGTCGTCGCCGTGTTGGTGTTGGGATCAAAATATTTGATCGGGGAGCCCGACGGATCGGGGATGGGGCGGCTGAATTGATTCCAGTAGCGGCGCACGCGGACGTTTTGCGTGGCGGGCGACGAGAGGAAACCCCAGAGGCGATGGTCGGTGCCCTGCGCGACGCTGAGGTAGCGGTAGTCCTGATCTTCCTCGCCGCGGTTGATGCCGCCGAGGGTATTGAAGGCGAAGTTGCCGAAGCGGGTGTTGAGCACGTAGGCGGCGGCACCGCGCAAATTGTTGTAGTCGTATTTTCGATTGGCCCGCATGAGCTGGCCGTCGCCGTAAGCCTGCTTGAAGTTCGGGTTGGGCGCGCCGCTGGGGAGCACCTGGTTGATGTCGATGTAGGTGTCGTTGCTACTGCGGTTCTGCTCGCCGTTGATCTTGGCCCGCGCGCGGTTGAAATCGCCGGCGACCTCGAAGTGGAAATTGCCCAGGCGCTGATTGAACGTGACCTGCAGATCCTTAAAGCGCTGCGCGAGGATCGGGGCGTCGGGCGAGATGGTGAATTCTTCGGACGGCGGGCGGAAAAAGGAATTGGCGACTGCGGTGGCGAAGCGGTTGTTCGGGATATCCACGGCGTGGAGGAAAGTCGCGCCGTTGCTCGCAAAGGAGGGCAGGCTGCCTTGCAGAAAACCTGCGATTGGGGTCGTGGTGCTGGCGCCGCCCGCCAGCGTGATCGGGTCGTTTTGATAATTCATGATCGCGAGGTTGGTCGCGACGGGATCGATCACGTAATAATTTGCACCGCGGCGGCCGATGCCGAGGGCGTTGGCGTTGCCGGGGAGCGTGGTCGCGGCGGCGACGGAGTTGTAAACGGTGCGGCCATCCCAGCCCGAGAGACGATCGTCGAGCGTGGTGAAGCCCGACTGGCGGGAGTTGAGACCATACTCACCCTCGACGCGCAGCTCGGCGTTGCGCCACGGGCGATAGGTGGTGGTGAGCGTGACGGCCTTGCGCTTGTCGAAGTCCTTCAGCCGCCAGCCGCTGCTGTCGCCCCAGACGGCCGAAGCGCGCGCCGCGAGCTTTTCATTGATCGGTTGGTTGACGTCGATGGTCGCGCGATAATTGCGCCACGACCCGACGCTGAGCTGCACGCTCTCGGCCGGGCGATTGGTTTGCGCGCGCTTGGTAGTCGAGGAGCTGACGCCGCTGAGCGAACCGTTGCCGAAGAGAATGGAGTTGGGACCGCGGCCGAAATCGTAGCGCTCAAGGTTGTAGCTGTCGCCGTTGTTGAACTGCGGGAAAAAATTTCGCTGCGGCCGGCCGGCCGCGGCCCCGCGAATCGTGTAGTTGATGGGCGCGGAGAAAAAATTCTGCATGCCGTTGTCGACGTTGAGCGTGCTGCTCGTGGCCCATTCGGCCGCAGTCTGGAGGTCGGTGATGCCGAGGGCGTCGATGAAGTCGCGGGTGATGACGGAATAGGCGACCGGGGTGTCGCGCAGATCACCGGCGAGGCGGCCCCCCGCGAGCGAACTCGCGGCGGCGAAACCGTTGTCCTTTTCGGACGTGACCTCGAACGGCGAGAGCTTGATCGCTTCATCCGCAGTGGCGCTGCGGGTCGGGGTGGGCGGCGGGGAAGTGACAGCTTGGGCTAGCACAAAGCTCGGCAAGAGCAGGAGTGCAGGGAGGAGGCGCATGGGGTTGGTCATGGGGAGCGGATGTTTTTCGCAGCCAAAGTGGTCGGCGCGAAACAGTGGGTCAGGTCGGCGTCAGGTTGCCGAATCGCCGCCTGTCCGACTAGCACCAAAGTGCGTCACCGGTTCAAAAGCTCCCTTGCCAGCGGCAAACCCGGCCGCAACGCTTCTCCTTTCGCATGAGCAACGCAGTGAAAATCTACGACACGACCCTGCGCGACGGCACGCAAGGCGAAGGCATCAGCTTCTCGGTCACGGACAAGCTCCTGATTGCGGAGCGACTCGATGCCTTCGGCGTGGACTACATCGAGGGCGGCTTTCCGGGCTCGAATCCGCGCGACATCAGCTTCTTCGCCGAGGCGAAGAAACTGAAGCTCAAGCACGCGAAGCTCGCCGCATTCGGCTCCACGCGGCGCGCCGGCGTGAAACCAGCCGAGGATCTGCAACTCCGCACTTTGATCGAGAGCGAGATGCCGGTGCTGACCATCGTCGGCAAGACGTGGACGCTCCACGTCACCGAAATCCTGAAGACCACGCTCGAGGAGAATCTCGCGATGATCGAGGACTCGACGCGCTACCTCGTGAGCCAAGGCCGCGAGGTGATCTACGATGCCGAGCATTTTTTCGACGGCTACAAATCCGATCCGGATTACGCGCTGAAAACACTGGCCGCGGCGTTGCGCGGCGGCGCGAGCAACCTTTCCCTCTGCGACACCAACGGCGGCACGCTCGTCGACGAGTTCAAGGATATCGTGGCGCGGGCGGTGAAAGAATTCGGCGGCAGCAAGGTCGGCGTGCATTGCCACAACGACAGCGGCCTCGGCGTCGCGCTCACCCTTGCGGGCGTCACCGCTGGTGCGACGCTCGTGCAGGGCACGGCCAACGGCTACGGTGAACGCGTCGGCAACGCCAATATCACGACGGTGCTCCCGAATTTGTTTTTGAAGATGGGGCGCACCGCACACTGCGCGGCGAATCTCGCCCAGCTCCGCGACCTCTCGCTGTTTTTCGACGAACTCGCGAATCTGCGGCCCGACCCGAAGGCACCGTTCGTGGGGCAGTCGGCGTTTGCCCACAAGGGAGGTCTGCACGCCAACGCCGCGCAGAAAGTTGCGCGCAGCTATGAGCACATCGATCCTTCGCTTGTGGGTAATCGCACCCGCGTGCTCGTCTCCGACATGGCGGGCCGCTCGAGTCTCGCGCTGAAGGCGAAGGAGCTCGGCCTCGAACTCGACGAGAAGCGTCCCGAGATGAAGGGTCTGATCGAGGAACTGAAGGAGCGGGAATTTCGCGGCTACGAATACGAGGCGGCCGACGCGTCGTTCCGGCTGCTCGTCGCGCGCCACCTCGGGCAGCAACAGACGTTTTTCACGGTCGAGAATTACCGCGTGATTATCGAGCGGCACGGTGCCGAGCTGTGGGCCGAGGCGACGGTGAAGCTCAAGGTGAACGGCGAAGCGGTTCACACCGTGGCCGAGGACGCTGGTCCCATCGGCGCACTCGACAAGGCGCTGCGCCTCGCGCTGGAGAAAACTTACCCGCAAATTCGCGACGTGAAGCTGCGCGATTTCAAGGTCCGCATCCTTGAGGGTAACAGTGGGGCCGGATCGCGCACGCGCGTGCTGATCGAGAGCGGTGATGGCCACCGCATCTGGGGCACCGTCGGTGTGAGCGATAATATCATTGACGCGAGCTGGGAGGCGTTGCGCGAGTCGGTGGAGTATAAGCTAAGTGGGAGCACGGGCGTCCCGCCAGCAATGGGATAGGAGCGGACGGGACGCCCGCGCTCCCGGTCGGATTAACTGCTCCGGTCTGCCATGGTTGCAACGAGCGTAGTGAGAAACGTTTTGTCCCGAGACAGCCCGCTGAGCGCCTCGCGTGCTGCGTCCGTGTGCTCATTGGCCATTCGCCGCGACGCTTCTAGCCCGTGCACCTTGACAAACGTGGTCTTCCCCGCCTTCGCGTCCTTGCCGGCGGTTTTCCCTAGGGTCGCAGTGTCGGCGGTGGCGTCGAGGATGTCGTCGATGATTTGAAACGCCAGACCGAGGTGGCGTCCGGCTTGGCGCAGGGTCGCAACTTCAGTTTCGCCCGCGCCTTGCCCTGAGCCTGTCGAATGGGCGCCGATGAGGCCGCCCATTGCGAGGGAGGCTTCGATCATCGCGGCGGTTTTGTTGAGATGGATGAATTCAAGCTCGTCGGGCGTGGCGTCGGATTTCTTTTCCGCGAGCAGGTCTTCCATCTGGCCGCCAATGAGGCGGCGGCTACCGGCGGCCGCGGCGAGTTCGCGGACGAGGGCGGCGGCGAGGGGACCGGAATAGTTTTCGGCGAGGAGCGCGAACGCGTGAGTGAGCAACGCATCGCCGGCCAGGAGGGCGGTCGCTTCGTCGAATTGTTTGTGCGACGTGGGGCGACCGCGGCGCAGGTCGTCGTTGTCCATGCACGGGAGATCGTCGTGGATGAGCGAGTAGGTGTGGATGCATTCGACGGCGACGGCGGCGGCAAGGGCGTCGGGAATTTCGGATTTTGGATTTCGGATTGCGGATTGCCGAACCGAACCGCTCGACGCCGTTGGGAGAGTGTTGCCCGTGAAGAGTTCCGCGGCGGCCAGCACGAGGACGGGCCGGAGGCGTTTGCCGCCGGCTTCGAGGCTGTAACGCATCGCGGTGTGCAGGCGGGCGGGGCGGGTGTTGGCACGCGGCACGAATTGGTCGAGGCCGTGTTCGACGCGGGCGACGTGACGCTTGAGCTCGGCGGGAAAGTCCATCGGTGGCGTGGCAGTAGCGCCGCGTTCGCCGCGGCCATCAAAGAAAAAATTTGCGAACTTGTGTGCGGCCCAATCCGCACTCGCCAACCCCCGGAGCCGCACCCATAACCTCGCCGATTACGATATGCCGACCTACGAGTATGCCTGCCAGAAATGTGGACACGAATTCGAACATTTTCAGTCGATGAGCGCCGCCGTGCTCAAGAAATGTCCGAAATGCAAAAAAGCCGGGCTGAAACGCCTCGTGGGCGGCGGGGCCGGACTTATTTTCAAAGGCACGGGATTCTATATCACGGACTATAAGAACAAGAGCAGCGGCAAACCTGACGGCGGTGGCGAGTCCAAGTCTTCCGAAACCAAATCCTCCGCGTCCACCGAAACCAAACCGACGGCCGCGCCCGCTGCAAAATCAAAGCCGGGCGGCGACAAAAAATAACTCCCACTATGATCAGGCGAAATAATACCGGGGAAAATGGACCAAGCTGGTTTGAAGTGATTTTCGGCGCGGTGCTCAGCGTGGCGCTCGGTGCCGTGCTCGGGGTCGTGCTGCTCGCCTTTGCGCCGGTCACCGTCGTGAAAGTGCTGCCGGCGGACGAGGAGCGGGATGCGAAGGCGGTTTATTTTGTCGAGGGTTCGCGTGATAGCGCCAAGGCGCGGAATGCGACCGCGAAGCGGAAATCATTTCTTGAGGGCCAGTCCGTGAGTCTGACCGAGGATGAACTCAACGTGCTCGCCGGTCCGCCGGTGGCATTTAGCAAGCCCAAGCCCGCGGCGGCGAAGCCTGGCACTCCGCCGGCGCAGAAAGCACCGACACCTGCACCGACCCCCGCGCCGGCGAAGCCCGGCGAGAAGGCGGACGAGGATTGGTTGACCGCGGGCACCCCGAATTTCCGCCTGCAAGGCGACAAGTTTCAGGTGGGCGTGCCGGTGACGCTGAACGCATTGGGCCTTGGCCAAAAAATAGTCGTGCAGTCGGAAGGGGCCTTTGTGAAACGCGGCGACATGTTTGCCTACGAGCCGGCGACGATCTTTGTCGGCGCGTGCCCGGTGCATCGCGTCCCGTATCTCGCCGACTATGCCCGCGAAAAATTGCTGGGGCAAAAAATTCCCGACGAAGTGGCCGCTTCCTGGGGCAAGCTCGCGAGCGTGACGGTCGAGGATAAGATGCTGCGGCTGAAAATGCCGTGAGCGGATGTGCGGCGGTGGTCGCGTGCTGTAGGGCGTGTTTTCAAATTTTGTCATGGCGAGGAGTCCCGTGCTGCGGGACGACGAAGCAATCCAGCTGGATCCCCACGGTGCGCTTCGCGCACCTCGCGATGACAATCATTTTGAAGCCCTGCTTGAGTGTGATGCGCCGCCCATGTCGCGCTTGAGACAGAGTTTGGTGTTGTTCGGGTGGTCTGTCGCGGCCTTCGCGGCCGAGCCTCTCCCCGTAATGGTGCAAAGTGGGGCGGGACGCTTCGAGATTGCCGCGGCCGACTCGCTCCTCGCGCACGCAATTGCGGGACACGCGGATGAAGCATGGCGAATTTTGGCCGGGCCGCTGGGCCTGACGGCGGGTTTTGCGACTCC
>JANOAF010000437.1:0-7677 GCA_031411015.1 Opitutaceae bacterium | reverse complement strand
CGTCGTGATCAGCCCGACGAATTGGTATAATACGGGAGCCGGCGGCACGGCCTACATCGGTTCATTCAACTGGAACAGTGACACGCCCTGCTGGGTGTTCACTGGCCAGCTCGGAAATTACGACAAATACATCGCCGAAGCGGTCTCACACGAGGTCGGCCACACGCTCGGGCTCTACCACGACGGCGTTGGCGGCACGTCGCCTAGTGAGTATTATTATGGTCAGGGCGATTGGGCGCCGATCATGGGTGTGGGCTACTACAAATCGATCGTCCAGTTCAGCAAAGGCGACTACGCCAACGCGACCAACACTCAGGATGACTTCGCTGTCATCGCCACCTACGCCCCACTCGCCGGTGACGACCATGGCAACACGCTCGCGACTGCGACGCTCCTAAGCGGCCCGAATGTCGCGAACGGCGGCACCATCGAGCGAAGCACGGACATCGACCTTTTCCGTTTTGATACCGGAGCCGGTCCGATCGCGTTGAGCATCGTCAGTCCCTCTCCCTCCCCTGACCTCCATATCAAGGCCGACCTGCTCAACTCCGCCGGCCAGGTCCTCCAGACCAACGCGATCACCAACTTGAACGCCGGGTTCACGCCGACACTCGCCGCCGGCACCTATTACATCCGCATCAGCGGCACCGGCGCCGGCGATCCCAACACCACCGGCTACACCAACTATGGCAGCGTCGGAAATTATCTGATCACCGGCACGATTGTTTACACCACGGCCAAGCAGGCGCCGCAGGCGGTCGCCAGCGCATCGACCACGTCGGGAGTTGCCGCCTTCACGGTGGCCTTCACCGGTCAAAATTCAACCGACGCCGACGGCACGATCGTCGCTTACGCCTGGGACTTCGGCAACGGTGCCACCTCGACCGCCGTCAACCCCAGCTACACCTACAACACCGCGGGCACCTACAACGCCACCCTCACCGTCACCGACAACGACGGTTTACTGGGCGCGGCCAGCGTGGTGATCACTGTGACCGCGTCGGTGAACCAACTTCCCGTCGCCGTGGCCTCGAGCAACGCCACTTCCGGGGCGGGACCGCTCGCGATTGCGTTCTCCAGCGCCGGCTCATCGGACCCCGACGGCAGCATCGCTTCCTACGCCTGGACCTTTGGCGACGGCACCACCTCAAGCACTGCCTCGCCCAGCAAGACCTACGCGACGCCGGGCAGCTACACCGCCCGGCTCACGGTGACCGACAACCGCGGCGGCACCGCTTCCGCCACGGTTTCCATCAGTGTGGCCGGCGACACCAACACCGACGTCGACCTCCGCCAATACACCCTCGCCACCACGAAGACCCAGAGCGGCACCAACGCCATCGCGACGATTCTGATCCGCGACCGCTTGGATCAACCCGTGGCGGGAGCGACCGTCACGTTGGCGTGGTCGGGCTCGCTCAACAGCACCACGAGCGGGAAAACCGACTCCACGGGCAAGGTGGTCTTCACCTCCAGCCGCACCAAGAAATCGGGCGCCATCACCGGGACCGTCAAAACCATCACCCCGCCACCCGGACTGGCCTACGATGCGGCCATCTACGCCGAGCCCCTCGTGCGCTCCGTCACGGTGCCGTAGTCCTGTTTTCTAAAAACGAAAAAGCGCATGGCCGGATGGCCATGCGCTTTTTGCATCTGAAATGAAATCTAGTGGTGTATTAGCTCTTGAAGGCAAACCGACGTGCGAGAGCCAATCCGGTAAGGGCCAACCCCATGAGAGCCAAGGTTGCTCCGCTATCAGGCACAGTGATATTAGAATTAGAAGTTTTCCAACCTTGAACTCCGGTGTCCTTCCCATCGGTAAGGTCTGCGGCGAAAAAGTATCCATCCGAATTTGCAAGGAAACTGCTCAGCGTAAGTCCGCCCGTTCGGATCACGCTAAATTCCAAATCCCCATAGAAAGCCTTGCCGGAACCGTTCCCAGCCGTGCTAACCAAGGCAGCGCCAAAGGTTCCAAAGCCAGACTGAGTGCCACCAGCAAGGTCCAGCGAAAATGTCCCGAAGGCATAGGTTCCGCTAGGAGGGGTGATGAAGCTCACGGACACGTTTGATTCCGAAGCCAAATTAAACGAAAAGGGCAAGTGCTGGCCCGAGTTCATGATACCATAGCCCGGCAACAAATCGACCAACACCTTCACGGTCGTGGCATTCACCTCCGTGAGTGTGATTGTCCCAACATTGCTCGGCTGGACGCCTGCGCTGACGGAGAAGGAGATTAAGGCGGCAAACGAAGGTGCCACGCTCGTGGCGAGGCTGAGACCGGCAAACAGCGCGGTTCGGGTGAGTTTGGACAATTGAATGATTTTCATGTGAATTATGGTCAGAGAGATGAACTACGTTCTAACGTGATGACGAGAATGCAGCGCAGATGCCAGATACTACCACCCATACTTATCACCATGATTTACTTGTTTTTAAAAAACCATTAATACTCTAAACCCAAAAAACGCCCCAGCGTGTAACTACGTAAACGTCAAAATACCTGACAGCTACTGTCTTTCAGGCCATTAGAACGGTGCTTTCAGGCCTATTTATCGCCATACCCGCCCCCCCCGGCCACGTGAGCACACCATCGTAACGGCACATCTCTTTGTTTCAATTGCTCTTATAAATCCATTAAACAAAACCGCATACCTGTAAAAGAATCCGACACCACTCCTACCCAATACGTCTTGGCTCCGGCCGTTACACCAAATTTGGGGAGTTTGCCTTGGCGATTACGGTGAACCGGATACCCGTTTACAGCTCTGGCCGGGACAGTCAGAAGCGGTCGCCGACCAGCTCGATGCGGTGCCAAACATGCGGTCCTGCCGCGCCACGCCCGCATTGAACGACGAACTCGCCGCCGGCCTCGGTCTTTGTCTTTGCCCACGCGTCCCTGCGCTGCAGGTCATCCGCGAGGCGGTGCGCAACGCGCTGCGCCACGGCGACGCCCGTCACATCGAAGTCTCGACTACGCGCCAAAACGTCTTCGTCCATCCCGAGGGCGCATCTCACTTTCTTACCCGCTTAATGGAGACGATGCGCGCCGCAGCGTAGCACGGTCAGCCTGACCGTGCGGGGCCGGAAACGCGGTCAAGCTGACCGCGCTACGCCCTGCGTCGGCCGCAGTGGCAAGAAACTAAGCTGCGCGCCCCTCTCGCGGTCGCCAACAATGGAGGTGGCTTTGATCCCGAAACCTCCGAGCATCCTGGCCGTGGGCTGGCCAACATCACGCAACGCGCGCGCGAGTTGGGGGCTCGGCTCCACGTGAACGCCCGATTGGGATACGGCACGCGCGTCAGCCTTATTTTTCCCCACCATGACCGCCACTATTGCCGCTCCGCTCAGAGTTATGCTCGTCGACGACAGTCAGCTCGTTCGCCTCGGCATCAAGACCGTCCTCTCCTCGCTGTCCGATCCGCCGATGAAGGTCGTCGCTGAGGCGACGACCGTGGCCGAGGCCGTAAGCGAGTGTCTGCGCACGAAACCCGACATTGTGCTCCTCGACATCCGTCTACCCGACGGTTCCGGCATCGACGCGTGCCAGAAAATACTCGCCGAATTGCCGCGCACTCGGGTCATCATCCTCACGTCCTTTTCCAACGACGCGTTGATCTACGACGCCGTCACCGCCGGTGCCCACGGCTACCTCATGAAGGAGATCGATCCCGCGGGCCTCATTCAGGCGATGAACGATGTCGCCGCCGGCCGCTCCATTCTCGACGCTGATGTCACGACCCGCGTGCTCCGGCTCATCCGCAATCGCGGCACTGTCGATCTCGGTCCCGATCTCAGTGTGCTCTCGAACCAAGAGCGCCGCGTGCTCGCCTTGGTTTCCGAAGGACTCACCAACAAGCAAGTGGGCGAGAAACTCGTGCTGAGCGAAAACACGGTGAAGAATTATTTGGTAAACGTCTTCGAGAAACTGAACGTCAAGCGCCGCGCCCAAGCCGCCGCGCTCTACGTGCGACAGGCCAATCCCAAAAATGACTGAGCCCGGACAACTCCAGCCCCGCGTTCACGCCTCGCGTCACTTCACTGCCATCGTTTCCACCCCATCCTTGGCGCCCTGGCAAAGAATCCGTCCAATCAACCTCCCGCGCGCGACTACGGCTCAGTCAGTCGCACCCCATCCACGGCACCATTGGCAGCGCTTCGTTGGTCAACAGCGCGGTGCTCCTCCACCACGCTCACTTCTGGGGCTACGTCGCCACCGATGGTGCGCAGCCCGACGAGGGCTCAAGCGCACGATCCGCGGTGACGACACGCCCGTCGGCGTCACGGTCGATTCGAAGCAAATCGCTACGGATTTCAACGCTCGCCCAAGGGCAGAACGGCAAGCCGTTCACCATCGCCAAATGGCGCGAACTTTCCCCGGGCGCCGACCGTGCGCCTTATACCGATCGCCCGATGCTTTTGGGCGATTGGCTTGTTGTAGAACCGGCCGTTGGACGGTTGAGCCCGGCCAACGGCCCACGGCCGTTGAGTTAAGAGCCGAAGCCGTGTTCCTTCGTAGGCCAGCTCGCTCGCGAGCGCTCCGACTGCTTGCGACCAGAGCGCTCGCAGGCGAGCTGACCCACAAAGCCAGAGGCCCTAACTCAACCGCAGTGGGCCAACGGCCGGGCCGCTACAGGTAAAAAGCAGCGGGCGATTGGTATTACGATGCGCAGTTTGAGTGTGGGTGATTCTTCCGTAAAACCCGGTGGAGCCTTTTGGCCCTAGTGTCCGCAGGCCTGAATTAAACCTGCTTTCGGCCCTAACTCCTGCCGCGCTGGTCCGATATAGTGGGGCATGCAGATTCGCCCTTACTCCGCTGAACCCACGCCCACGCGCCCCAAATTAGCCCGGCGCCCCGGCGACACCCGCGGCTTCACCATCATCGAGGTCGCCCTCGCCTCGTTCGTCATGGCTTTCGGCATCGCCACCTCGATCATCACGATGCAGACGGGATTTCGCGCCCTTGATGTGGCGCGCGACTCCACCCTCGCCTCGCAAATCATGCAGAGCGAAATCGAGCGGCTGCGCCTGATGGCATGGAGCAACACCGGCACAGTGGCCATCGATAGCATCGTCGAGTTGCCGGCATCGGAGACGGTATCCCTCGCGTCGATGTTTTCGGCCAACGCCGCACTCACCGCGAAATTCACCGTCACCCGCAGCGTGAACAGCGGCGACGGCAGCCGCCCCGATGTCCGCTACATCAGCATCAATGTCGCGTGGAATTCCTACGATGGGAAAAGCCACACCCGCTCCTTCACCACGATGTATTCCAAAAACGGCCTCTATGACTACTACTACACTGTCGCCCGCTCTTGATTCCCGCCGCCGGGCCCGTGGTTTCACCCTCGTCGAAGTCCTCATCGGCTCGACGCTCGGCAGCTTCATTCTGCTCGGGGTGCTCTCGACGTTTCTCTTTCTCGGCCGCAGCGGCGCGAATCTTCGCAACTACAGCGACATGGAATCGCAGGCCCGCAAGGCCCTCGAGACCTTCGCCGAGGACACGCGTCAGGCCAGCGCGGTTACGTGGGCAAGTGCGACTTCGGTCACGCTGGTCGTGAATAGCGCCAACATCACCTACGCCTACGCCTCGGGTAATTTCACGCGCACCGCGAATTCGACGACGACCACACTGCTCACCGGCATTACTTCCTTCAGTTTCCTCGCCTACAGCATCACCGGCACCGCGATCACGGATTACTCCACCTCCACCGCGCTCACCACCGCGAACGGCCTCACGAAGCAAATCCAGATTTCCCTCTCGGCCGCGCGTTCCACCACCACCGTTACCACCGCCTCCAACATCGTGCTCTCCGCCCGCTATGTGATGCGGAACAAGCACGTCACCGCCTGACCTATCCACCATGAAAACAAACTTCCGTCAGCGTGATTCCCGCCGTGGTTCGCTCCTCATCGTGGCGATGCTGCTCTCCGCCATCATCGGCATCTCGCTGGTCAGCTATCTCCAGCTCAGCCGCACGGCGCTCAACGTCTCCAATCGCGCCTTCTATCACAACGCCGCCGTCAACCTCGCTGAACAGGGCATCGAGGAAGCGATGTATTCGGTGAACAAAAAAATCGCCGACTCCACCTACACTTGGACCGGCTGGACCATCTCCGGCTCCAACGCCTATCGTGAGTGGACCGGAGTCACGCTCGGACAAAACACCACGGCCAACTACCGCGTTTACGTGGCGGGTTACAACGGCGTCGCGCCCACCCTCGTCTCGCGCGCCCAAGTCACGCTCGCCAACGGCGCCAGCGCGCCCATCGAGAAATGGCTGGAAGTCCAGCTGCGCAAAACTTCGAAGTTCGCCAACGGGCTCGTCGCAAAAACCTCGGTCACGTTCAACGGCAACAACGCCACGGTCGACAGCTGGAACTCCGATCCCGACAACAACAGCTCCACCGCCGCCATCCCGTTCAGCACGGGAGTCAAAAACGACCACGGCTCCGTTGGCAGCATCTCCGTTTCCGTCAGCGCGGTCTCCATCAACAATGCGGATATTTGGGGCTATGCGGCCACGGGCGGCTCGCTGCCCACGATTGGGCCCAACGGCACCGTCGGCCCCTTCGGCACGGCCACGGGCACGATGGACATGAGCCACGTCTCGACCGATTTCACCGCCAGCTTCGATCCCGTGAGCGCGCCTTCCGGCAGCTATAGCAGCTACGGGGGCGCCATCACGACGACCGTCAGTCTTCCGCGTGCGGGCGTCGATACCGTGATGGGCTCGGGTGACTACGCCGGCTACTACATGATCACGGCGGACTCGGTGAACTTCACCAACAAGGTCCTCACGATCACCGGCAAGGTTGTGCTCAAGCTCACCAACACAATCACCGCGATCGACATCGGCGGCGGAAGCGGGGCGCTCAACATCAACACCGGTGCAGCGCTCCAAGTTTTCGGCAGCGGCGATTTCAAAATCGCCGGCAACGGCATTTTGAACGGCGGCTCCACCAACGCCACCGCCAACCAGCCAGCCAGTTGCCAGTTCTACGGCACGAAGACGACCGGAGTGCAGAACATCCAAATCGCCGGCAACGGCGTGCTCAACGCCGTCGTTTACGCGCCGCAAGGCTCCGTGAAGATCAACGGCAACGGCGACGTCGGCGGCTCCATCGTCGCCAACGACATCACCTGCGTCGGCAACGCCTACTTCCACTACGACGAGTCCCTCGCCAATTTCGGCGGCAACAACCCCCTCCGCATCTCCCGTTGGAAGGAGCTTACGTCCTCCGCCGACCGCGCCACCTACGCCAGTGTGATCAACTGGTGACCGCCCTGGCCTCCGCCATCCGCCGGGTCCTGCCCGGCTGAAGCAGAATCGGCTGTTGGCCGGTTGAGCCCCGCCAACAGCCCGGCTACAGCCAAAAACCGAAGGCAGGTTGGTATCAGCAGCCAGTGCGCCGCGAGGAATAGAAATAAATGTGCGGCGAACCAGCCCACTCAGCCGGAACGATTCAGAGGGAGTCACCACGAAGGACACGAAAATCAGAGAGGGAGATTTGCGGGAAGGTTCAGCTGAAATTCGATCACTGCCATGGGCGTCTCAGTTTCTTGCCGCGACCGGCACCGGGCGTAGCGCGGTCAGCCTGACCGCGTTTTTCGACCCCCCACAGGCAGGCGCCCCGGGCTACGTCACGGCCGGGGTTCCTCTAATGTGGTGTGCCAGC
>JANOAF010000436.1:0-5634 GCA_031411015.1 Opitutaceae bacterium | reverse complement strand
CTCAACCTTAACGAGCGAGGCGCGCCGGGCTTGCGCTCGGGCTGGGCCATCGGCTGAACTCACGCCGCTCCTCCGCCCTTCCTGGCCCCCGCGCCGGCGCGTTTTGCCGCAACCTCCCCGTTCACCCCGCCATGCCCTCTGCCCCAACTGCCGCCGCCGCTCACTCTTCACGCCGCGGTTTCCTGAAAAATTCCGCGCTTGTCGCCACCGCGCTCAGTTTCCCCGCCGTCCTCCGCGCGGCGCGGCCCAACAGCCGCGTGCAGCTCGCCGCCATCGGCGTCAACGCCCGCGGCTACTCCGACCTGCACGGCGTCGCTTCGCATCCACAGGCGAAGTTCGTCGCGTTCTGTGACATCGACCAGGCGAGCTTCGCCAAGGCCGACGCCGACCATCCCGGCACGCCGCACTTCGCGGATTTCCGCGTGATGCTGGAAAAACTCGGCGACACCGTCGATGCCGTCATCGTCGCGACGCCCGATCACATGCACGCGCTCGCCGCCGTCGAGGCGATGCGCCGCGGCAAGCACGTCTATTGTGAAAAACCCCTCGCGCACACCGTCTGGGAATGCCGCCAGCTCCGCCTCTGGGCCGAGAAGCAGGGCGTCGTTACCCAGATGGGAAACCAGATTCACTCCTCGGTCGAATACCGCCTCGCGACACGCCTCATCCGCGAAGGCGTGATCGGCAAGGTAAAGGAGGTCCACTCGTGGCTCGCCTACACCGGCAACGAGCGCACGCACCTCCTTGAGCCGCCGGCCTCCGGGCCCGTGCCCAAGGGCGTCGAGTGGGATCTCTGGCTCGGCGGCGCACCGCACCGGCCATTCGCGCCGGAGGTTTATCATCCGTTCGCCTGGCGCGACTGGCAGGATTTCGGCAGCGGCGCGCTCGGCGATTTCGGCGCGCACATCTTCGATCCCGTTTTCACCGCGCTCGGTCTGAAGGCGCCGCTCACCGTCAGCGCCAGTCACAGCGGCATCAACCGCCACATCTGGCCCACGATCGAGACGGTGCGCTACGTTTTTCCCGGCACCGAATTCACCGCGGGATCGACGGTGCAGCTCACGTGGACCGACGGCGGCCTGCGCCCCACGCGCAAGCTCGCGCAACTTCCGCCCGACCTCGAACTGCCGGCGCACGGTTCGCTCTTCATCGGCGAAAAAGGAAACATGGTTCTCCCGCACGTCGGCGGTCCGCGGCTCTACCCGGTGGAAAATTTCAAGGACTTCACCTACCCCAAAGACATCAAGGGCCTCAACCACCACCACCTCTGGGTCGACGCCATCCTCACCGGCGGCCGCACGAGCGCCGGCTTCCACTACGCCGGCCCGCTCGCCGAAACCGTGCAGCTCGGCAACCTCGCCACGCGCGCCGCCCGACCAGCGATCCCGAAGCGCGGCTCGAACGTGGTAGCGCCCGCCACCGCCCTGCAATGGGACGCCGAAAATCTCCGCATCACCAACAACCCCGCCGCCCACGCCCTGCTCACGAAGAGTTATCGGCCGGGCTGGGAAGTGCCGGCGGCGTAGAGGCCCGGCCCCTTGACTCGTTCACCACCGAGAATCAGTTTCCACACATGAGCGTAAAAGAAGCTGCGCACGCTGCCATCGAGGCACTTCCTGAAGGCGCGACCCTACAAGATGCCGCTGATCGGATCGCGTTGCTCGCCGCGTTGGAGAAGGGCCGTCAAGCCGTGCGCGAGGGACGTTGGAAAAGTCAGGAGGAGGTCGAGAAACTCCTCCCGTCATGGCTTGAAAAGTAATCTGGTCCGACTAGGCGATTGCCGATCTCGCCACGATCGTCGGTTACATCGCCGCCGACAATCGCGCTGCCGCCGAAAAACTTGGTCGCGAAATCTTTTCCCGCACGCGACGGCTTACGGATTTTCCGCAAATTGGCCGCGTCGTGCCGGAAGAAAACAATCCATTTGTCCGGGAAATCATCGTCGAACCGTATCGCGTGATCTACGAACTGAACCTAAACGGGCAGACCGTGGACATCCTGCGCGTGTGGCACGCCGCACGAGGCAAACCCGAGCTGTAGTCGCGTAGTCGAAATCGGCGTCCTCAACGGCCGAATTTTTCTCGGATGGTTGGCGCAAGCCTCACCCCAACCGCTCCAAGCGCCCCGTCACGTCCGCCCGCAGTTTCTCGACATGCGCGAGCGTGAAGTCGCGGACGCTCAGTTTGTCGTCATGCACGAGCGGCGTGAGATCTATGGCGAAGGAGACGGCGTTGGTCGTGTCCGTCGCGTGCGACGCGAAGAAGGTCGCGTTGGCAAGGCGGCGGCCCATCGCGGCGAGGTCGTAGCGTTTGCCGCCGGCGATCTGGGAGTCGAAGATGGCGACAAGTTTTTCCGCGAGCGCGGGATTGGCGCTGGCGTCCATCGCGACTTTGTCGGTATCGGCGAGCCAATCGAGGTCGCGCCAGCCTTCGACGCCAAGCACGCGGGCCGGACGACGATCGCGCGGGAGCGCGCGGATGGCTTCAATGCAGCGGAGAAAACACGCGACGTGCGTGTCGTGCTTGTCGGCGGGCTGGTGGAGATAGACGACCGCGGGACGGCAGCCGCCGAAGATGCCGGCGAGGTCGGCGGCGACGCCGGCATTGCCGGATTTCTTCACGTCGGCACTCGGGTGCGAAAGCTGGAGCTGGAGATTGTATTTTCCGAGGCGGGCGGCGGCGCGCTGCTCTTCTTTCCGAATCTCCTGCATCTGCGCGTCGGTCACGTGGCCGAATTTCCCCGTGCGCGCTGAGCCGGCGCCATTGGTCATGACGACGCCGGTGAAAAACCGGTCGCTGCGCCCGTAGCACTCGGCCACGGCCGGGTAGGCGTTGATCTCGATGTCGTCCTGGTGCGCGATTACGCAGAGGTGCGTGGTGCGCGCGAGCGCGGCGGAGGGCGTGAGGCCGGCGGAAATCTCGGGGAGAAAAATATCCGCGTCGGGTCGGGAAAACTTCATGCGCGGATTGGGAAACGCTCGCCCGCGCGAATCAACGCTGATTCTGCCGTGAGGATGTGGAGAGGCGCAAATCAGGTTTTGAGCATCCGTTCAAACTCAAGGGCGCGACGCCCGTGCCACGTGGCATGGGCGTCCCGCCCATGGCATAAAACCGGGCGGTCGCTCAAAACCTGATTTCCGCCCGATGTGGAATCGGAGCGCAGTCCGAGTTCACGCGCGCGCGTAAGTTCCGCTTCCGAATCCTCCGGCCGCGCCCTCAGCCCCAAAGGCGCTCCGGATATTTTCCCGCCGCCACGAGCTCCGCGATCGCCGCCTGCACGCGCGGTTTGTCCTCGCGATAGGTGATGCCGAACCACGTGCTGTCCGTCGGGAGCACGCGCACCTTGGCCTGATCGAGACCAATCATCGCGGAAACTCCGGCCGGAAGGTAGAACTCCGCCTTCGGTCCGCCGGCTTGCTCGGCGAGAAAATCGCGGAACTGGGTGTCGAGTCCGGGAAAGAGCGCCGGCGTGAAGCCCCAGCAGTTCATCGACACGATTTCTTCGCCCGTAAACGTGCGGCCGTCGCCCACGTCCTTCGCGGCGATTCCGGTCTGCTCGATGATGGACCGCAGCTGACCTTTATCACCGCCGAGCAAAGCCACCCCGCGCGAGACGACGCCGTTTTCCGACAGCGTGTTGGCCAGCCGGAAACCCACCATGGCAAATTCGGGGGTCGCATCCGCCGCAGAGTCGCGTTGCAGAAATTTCGCCAGCTGCACGAAGGAATCCGCACCGTAAAAATCGTCCGCGTTGATCACGGCGAAGTTCTCCTGAATCGCCTCGCGCGCGCACCACACCGCGTGGCCTGTGCCCCAGGGCTTCTCACGGCCCGGCGGCGGCGAGAAAGTGGGCGGCAGTTGGTCGAGCGATTGGAAGACGTAGTCCACGGTCGCCCGGCCTGCATAGCGTGCACCTATTTTCTCGCGGAAGAGCGCCTCGAAATCGCGCCGGATCACAAACACCACGCGCGTGAACCCGGCCCGCAGCGCGTCGAAGACCGCATAGTCGAGCACGGTCTCGCCCCCGGGGCCGACCGGATCGATTTGCTTCAGACCGCCGTAACGCGAGCCCATGCCCGCAGCGAGGACGACAAGGGTGAGTGCCATGGTCGCCAGCAAAGCCGGTTGCGCGCCGCGCGGTCAATCCGCGACCGCCGCATCCGCAGATTTGGGCGCACCTCATTTTCCTAAAGCGGCGGCCAGTGCCGGGCGTAGCGCGGTCAGCCGCCTGACCGCGTTGATCGAACCACCACGGGCAAGCTGGCCCGTGCTACGGTGCGCCGCGTTTCCTTTCCAGGTGGGCTACGGGCAACTCTGATGCGCCCCGCAGATCTGAACGTTGCCGTTACCTGCCCGCCTTCAGCCGCTCCATCAACGCCGCAAAAGCCGGCTCTTTCCGCAGCTTATCGAAATCTTTTTCCTGCTCCAACCGAGCCGCGTCCGTGAAACCCGCCGCGACGGCCGCCTCCAGCGCCGCGATCGCCTGTTTCTTGTCCCCCAAAAGCGCCCGCCCGCGCGCCAACTCGACGTAGCCCTGCGGCCGCTCCGGGCGGAGCACGGTGCCCATCTCCAGCAGCGGGACCGCGGTTTCGTAGTCGTTCTCGCGCAGCGCCGCCCGCGCGGTCTCCGCGCAGAAGGAAGCGACGCTCTGCAACACCCGCGTCGCCCGCGCTCGCTCCGCCGGGTCGGCGGCCGACTTGGCTTTCGCCTGCAACTCACCCGCCGTTTTGCGCGCAGAACTCACGAAACCGTCACTGACCGCCGACATCAAATTTTCCAACAGCGATTCTTCCGCGCGCTCCGCCGTCCGCTCAGCCTTGAGCGCGGCCCGCACCTCACGCGATGCCGCGAGCGCGGCCACTTCCTTTTCCACCGCGGCGATCTCGGCGAGGCCTTTGAAATCGACTGCGAGTGATTTCATTGCCCGGAGGCGCTCCGTCGCCGGCGCCTCGGGCACGCCGGCGCGGCGCGCGTCAAACTGCGCCGCGATCCACGCGACATCTTTTTCCCGGGTGCCGCGCTTCATCGCCTGCAACTCGATCCAAGCGAGCGCCTCCAACGCGAGCTGGGGCGGCAGCCACTCGTGCCCGCCGTCGAAAATCACCACGCGGTGTGTCGCCTTGCGGTCATCGAGTTCGCGGTCGACGCGCTTCAGCTCGCGGTAGTTGAAATCGGTCACGCCCGCCGTGCCGAAAAAAAGAAACGGCACCTTGTCCGGTGACTCGGTGCCCGAAAAGGCCGCGCTGCACGCGATCACGCCCTGCGCCAGCCCAAACACCGCGATCTGACACGCCACGCGCGCGCCGCCCGAAAGCCCGGCGACGTAGATGCGCTTCGAGTCGATCGGCAGGTGTTGGGTTACGTCGCCCATCATCGCCTGAATCGCGATCGCGTTCGCGGCCCACGGGCCGTTGCGCGAGTTGTTCGAGCCGGCGACAATGTAGCCGAATTTTTCCGCCGCTTCCTGAAACCGTTCGACCGGGTTCTTCCCGCGCGCGCCCGGATCGAAGCAAAAAAGCACCGGCGATTTTTTCGCCGGATCGAAGCTCGTCGGGATGTAGAGTGCGTAGGTCTGCGTCGCATCGGCCGCACAGGTGACCTTTTCCAGGATTCGGCCCTTGGGAATTTCGGCCGC
>JANOAF010000435.1:0-9357 GCA_031411015.1 Opitutaceae bacterium | reverse complement strand
TAGGGCGGGGTCGCCGAACCCCGCCGGGCTTGGAAGCGTGCGCACGTTCTCCCGGACGGCGGGGTTCGGCGACCCCGCCCTACAACCTCTACACCATTGGTCCGGTGGAGAATGATCGCGGAACTGCGGACGCTACTTTGTTTTCGCCGCCGGTAGGCCGAAGGCGGTGCGCACTTCGGCTTCGGGGATGGCGCTACCGCCGAAAAATTGGATTTGTTGTTCCGTCCAGCGCGCAAGAAACCATTTCTCGGCATCGCGAGCGACGAAGCCGTATTGGATCAACGCGGCCTTGGCCGGCTCGCCGCTGGTGGACTTCGCCTGAAACAGATCGGCCACCGTCACCGAGCGGCCATCGATCATGACTTTCTCGCCCTTTTTTTTGGTAGCCGAAGCCAGCGGCGTGAGCTCTTTCGGAGCCGGAATTGCGCGCAGCAAATGCCACTCCTGCGCGCCGCCGCTCAGCCCATTGATCAAGAGTGCTGAGGCGCCTCCCGTCTCACGTAGCTGATATTCGCGCTGCTCGTGCCGACCGGTGGTGCGGATTACCGTTACGACGGTGTTGCCCGCGACCGTGAAGGTGCTGCCCACCAGCCGGGCGCTGGTGCCTTGCAGCGCCTGTGGCGCAGCGGCGGGCGCGGTGGCTCTCGCGGCTGAGCTTCCCACCAGGCGCGACACGTTTCCGCCCCCGGAAAAACACGAGTAGGCCCCGAATAATCCCGCGCCGCCCAGCAACACGAAGACGATTTTGGTGAAAAGCCCGGAGGAACCGGAGCCCCCCTGGCCGGACTCGCCCCGGAAGGAGCTCGCCGCGTTGTTGTCGGCGCGATTCGAGAAACTCGCCACCTGCGACTTCGCACTCGAATTCGGAGCGAGGGCGAAACCGAAGGCGCTGGCCACACTCTCTGCCGGCGCATCGAGGCCCTCGTAGAATTCGATTTCATCGCCGCTCCAGCTTGCGACCAACATCCGGTTGCCCGCGTCGGCGTTGAAGTAGTTGGCGATATCCCCGACCTCGACGCCTTCCGGTGCGCGGCCCTCGATGAACAAGACCTCTGATTGATCGACGAGCGTGACCGTGATTGCCGAACCGTCGAGGTTTACGGTGTCGCCGAGTTTTTTCGCAGCGGCCTCGCGCACGGCCATCGGCTGCGTGGGGGTGAACTCGCGAAAAATTTTCCACTCGGGCCCGGCTTCGCCTTCCTCGAAGACGAGGGTGGCTGAATTACCGGAATTATCGACGAGGTGAAATTCGTTCCACGTGTAGGTTTCGCCGTCGACCTCGACGCCCAGCACAATGCGGCCGGCGACGCGCACGCGCCAGCCATTGAGGGTGCCGGCGGTGCCGACGCGGAGGGGAGTGGGATTTTCGTGGCTCATTTCAGTCGGTTTGGGGTGGAGCGCGTTGACCCCAACGCGCTCTCAGGAACTTCGCCCAGTCCGAAACCAGCGTCTTGGGGACAAGCCGCTCCACCTCGCTTGCATCGTGATGCGCTCATCGGAAAAAGTGCGGCACGAAGCGACTCAAGTTGCCGGTGATGCGGCGCGTGTCCTCGCGCAGCCCGAGCCCCGCCGGCTCGTGATCGACGACCCACACGCCGCAGACCGCGCGATGGCCGTCGAACTCGGGCAAGTCCGCGGCTGCTTGGAACACGTGGCCCTCGGCACCGTAGTCGCCGCCGGTTTCCTCAACGGCTATGCCGCCATCGATCCAGGTGACGTTGGCGCCTTCGCGGCTGAGTTTGGGTTTCCGCACATACCGCGCACCGAGCGGCGTGGCGGTTTCGTAGGTGGGGAGCAGATTCGGATGATCCGGAAACAGTTCCCAGAGAATCGGCAGCAGGCCCTTGTTGCTCAGAAGCATTTTCCACGTCGGCTCGATAAACTGCACCGCGTCGTGCGCGAGGTGCGGCGCGAATTCCTCCGTCCAGAGCCACTCCCACGGATAAAGTTTGAAACAGTGCGTGAGCCGCGTGCAGTCGAGATCGACGAAGGTGCGCGAGCGGGCATCCCAGCCGATGTCGTCGATGAATACGGCGCGCGTGGCGACGCCGGCCTGCTCGCAGGTGTCGCGCAAGTAGAGCACAGTCTGCTCGTCCTCGGGGTTTTCCTTCACGCAGGTGAAATGGATCGTCGCCCCCGCCCACCGACGCCACGCCGCGATCAAGCGCTCGTGAATCGAGTTGAACTGATCGGCTTCGGGATGGGTTTCGCGGAGCCAGAACCACTGCGCAACGGCGGCCTCAACGAGCGCAGTCGGGGTGTCGGCATTGTATTCGAGGAGCTTCGGCGCACCGCAGCCGTCGAACGCCAGATCGAAGCGGCCGTAGAGCGAAAAATCGTCGCGCTCCCAGGAGCGGAGGATCGCCGGCACCGCAGCGGCGGGGATCGCGAGCCGGTCCCACCAGCCGCGTTGAATCACGGCCTCTGCGGCATCAATGCACAGCACGTGCAGGTCACGCGCGGCGGTTTCGAGCGCGGTGATTTCCGCGGCGGTGAATTCGTAACACGCCGACTCATCCCAATACGGACCGTGCTCGTGCGAGTGGTAAGTGAGGCCAATCTCCTCGACCTTCTCGCGCCACGCCGGGCGCGGTGGACAGACGTGCCGGCGCATCAGGAAGGAACGAAGCGCGAGCCCGACGAGCTGCCGAAGCCGCTGCGCGGAATGACGCCGTGGTTGAGGTTGCTGCTGCGCATCGCCTCAGCCATCCGGGCCATCTCGGGGGTGAGGGCCGAAATATTGACGATGCTTTGGTGGGGCGTATCGCTCCACTGGCCACCGTAGAAATATTGTTTCCGCGTGGCATCGTAGTGATTGTAGCGGAGAGGGAAAAACGCCTGGAACGGCGCGTGATAGTAGAAGCCCGAACTCGGAACCGGATCGTCGTTGGTGAAATAGGTCTCGCTCGTGATCGCCGGGGTGTTGCGGGCGGAGCGAGTGGCGTCGCAGCCCGTGAGGGCGCCGACGGTCAACCCGCCGAGGAGCATCCGCCTGACGTTTTGGCTGCGTTTCACGGCGAGCGGTCGGGCCGCCAGATCAGCCGACGATGGCAGCGGCGACGATGATGCAGACCCCGAGGATGACCGAGCCGGCGACAATCGCCGCCGCCATGTTTTTGTTCTGCACAATCTCTTGGTGGAGATCGCCGGGCGTGCACTTGTCGAAGAGCTTGTAGCCGGCGATCGCGGCAAAGATGCCGATCGCGGCGAAGAGCATCATGTAACCGAGTGCCTGACCCAGGCTCTGCGCGTGCCATCCGGTAGGCGCGGCCGCTTCGGCGGCGTCGAGAGTGGGGGGCAGGACGAGGAGTAGGGCCACGGACGTGAGACGATTTTTCATGGGGCAGATTTGAGAACGGACGGAAGCTGCAAATCCGCATTTGGCCTGTCAACGGTCCGCCTCTTTCACTGCGGGCTGATTTTCCTCGTGGAGGGTATTTCCCCGCGTTCCGCATCCTTGCCTCGGCGGGTGCGTCACGCCCAGACTGCCACTCGCCCCATGCTCATGATTCCACGGATTGTTACCCCCCTCATGCTGTTGTCGGCGTCGGCTGCTTTCGCCGCGGAGTCGAGTCTGGAGACCTTTCGCCGCGAGATCGAACCGGTGCTCAGCAAATACTGTTACGACTGCCACGGTAACGGCGTGGACAAGGGCGGCGTGAAGCTTGATGCGTTTTCCGACCCCGCGGCGCTGCATGATCCCAAGCTCTGGCTCCGGGCGTTGAAAAACGTTCGATCGGGGATCATGCCGCCGGTGGACGAGACTTCGTTGCCGCCCGCCGAGGCGGAAAAGCTCATGCAGTGGATCAAACGCGAAGCCTTCGGTCTGGATCCGGCCAATCCCGATCCGGGCCGCACCACGGTGCGGCGGCTGAACCGCGTCGAGTATCGCAACACGATCCGCGAACTCACCGGGGTCGATTTCGATACCCAGAAGGAATTTCCCGCCGACGACAGCGGCCACGGTTTCGACAACATCGCCGACGTGCTCACGATCTCGCCGATGCTCCTCGAGAAATACCTCGATGCCGCGCAGGCGATTGTCGCGAAGAGCGTGCCGATGCAGTCGCGCGTCGTCGCGGAAAACGCGGTGCTCGGGAAGGATTTTGTGACGACCAAGGTCGACACCACGCTCCCTGAGCCGCCGAAGGTCGATGTCGCTGCCGTGATGAATCAAGCGGCTCCGGCGGTGATTGCGCCCGCGACACCGGCGGGCCGCGGTCGCGGTGGCAAAAGACCTGACGCCGGCCCGCCGCCGATGCGCCGGCCAGTGCCGACAGTGGACGGCGATGCGCTCGATCTCTCGTATTACACGCCGGCGACCGTGACGGCCACGCACCGCGTCGCGCACGCCGGTAAATACCAGCTGCTGGTCGATCTGCGGGCGTTCGAACGCTACGTGGACAACCAGTTCGATCTCAACCGCAGCAAGCTGACCTTCTCGGTCGATGGTGAAGTCTTGCTGGAACAGGAATTCGTGCGCGAGGGGGGGAAGAAATTCGAGTTCACCTTCGACCGCGAGTGGACCGCGGGCGAGCACACGCTGAGTTTCGAGATGCAGCCGATCGGCCCGGATAAGCCGCAGATTCGCCAGCTGCGGATGAAAGTGAACGCCGTGACGGTGCGCGGGCCCCTGACCGAGGAGCACTGGGTGCAACCGGCGGGTTACGGGAAAATTTTCCCGCGGGCGACACCCGCTGATGCGGCGGGACGCCAGGCTTATGCCCGTGAGCTGCTCGGTAAATTCGCCACCCGCGCCTTCCGCCGCCCCGCCGATTCCGTCACGATTGATCGGCTGGTCGCACTGGCCGAGACCACCTACTCGTTGCCGAGGATCACGTTTGAGGCGGGAGTGGCGCAGGCGATGGTCGCGGTGTTGGCTTCGCCGAGTTTCATTTTCCGGGAGGAGCGCGCGGCGGCCCCGCGCCCGGGCCGGTTGCATCCCGACGTGGATGAATATTCGCTGGCGTCGCGACTGTCATACTTCCTTTGGTCTTCGATGCCCGACGCCGAGCTGTTTCGCCTCGCGAGCGCGGGTAAGCTGCGCGCCGAACTCCCCGCGCAGATGGCGCGGATGCTGGCAGACGCGCGCGCGCGCGAGTTCGTGCGCAACTTCACCGGCCAGTGGTTGCAGGCGCGCGACATCCCCAACGTCGCGATTACCGCGCGCGATATTTTTCTGCGCGACAATCCGCAGCCGGGCTTGGACGAGGCGCGCGAGACGTTTCGCCGGATCAGCCGGAAACCCGAGGGGGAACGCACGCCCGAAGAAAACGAGCTGTTGGCCAAGGCGCGCACCCAGTTTATCGGAGCTGGCCGCGCCGCCTTCCCCGATTTGACGGCCGATCTCCGCCGGGCGATGGCGCAGGAAACCGAGATGAGTTTCGCGCACATCCTCAAGGAAGACCGCAGCCTGCTCGAGCTGATCGAGAGCGACTACACGTTTCTGAACGAGGATCTCGCGAAACACTACGGCATCGAGGGCGTGACCGGCCGCGAGATGCGCAAGGTCACCCTCGCGCCCGATAGCCCGCGCGGCGGCGTGCTGACGCAGGGCACGATCCTCGCGGTGACTTCCAATCCCACTCGCACCTCTCCGGTGAAGCGCGGGGTCTTTATCTTGGACGCCATCCTCGGCACGCCGCCCGCTCCCCCGCCGCCCAATATCCCGGCACTCGAAGACGCCGCGTCCGCCGCCGAGCTGAAAAAAATGAATCTCCGCGAAACCCTCGCGCTGCACGCCAAGGATCCGATGTGCAATTCCTGCCACAGCCGCATGGACCCGCTGGGTTTGGCCTTGGAAAATTTCAACGCCATGGGCATGTGGCGCACCTCCGATTCGGGCCAGCCGGTCCAGACCGCCGGGAAACTGATCACGGGTGAGACTTTCTCCGACGTGCGGGAGTTGAAACATGTGCTCGCGACTGCGCGCCGCCACGATTTCTACGAGTGCGTGACCGAGAAGCTGCTCACCTACGCGTTGGGCCGCGGGTTAGACTACCGCGATGTTGCGACCACCGACCAGCTCGTCGCGCAACTGGAAGCCTCGGGCGGAAAGCTCTCCGCTCTCTTGCGGGGCATCGTGAATTCCGCACCTTTCCAACAACGCCGCCAGTCCAACGCCACGCTCGTCCAAGCCAATCCCTGACCATGCCAACGCCCGCCGACTCCGCCCGCTCCCAACATTTCGCTGCGATGAACCGCCGTAATTTCCTGCGTGGCTTCGGCGCCTGCGTCGCACTTCCGACGTTCAGCTCGCTGCTGCCGGGCCGTCTATCGGCGGCGGCGGCTGCGATCGCGGGTGGCGCGCAATTGGCAACGACCGCCACCGGCGCGCCGCTGCGCACGGCGTTTGTCTTTTTCCCCAACGGCGCGATTCCGTCGCGCTGGTGGCCAGAGGGCACGGGATCTGATTTTCAACTCAAGTCGACGTTGCAGCCGCTCGAGGGCATGCGTCGCCACGTGCAGGTGCTCGGTGGCCTGGATCACGTCAACGCCACGGCGGGTAATGATGGTGGCGGCGATCACGCGCGGGGCAACGGCGTCTTCCTCACCGGGGTGCGCCTCAACAAGAGTGCGACCGATGTCCGCGCCGGCATCTCCATCGATCAGGTGATGGCCAACCGCATCGGCCACCTCACGCGTTTCCGCTCGCTGGAGCTCACGTGCGACGTCAACCGCCCGGCCTCGGGTTGCGATTCGGGTTACTCCTGCGCCTACCAATATAACATTTCCTGGCAGTCGCCCACGACACCGATGACGCCGGAGAATAATCCGCGCCTCGTCTTCGAACGACTCTTCGGTGCCGGCGCCCACGGGGAACGCGCCGCCAATGCACAGGGCCGCCTGCTCGCGCGCCGCTCCGTGCTAGACTTCGTGATGGACGACGCGCGCCGCCTGCAAGGCCGCCTCGATCGCGGTGACAAAGACAAACTCGACCAGTATCTCACTGGCGTCCGCGATGTCGAAGCGCGCATCCAGCAGGCCGAGAAATTCGGCCCCAACATCGATCCCACCCAAGCGACGCCGGCCGGCATCCCGTCGAGTCACGCCGACTATCTCGACTTGATGTATGACATGATGCTGCTGGCGTTCAAAACCGACTCGACGCGCATCGCGACCTTCGTGCTCGGCCACGACGGCGACAACCGCTCCTTTAGCCAGATCGGCATCGCCGAGGGCCACCACGATCTTTCGCACCACCAGAACAACGAGGAGCGCGTCGACAAGGTCGCGCAAATCGATCGCTGGTATGTCGAGCGTTTTGCGGCCTTCCTCCGCCGGCTTGACGCGACCGAGGATGTCGACGGCAAGTCAATCCTCCACAACTCGCGCATCGTTTATGGTGGCGGCAACGCCGACGCCAACCGCCACACGCACGACAACCTCCCCGTCATCCTCGCGGGTGGTGGCGGCGGACTTCTGTCGGCCGGCCGCTTCGTGCAGCATGGCGCGAAGCCGATGAGCAACCTCTTCCTCAGTCTCGCCGATCAAGTCGGCGTGAACGATCTGAAGAGCTTCGGTGATTCGACGGGCCGGCTGGCGAACGTGTAGGCCCGCCCGGCGTAGCCGTGGCGAAGGAGGCGGGTCGGGCCGGCAACGGCAAAGTCGCCGGCGCGCGCGTTTCCCTACCCGATCGTCCGCGTCGGCAGCCACGGTGCCAACGCCCGGTGAAGCGGGCACTGCGCGTGATCAATCACGGCGCCGGCGCGATAGCGCGCGAGCAATTGCACGGAGCGTTGCGCGAGCATCCGCCGGACTTCGCGGCGCCGGCCTTTTTCGCGCGGGATGGCCATCGTGTCGTAGCCGGTGGTCTGGTGCCGCAGCCACGCAATCGTCGCGGCTTCCGCTCGTGCCTCGATCGGGATTCGTTGCGTGCGGGCGACAGTGCCGCTGCCCACGGGCGTCGCGTGCTCGGCGATCAGCAGCGCGAGCGTCTCAGCTTCGACCCGATGCGTGGCATGGAAATTGAGGTAACGAAAAACGGCGGCCTTGAAATCCACCGCGTAATCCTCCTGCGCCACGGCGCGGCGCTGGCGGCCGGCGTCGAGCTTCCGCTGGTAGGACGGATCTTCGCGATCGACTTCGAGCGCGGCGCGCAATGCCGCGAGGCGCGCTGCAGGCGCCCAGATGCCGCGCGAGAAACGCTTGCGGCCCTTGATCTCGATGACGGTAAGCGTCGGCCCATCCTGCTTGATCCGCCGGCTGAGCGCGGCATCGCCGGGGGGAAGCAGAGCCCAGTCTTCGGGCACCGTTTCCAGCATGGCGTGCTCGTTGATCACTTGGCGGGGGCGGGGACCGGGGCGGACTTCACGGGCGAGGGGAGACATCAAGTGGGAGAGAGGAATCACGGAACGAAGCAGCCGTGAAACCGGAAGTCCAGCGGGCGTCGGGAATGCCTCGTGTTTCGTCCGCGCCCGCGTTGGATGAGGCGATGCCCCATGATCCCCACGCCGAGTTTGATCACAAAGTCCTCGAACAAATCGAGCACAGCCCGGTGGGGGCCGTGCCGCGGACGCCCCTTTATCAGGAGGCGATCACGCGCTTGATCGCGGCGCACCAAATCTACGCCCACGCGGATCACCCGGCGGGGTTCGTGACGGTGCGCTCGCTGGCGACGCGCCCGTGTTTTCAGGCGAATAATCTCGATGCCCTGAAGGCCGGGGTGATCGACGCCGAGGCGCTGGAGTCAAATGCCGGAATTTTCAGCCGCTACGTCGCGTCGCTGTCGCCCGCGTCGCACGCGAAGGCCGAGGGCTTTCGGCTGCTCGTCGCCGGCCGCCCGGCGCATCACCGCAAACACGGCGGCGTGATCGCGCACGATCCGGTGCATACGCTCTTCCTGGTGCCGGGCGCGGGACCGAATCCCGGCATCCCCGGCAACTATCTCCACGGTTCGGTCCTCCAACTCACCGCGGATGCGGCGTCCGGTTGGGCGGTGCACCTGCACGACAGCGACGACGGGGCCGCACTCTGTGAGGTGCCGACGCTAAGGGAAGCGCTGGAGAAACTGGACGAGGTCATCGCCAGCGCACCGTTTCATCTCAGTGAACTGGGGGCGCTGGGGTTTCGGTTGACGTGACCCGAACGATATTGCGCGCTGGACATTCGTCGTCGCTCTACGGCGTTTTCCACGCTTCGTCGAAAAATCCCGCGTCCACGATCTTGCCGGGCCAGCGCGGGCCGGGGGCTTCGCGAAGATCGATGATGGCGTAATCGGGGAGCTTGGGGGTCTGGAGCGAGTTGGTGCCGTAGGCTTCGGCGCGGAAATCGATGCCGCTGTTCAGGACAACGTAGCGCTGCTGCGTGCTGAGTGGGTTCGGAAACACGAGCACGGGAGCGTGGTGCCCGGTGGCA
>JANOAF010000434.1:0-6755 GCA_031411015.1 Opitutaceae bacterium | reverse complement strand
GATTCTTCGCTGCGCTCAGAATGACAAGGGAGGGTCAGAAGGAGAATTTCACCGTCGTGGCGAAGTAGTCGCGGTCCGACAGCAGGTTGTATTTACCCGCCCCGGAGAAGTTGACGTAGCGCAGCTCAAGCGACCACGCGTTGCGGTAAGTGAACTCGACGGCGAGGTTCACGCTCTTGCGGCCCTTGATGTAGTTGCCGAGCGGGAGCGGCGTGTTGCCGTTCACATCGTGGGCAAAGGCAAGGCTCGGCTGCATATTCACGTTTGGGAAAACGTTATTGTAGTCGAGCCGCGCGAGGAGCTGGTAGCCCCACGAGAATTTATCGGCAAACGCCGACTCGGGTGTGGCCGCGAACTGCGGGAAGCCCGCGCCGTTCATCGCGGTTTGCGAGCCCGCCGTGAACGTGCCGGGGCCGTCGTAGCGCAGCGTGCTCTTGCTCGGCAGATTCGCCCAGACGCCGCCGACTTCACCGAGGAGTGTGAACTGCTGCGAGCCGAGCATGGGGCCGAAGACCTTCGTCATCGTCGACTGCGCCGTCCAGACGCGGTGACGCCGGTAACCGGAGATCTCCTTGCCGTATTGGCCGAGATAATTGCCGACCTGGTTGTTGGCGCCGAATTGCGGTGCGAGTGTGGACAGGGCGGAGAAGAGCAATTCGACGTCGTCCACTTGCAGCGGCACGTCGTTCTTCAGTCCAATTTCCCCCTGCCACGAGATACCGGTCCTGCCCAGCGAGGTGTTGAAGCTGATGCCATAGAGGTTGAGGCCCTCCTTGTATTCCGTGAAGTAGCGGCCGCTCGCCGCCGCCGTGAGCAGAGCGATCTGGCGCGCGCCGGCGATCGCGGCTTGGATGGGCGCGCTCTGGAGCGTGGCGATTTCTACCGGCGTGAGCGTCTGCGGGGCGAGCGACGACTTCACGATGATTTGGAAAATCGCCGCGGCCTGCGGACCGGCTTGCGCCGCGGGAATGCCACCCCGGATAAACGCCGCCGTGAGCGGCCCCGTCAGGTTGGTATCGACCGCGACGGTCGGGGTGCGGGCGCTGATGACCGGCGAGCGGCTGTTGTAGCGGGCGTAGTAGAAGCCGAATTCAGTGTTGTTGATCCCCGGCGCGAGCACACGGGTGGCGACGCCATACTGGTTGAAGTTCCCCGCATCGCGATCGTTCTCGCGCGGGATGCCGCCGATGGTGCTGCCGAGGTCGGCGACGCTGCCGAAGCCCAGCCACACCGTCTTGCCGCCACGCGTGGCGAAATCATTCGCGGAAAAATAGGTGCCGGCGGGTTCGAGTTCGTTGCGGCGGAACTCCAGCAGCCAGAACGGCTCGATCGTCACGTTCTGCGTGAGACCGATGGAGGCCTTCACCATGTTTACTGGCAGCAACGCCTCCTTCAGCTCCGCACCCGGCGTGCGCAATTTCGAGAGGTCGGCGGAATTGACGACGTTGATGCCATTCGGGATGAACGTGCTCTCGCCGAGGCTCAGCACTTGCCGGCCAATGCGCAGGTCGAGCGGCATGCCGTTGCCGATGGTGAATTTCGCCTTCGCATACATGTCGAGCAGCTCCGCCCCGCTAACCACGCGATCATGCGCCTGATCGGAGAGCGGCGTGCGGAGCGTGTCGTCAGACTTGAAATCGCGGAACCAGTAGCCGCGGACGAGCGCGCCGACGCTGCCAAATTTCAACTCGAGGTCGTGGCTACCCTTTAACAACTGGGAGGCCCAGCCCTTGCCGTAGTTGAGGTTGCCGTCGTCGTTGTTCGCCGAGTTCTGGCGACCGGCGACGCCTTTGAAAGTCGTGCTTGTAGCGTAGAAGTCCGCGTCCGGATCTTTTAGGCGATAGAGTCCGCCGAAGGAGAGAGTGGAATCGAAGTTGCCCTTGAGCTCGCCGAAGGCGAACGGCACGGCGCGAGTAGTCGGCGCGAGCAGCGTCAACGTGACGAACGCAGCCAGAACGCCGCGGCGCATCCGGTGGGCGACGCGAGAAGACGATTGAACATTCACATTCATAAGGGAATTGGAACGAACGCCCGGCACTCGGGCGGGGAAGGGGTTGGGTGGAGCGGGCGGGCCGCGGATGCCGGGCGAACAAACGGTGGCGCGGCGCACGGGGCAAGTGCGAATGTGCGCGAGACCGCGGCGCGAAAGCGTGTCTGCGGCTTTGACGCGCCGCTGATTTCCGCAACGGTGCGGGCTCGATCCATGCACGCCGCGACCCACATCCACGTCAAAGGTGCGCGCGAGCACAACTTGAAGAACCTCGAGTTGCGCATTCCGCGCGGCAAGCTCGTGGTCATCACCGGCCCGAGCGGTTCCGGGAAATCGTCGCTGGCCTTCGACACGATCTATGCGGAGGGCTATCGCAAATACATCGAGTCGCTCAGCGCCTCCGCGCGCGCCGTGCTCGATCAGTTGAAGCGGCCCGACGTCGATTTCATCCACGGCCTTTCGCCCGTGCTCGCGATCGAGCAGCGCACCGGTGCCGGCGGGCCCCGCAGCACCATCGCCACTGCCACCGAGATTGCCGACTACGCGCAACTCCTCTGGGCGCTGGCGGGCGAACAAACCTGTCCGAAAGACGGCGGCCGCGTCGTGCAACGTTCGCTCGACGACAACGTCCAGCGTGTTCTCGCCGAGTGCGCCGGCGAACGCATCATGCTGCTCGCGCACTTTATGCACGCGAAGCCCAGTGTGCTGCGCGACGAACTCCCGCGACTGCGGCAGCGGGGCTTTCAACGCGTGCGGCTGGATGGCGAAATCAAAAGCCTCGACGACGCCAAGCTTCTGCCCGGGGGCGTTAGGGCCGTGAGCGTCGACCTCGTCCTAGATCGGTTGGTGGCCACGGTCGACCAGCGCAGTCGGCTCGCCGACTCGCTCGAACTGGCGTTTCGCGAAGGCAAGGACCGCGCGATCGTGCTCGCGCAGAAAACGGCCGATGCGCCCTGGCGAGAATTGCCCCTCAGTCAGTCACTCGCCTGTGAGGTTTGTGGCGACGTGTTTGAGAAACTGGCGCCGCGCCATTTTTCGTTTTCCCACCGCGAGGGCGCGTGCCCGACCTGCGACGGTCTGGGCCGCAAGCTTCGCTTCGTGCCTGAACTTGTCATCCCCGATCCCGAAAAGTCCGTGCGCGAAGGCGCGATCAAACCGTGGCGCATCGGCGGAAAAAATCTCATCATCAAACACAACGCGCTGCTCAAGCAGCTCGCGGAGCAGTTGCCCTTCGACCCCGAGGTGCCGTGGAAAAAACTCCCCGAGGCGACGCGCGAGGCCATCCTGCGCGGGGCAGGGGAGCGACAATTTGCCTTCAAAATGCGCCGTATGCGCGAAGCCAAGGCGATGCCGTTCGTCGGCGTGATTCCGGATTTGGAGGAGAGTTTCCGCCACACCGACAGCGAGGGCTTCCGCGCCAGACTCACGACCTACATGGTGAGTGGCGAATGTCCCGAGTGTCACGGCACGCGGCTCAATGGCAGAAGTAGTGCGGTCAGCCTGACCGCGCTTGGCGCGTCCGATCGCGGTCAGCCTGACCGCGCTGCAACTCGGCTCACCTTTCCGCAATTCATGGCGCTCGACATCGCCGCTGCGCAGACCTTCGCGCGCGAACTCGTCGCCGCACACGGGGAGAATTCCGCGTTGCGCGAAGTCGTCACGGGCGTCGAGCAGCGGCTGCATTTCCTCCTCGAAACCGGCCTCGGCTACCTGACGCTGGAGCGCGACTACGGCACCCTCTCGGGCGGCGAGGCGCAGCGCGTGCGGCTCGCGACGCAGCTCGGCATGGGCCTCATCGGCGTCATCTACGTGCTCGACGAGCCGAGCATCGGCCTGCACCCGCACGACAACCAGAAGCTCCTCGATACGCTCGTGGCCCTGCGCGATCGCGGCAATACGGTGCTCGTCGTCGAGCATGACGAGGACACGATGCGCCTGGCCGACGAGATCATCGAACTCGGCCCGGAGGCCGGCACCGAGGGCGGCCAGTTGTTGTTTCAGGGCACCCCGGCGGCGTGCATGAAACTGCCGGCGAAACTGTCGCGCACCGGTCCATATCTCGCGCGTAAACTTTCCGTCGTCCGTGACGCGAAGCTCAAGGAGCCCGACGGCGCGTGGCTCACGGTGCGTGAGGCGCGCGCGAACAATCTCCGTGGCATCGATGCGAAATTCCCCGTCGGCCTGCTCACGTGCGTCACGGGTGTCAGCGGATCCGGCAAAAGCACGCTTGTCCTCGACATCCTCGCCGCTCAGGCCGCGCGCAAACTCAACGGCGCGAAGACCATCCCCGGCAAACACCGTCACCTCGAGAATCTCGATTTCTTCGAGAAACTCGTGCAGGTCGATCAGGAGCCCATCGGCCGCAGTCCGCGCTCCAACCCCGCGAGCTATGTCGATCTGTTGCCGCTGCTCCGCGACCTTTATGCGCAGGTGCCGCTCGCTAAAATCCGCGGTTACAAGCCGAGCCGTTTCTCGTTCAACGTCCGCGGCGGGCGGTGCGAGCGCTGCCAGGGCGACGGTGCCATCAAGCTCGACATGCATTTCATGCCCGACGCCTACGCGCCGTGTCCGAGCTGCGCCGGCCGCCGCTTCAACCGCGAGACGCTGGAAATCCTTTTCCACGGCCAGTCCATTGCCGACGTGCTCGACCTCACCGTGCGCGGGGCGATTAAACTCTTCCGCAATATCCCGCGCGTGATGGACAAACTCGCGACGCTGGACGCGGTGGGCCTCGGCTACCTCACGCTCGGCCAGTCGGCCACGACACTCTCCGGCGGCGAAGCCCAGCGTATCAAGCTCTCGCTCGAACTCAGCAAACGCCAGCAAGGCTCGACCCTCTACATCCTCGACGAGCCCACCACCGGCCTGCACTGGACCGACATCCAGAAGCTGATGGACCTGCTCTTCAAACTCCGCGACGCCGGCAACACCGTGATCGTGATCGAGCACAATCTCGATGTAATCAATCTCGCCGACTGGCTCATCGACCTCGGCCCCGGCGGCGGCCGCGCGGGTGGCGACCTCCTCTACGCCGGTCCGCGCGCGGAAATCGAAACGTGCGAGCGCTCTCTCACCGGCGCAGCGCTGAAGCGGTGGCGGAAGGCCGACTTGACCGCGTAAGACAGCCACCGTTTCCAAAACGTTCAGCATCCCGAGACCGCTGCAAGCCCGCATGGCAGCTCTTGCCGCGGCGGAACGGAAGAAACGCTCTCAGGCTCACGGTGAGACTCTGGTTTGCGGGCTCGCGCAGCCGGGCGGCATAGACATGGCGGGGCGTTGCACGATTTCATCGGCATTAACGTCTCATGCTACCCTGCATGTCTGGACGTTGAGAGCAGCGTTCGAGGAATGGGGGATCTACCCGCGCGAGTTCGCGCAGGAGAAGCCCGTGCACGTGCCCCCGACCGTCAGCCGTCTTTGCGCTTCCCTTCGGGAAATGGATTCATGGATTATCGGGCCCTCCGAACCGTTGGGGTGTATGCCCCATAGCGCGTCGGTCGCGCTTGGCACATACTGCGGGAAGGAAGGGCACGATCGCAGGACGCCACCCCGGCAACTGCACGGTGCCATTTCGCGTCCGCCTATGAGATTACCGCAAAAACTTATCGAGCCGCACCAGCGGAACTTTCGGCAGACCTATGAGAAGATTTTCCGGCCGTCTCCCTCCGAGCCGTTGGAGTGGCGCGAGGTCCGGTCGCTTTTTCGTGAGATTGGCCAAGTGGCGTGGCAGGCGAATGGCGACTTGAAGGTGACGCGCCGCGGTCACGTGCTCATTTTGCGACCGCCGCCAACGCGGGACGTTTCCGGGCCAGACGAACTCTTGGAATTGCAGCGCTTCCTCGAACGTTCGGAAGGGACGATGTCGGCGCTGGACGGTCACGAACTCCCTGAGCGCGCCGTTCTTCCTCCTTGAATCGCCGTCCGCAATCTACGTTCGATGAAAAAGGCGAATCCGGCAGCCCAGCAAGAAATCGCTCAGCGCGCTCGCGAAATTTGGAGCGCCCGGGGAAAGCCTGGCGGATGTGACACGGAAATCTGGTTGGAAGCAGAGCGACAACTCGCGGCCGCCGCGCCAAGCTCAAGTTCCATCGAGCCTGAAACCTCGCGCACCGTGAGTGATGCACCAGGCGCGTTCGTTGAGCGCGTCAAAGCTGAAACCGCGGCCGAGAGTGTGGTCGAGTATCTCATTTCCCCACCCATTTCGGAAGAAGAAGCCGTGAAGGCGGCCGTGCGGACACAGCGCGAGGATGGTCGCGCACCAAACCTCCCCACGGCCAGTTCATCAGGGCTCAGGAAGTGATCATTTTGGGCGGCCGGGCGTGGCGATTGACGGTTACGCTCGTGCGGCGGTCAGGATGGGATGGAGCATGTGCCCCGTGCGGCATCGGATAATCGACACGCGACCACGTTCCCCGACCGCGACCGGGTGAAACAGATGAATCGGCTCCAAGTGTTAACTGGGAGGTAGCCAGCCGCAGGTGTGGACCGTGTTGAAATCTTCGCCAGCCAGGAGCCGATCAAGGCACGTGAACTGGACGGCGATCTCTTCCTCGGTCGTGGATTTTTTCCGGGGGGCGCCGGGCGCTGTGACAATTTTGCGCCACGCTCGCGCGCTTTGCGCTTCGGACCTGTTGCCATTCGAACCAAGGAATCCGACCGCGCCAAAAGCACGGTCAAGCTGCTCCCGGGTTTGCGAGGTTGGGACGATTTCATGGCGCTGGTGATCGGATTTGAGCCGTCACAAACATTCTGCGTCGGGAAGCGA
>JANOAF010000433.1:0-13923 GCA_031411015.1 Opitutaceae bacterium | reverse complement strand
GATTTCAGGCAGCACGACGTTGGAAGACTACGTGGTCATGGGTGGCCAGTCGGGCACCGGCGGGCACATCACCATTGGCAAGGGCGTCAAGGCCGGAGGCCGTGCGGGGATCACGAGTGACGTGGCCGCTGGCAGCTTCGTGAACGGCACGCCGGCGATTCCCTATCAGCTCGAACGCCGTCTCGTCGTTCTCCAGCACCGCTTGCCCGAGCTCTTCCGGCGCGTCTCCTCGCTCGAGGAACAGATCATTGACGCAAAAAAGTCTTCCTCCTGAGTCCCGCGCGCCCAACATCGCGCCATCCCATGAGCGAATCGCGGCTAAAGATCTTCACCGGTAACTCCAATCGCCCGCTCGCCGAGGCCATGTGCAAATCGATCGGCGAGCCGCTGGGCGAGGCGACCGTCACGAGTTTTCCCGACGGCGAGTCGTTCGTGAAGATCAACGAAAACGTCCGCGGCCACGACGTCTTCATCATTCAGTCCACCTGCCCGCCGACGAACCACAACCTCGTCGAGCTCCTGATCATGATCGACGCCGCGCGGCGCGCCTCGGCGAACCGCATCACGGCCGTGCTGCCTTTCTACGGTTATGCCCGTCAGGATCGCAAGGACCAGCCGCGCGTGCCGATCACCGCGAAGCTCGTCGCCAATCTCCTCGTCGCTTCCGGGGCGAATCGCATCCTCACGATGGATCTGCACTCGCAGCAGATTCAGGGCTTCTTCGATATTCCGGTCGATCATCTCTACGCCTCGCCGGTTTTCTTCCAGCACTTCGCCGATATGAAGCGCGAAAATCTCGTCGTCTGTTCGCCCGATGTCGGCGGCATGAAGATGGCCGCAGCCTATGCCGATGCGCTCGGGGCCGGGCTCGCGCTCGTCGCGAAGAAGCGCAAGAGCGCCACCAAGGTTGAGGCGATCAACGTCGTCGGTGAAGTCGAGGGTTGCGATATCCTGCTCGTGGATGACATCACCGAAACCGCCGGCACTCTTTGCGCCGCCGCAAAAATTCTCCGGGAACACGGCGCCCGCAGTATCCGCGCCGCCGTCAGCCATTGCATCCTCAACGAAATCGCGATCGACCGCTTGAAGAGCGGATTGATCGACGAACTTGTCACCACGGACTCGACGCCGATTAACACGCACGGCCTGCCGATTCGCGTGTTGAGCATCGCGCCGCTCCTCGGCCAGGCGATTCTACGCATCAACAGCAACGAGAGCGTGACGGGACTGTTTCGCGTGAAGGGTTTTTGAGCCGCCGTGTTGCGGCCGCCGCCGCTGTGATTTCCCGTTTGTCCCCATGATCGCGAAACACCTTATTCGTCCGCTCACAGTTTTTTTTGCTCTCGCCGGTGCCAGTGCAATTTTCGCTGCGAGTGCAAAGAAAGCGACCAAGTCCACTCCGCTGCCGCCGCAGAAACCCGCCGTGCGCATCGACGCCTCGCCGGTGTCTGACGGCCGCCAGGGCGGCGTCGTGGTGAGCTACGCGGACGTGCTGGAGCCGGCCCAGAAGGCGGTTGTCTCCGTCTACTCGACGAAGATCATCAAGGAGCGGATCACGATCAATCCGTTCTTCCGCCAGTTTTTTGGCGACCTCCCGGATCAGGAACGCGAGAGCCGGCAAGAGGGTCTCGGCTCCGGGGTGATCGTGACGGCCGACGGCTTCGTGCTGACAAACAACCATGTCGTCGAGGGTGCCGATGAATTGAAAGTTACCCTCGCGGATGATCGCGACTTCATCGCCAAGGTGGTCGGCCGTGATCCCAAGACAGACATCGCTTTGCTGAAGATCGACGGCATGGCGCTGCCCACGGTCACGCTTGCGGACAGCGACAAGCTCCGAGTGGGCGACGTCGTTTTCGCGGTCGGTAATCCGCTGGGCGTGGGGCAGACAGTCACGATGGGCATCATCTCTGCGAAAGGTCGGAGCAAACTCGGCCTGCTGGAAAACGTGTCTGGCTTCGAAGACTTCATTCAGACCGACGCCGCGATCAACATGGGCAACTCGGGCGGTGCGCTCATCGATGCGCGCGGCCGCCTGATCGGAATCAACAGCGCGATCATATCGCCCTCGCGCGGCAACATCGGAATCGGATTCGCCATCCCGATCAACCTCGCCGCCTACATCATGAACAGTCTCGCCGAGACGGGCAGTGTGGCGCGCGGGAATTTGGGGGCGCGGGGCGATACAGTGACGGCTGATGTGGCCGAGCAACTGGGTCTCCCCAAGACGATCCGGGGCGTGGTCGTCACTGAGATCGAGCCCGACAGCCCGGCGGAAAAGGCCGGCCTCGAGCGGGCCGATGTGATTCACGCGATCAACAGCCATGCGATTCGGAATGGAGAGGAGTTGCGCGTGGTCCTCTCGCAGATCGCGCCGGGCGCGACGGCGGCGCTCAAGGTCATGCGCGACGGCCGCGAACTCACGCTGGATGTCACGCTCGGGAAAATCACCGAGAGCCCCAACGAACTGATCACCGGCGTCGATGTCATCCCGCTCACCCCTGAAGCGCGTCGCCGCCTCGGGATTCGGGATCAGCGGATCGTGGGACTGTTGATTACGGGTGTGGCTGAGGATTCGCCGTATCGCGGTCAGCTTGCGCCCAACATGATTATCCTCGAATTGAACCGCTCACCGGTGCCGGACTTGAGCGTGGCGCGGGAGAAATTGGTGACGGGCCGTAACCTGCTCGCAATTTACGACGGCCGCTCCGTCCGCTATGCGGTCGTGAATGTCACGAAGTGATAGCAACCGCCGGATGCTTTTGACCTGTAGGACCGGCCAACGGCCCAAAAGCATCGGGCGATTGGTATGAGCTCTAGGCGGGGGGGGCATCATCCCGCTGATTGGATCTACGAATCCGATTGGGCAGCGGGGCGAGGGCACCCCGCCTACATCGAACAGTCGGTTCAGCTCCCCGGTTTCTGCACGGGAATCTTCGCCAGCGCCTCGGGCACAGCGTCGGCCGCGTAGGTGGGGAAGCTGAGCTCCAGCAGCGAAATGGCGGGCACCTCGAACCGGGCGCTACCTGCGCTGCGATCGACGAGCATCGCGATGCCGACGGCTTTGCCTCCGGCCTGCCGCACGAGTTCGAGGCATTCGAGCACTCGGCCACCACGCGTGACGACATCCTCGACGATCAGCACGGGCTCACCCGGCGCGAGGGTGAAACCGCGGCGGAGGACGAGCAGATTGTTTTCCTTTTCGGCAAAAATGTAGCGGGCCTTCGCCTGTCGCGCGACTTCCTGGCCGATCACAAGGCCGCCCATCGCGGGGGCGAGCACGGTGGGAAATTTCAGGCCTTGGGCGCGCACCTTTTCAAGGAGGAGTTCGGCGAGGCGCTCTACGGCATCCATGCGCTGACAGACCTGCGCGCACTGGAAATAGTGGCCGCTGTGCAGGCCGGAGCGCAGCACGAAGTGGCCTTGGAGCAAGGCCCGGGTGCGGGTGAAGATGTCGAGGATTTCCTGCTGGCGAGCGTCCATCCCGCGAAGTTGGGGCATGCGCTGCGAAAAACAAAATCAATTTTGCTTGTTGGAGGTGACGCCGCTTATCGTGTCCGTCTTGACCCAGACGCTGACACTTCCCTTGGAAGACGAACTTGGCGACGTGCTCGCGAAGGCGATGAGCCGCGCCGGGCTGAACGACGAGTCGCTCGCCGAGCGCACGGGGGTGCGCGCCGGCCGCATCCTCGACGCCATCGACTATCGCTCCGAGCTGACAGCGGATGAACTACGCCGTCTCGCCGCCGTGCTCGGGCTCAACGAAGTGGGCCTGTCCGCACTCGGGGCCGGACAATATCCGCGGCCCGACATCGGCGCGCTGCCGTTCTGTGTGTGGCCGCTCCGGATGCCGCACGGGATCGGCGTGGCCAACGCCTACCTCGTGGGCGAGTGCGGCGGATCACGCGCGATCCTCTTCGATACCGGCGCGGGGATCGAGGCGCTGACGGCCGTTTGGCCTGCTTCGGTGCGCTCACTCGATGCTGTTTTCCTGACGCACGTGGAGCCGGAGCACGCGGGCGGCCTTTGCGATGTCGTCGCGAAGTTCAATGCGCCGGTGGCGCTCGTGCCCCAGGGCGTGAAGGCACCGTGCGGGAGCGGGATGGGCGACGGCGAAAAACGGCGCTTCGGCGCAATCGAGGTCACGGCCTTTTCGACGCCGGGCCACGTGGCGGCGCACAATTGCTATTTCGTCACGATGCCGACCGCGCGCTCGGGTGCGACGTTGCTGATCTCGGGTGATCTCGTTTTCGCGGGGTCGGTGGGTGGCGCGTATTTTTCGCACGAGCAGCTGCAAGCCAGCTTGCGCCGCGTGCTGGCCGCCGTCCCGTCGAGCACCGTGATCGCACCCGGCCATGGCCCGCTGACGACGGTGGAGAACGAGCTGCGTTATAATCCGTTCGTGGGGTGAGCAAGGAAGTAGGGCGGGTCTGTGACCCGCCCTCGAATATCGTGCGTGCGCCAAAGGGCGGGCCACAGACCCGCCCTGCTACTTCCGAACCATCGAAGTTTCTCACCGGAGTGCTTTCCTCAAGGCGTCATGGCGACGATCGCCTTGATCACGCCGGTCTCGGGTTTCAGCCACGTCGGAAACTGTGCAATCATGTCGTCGAATTTCGCGCGATGCGTGATCCACGGTTTCGTGTCGATCGTGCCATCTTCGATGAGCCGGATGATACGCGTGAAGTCGCGCGTGAGGGCATTGCGCGAGCCCATGATCGTCAGCTCGCGGCGGTGCAGTGCGGGTGCGTGCGGAAAGGTCAGCTCCTGTTGCGTGATGCCGACGTAGACCAGCCGGGCGCCGAAGGCGCAATAGTTGAGTGCGTGGCTCATCGACTTGTTGCTGCCCGTGGCGTCGATCACGACATCGGCGAGCTGGCCGTTGGTCATCGCGGTGAGGACGGCGAGTTCGGAGCCGTCGCCCTTGAGCGTGAGGGTGTGACGCACGCCCATGCGCTCGCGGCAAAACGCGAGCCGCGCCTCGTTGAGATCGAGGACGTTGGCGGTGGCACCGGCGACCTTCACGAATTCGAGGGCACTCAGCCCGATGGGGCCGGCACCGATGATAAGGACGTGCTCGCCGGCCTTCACGCCCGCGCGATCCACGGCGTGACAACCGATCGCGAGGGTCTCGACGAGCGCGAGTTGTTCGTAGCTGAGTTTCGTCGAGACGTGGAGTTTGCGCGCCGGGAGGAGCAGGCGCTCACACATTCCGCCGTCGCACATCACGCCGAGGGTCTGGTGTTTTTCGCAGCAGTTGGTGAGACCGCGCTGACACGAGTAACACTTCTGGCAATTGATGTAGGGTTCGACCGAGCAGCGATCGCCGACGCGGACGTTGGTCACGTCGGCGCCGACGGCGAGCACCTCGACGCCGAGCTCGTGGCCGGGGATGCGCGGATAGGAGTAGAACGGCATCTTGCCGAGAAACCCGCCGTAGTCGGTCCCGCAAATTCCGATGCGGTGCACCCGCACGAGCGCCTCGCCGGGAGCCGGAGCCGCCGGCTCGGGGAGTTCGAGCGGGCGAAAGGACTGGGGCTTTTCGAGGAGAATGGCTTTCATGGGAGAGTCGGAAAGGGAAGAAGGTTGAACCGCTAATCTTCGCTAATTTTCTGAGGCGAGAGCTGGTGCGAAGGTGTGCCGGCTTCGCCTAATCGGCGAAGCGCGGGCATCGGCTGCGACTTCGGAAAATTATCAGCGAGGACTAGCGTAGATTAGCGGTTAATTGTTTTCGGGAAGGCCTTCCGTATGCCCGAGGTTTTGCACCGGCGCGAAGATCGCCTGCACCTCGGCGAGGAGTTGTCGGTCGATCGGCTCGGCGGCCCATTTGGCCCAGTTGCGGATGTTGTGGGGATTCGCGCTGCCGGAGACGGTCGTCGCGATATCGGAGTTGGCGAGGGAGAATTGCAGCGCGAGTTTCGCGATATCGACGCCCTTGCTGGCGCAGTGCGCGGCGGCGGCACGCGCGGCGGCTTTCACGGTTTCGGGTTCCTTGAGCCACGCGGGGAGCGGGGCGTTGGTGAGCAGGCGCGCGCTGAACGGCCCAGCGTTCATCACGCCGACGCCCTTGGACTTCAGGTAGGGCACGGCTTCGTCCGCGAAGCGCGTGTTTTGCAGGGTGTATTGGTTGTAGCTGAGCACGCAGTCCACGCTCGTTTGTTCGAGGATGAACTTGAAAATCTTCATCGGGTAGCCGCTGAAGCCGATGTAGCGGGCTTTGCCGGCCTGCTGGATTTTGCGGAGCGCGGGAATCGTCTCATCGACGATCTGCTGCATGGGGACGAATTCGACGTCGTGGCAGAGAATGATGTCGAGGTGGTCGGTGCCGAGGCGGTGCAGGGAAACATCGACACTCTCGGCGACGCGCTTGGCCGAGAAATCGAAATGCGTGAGATCGTAGCGCCCCAGCTTGGTGCAGAGCGTGTAGCTGTCACGCGGCACACCCTTGAGTGCGATGCCGAGGAGAACTTCGCTCATGCCGCGACCGTAGAATGGCGAGGTGTCGATAAGCGTGAGGCCGCAATCGAGCGCCACGCGCACGCTGGCAAGCGCTTCTTCGAGCGTGACGCTGCGAAATTCGGCGCCGAGTGAACTGGCACCGAAACTGAGAATCGGGAGGCGGAGGTCGGTCGAGCCGAGTCGGCGCGTTTGCATGGGGAATAATCCTGAACGAATCAGTGGGTGCGCACGCCGATGGTGAGGAGGAGATTGGCCCAAAGCGCTTGGTCGGCGGTCTGGATGGTGAGGACATGATCCTCGCTGGCCACCGCCTGATAGAAATCCCATTTCGAGATCGGATCGAGCTTCAGGGCGCTGTTGCCCGATTGGTCGAGGATCGTGCGATATTCGTTCCACGCCGGCGGCTCGCCGTATTTCGCATATGGATCGTCGGGTGGAATGCCCATGGTGTTGACGGCGTCGAGGGGGATGGCGGTGAGCAGCGTTTGCAGCACTTGGGAAACGGTTACGAGGCCAGGGGCGAGGTTGAGTGAAACGAGTTCCGCGCGGGGGCCGAGTTTTGTTGAGGCCGGGTAGTGTCCGTCGGCGATCAGGATTTTGGCGTGATGGCCGGCCCGCGCGAGGACGCGAAGGATTTCCGGGTGGAGGAGGGTGGTCTTGAGCATGGGGAATTAGCGGCCGGTGTGCTGACGAAACGCGGCGATGGTCTGGCGCGCGGCGGCGTTCGAATCAGGCAGCGGAAAGATTTCCGCGGAGAGGTAACCCTGATATCCAATGTCGCGCAAAGCCGCGATGATGGGGGCGACGTGGGTCTGACCGAAGCCGATGGCGTGACGGTTTGAGTCGGCAAAGTGGACGTGCCCCACGAGTGCGCCGGCTTCGCGCAGCGCCGCGGCAGAGTCAGCCTCCTCAATATTCATGTGGAAGAGGTCGGCGAGGAGGAGGACGTTGTTCAGCTTTTGACCGCGTAGCCACGCGGCCGTGTCGCCGAGGCGCTTGAACAGATTCGTCTCGTAGCGATTCAACGGCTCGTAGAGGAGAGGCACGCCGTGCCGAGCCGCCTGCGGCCCGAGATCGAGCAGGGCCTCTGCGAGCCAGCCCAAGGCCTGTTCGCGCGTCACGGCGCCTTCCCAGCGCCCTTGCATCGAACCGATGATGGCGGGTGCTCCCAGAGCTCCCGCGACCTCAATGATCGAGCGAATGAATTCGCGCGCGCGGTGCCGGATCGCTGAGTCGGCGTGGGTGAGGGTGAGTTTTTCGACCACCCAGCCGCCGCCCGTGCCGACGGCGGCTACTTTCAGATGATGGGAACCGACGAGGCTGCGCACAGCGGCGACGTCAATCGTCGCGGCGTTAGGAGGAAAAATCTCGACGGCTGCGAAGCCGAGCGCAGTGGCCTGTTCACACGCACTCGCGATACCATCCCAGAAGACAAAAGGTCCACCTCTGGCCTGCGGCACGAGCGATACAGTGATGGCGGAGCGCATGGAAAAAGGTGAAAAAGCCTATAGGGAGAGAGCGCAAGGGATTCGTAACTTGATGCGTTGAGCAACGGCAGACTCCTTTGGTCTCAAATCAAGCAAGGGGTTCACTCGCTTGCTGGCTTAAAAATGGTCGGGGCGACAGGATTCGAACCTGCGACCTCTACGTCCCGAACGTAGCGCTCTACCAGGCTAAGCTACGCCCCGACACTTTTTCGCGACCATTACTTCGGTCGAGCCGCTGAAGGAGCAGTAGCGCAAACCATGGCGCAAGCAGAAAATCGGAGGCTTTCTTAACCGGGAAGATAATTTTCACCGGATGCTCGCCCGGAAAGGTGGCCACAAAAAAGCCCCGAAATAATTCGGGGCCTTTTTTGCGCTAACAAAACAACGCGATGCGGACTTATTTTGCCGCTGCGGGAGCCGCCATGACTATCGGCGGGCGGGTGAGGGAGCTGTCGGAGGCGCGTTTGATGACCATCTCGGTCATGCGCTGGATTTCCAGCTCGGCATTGCGCCGGGCCACCCGGGCGAGTTCGACTTGCTTGGCGATATCGAAGCTCTCGCGGCTGGTCTTGTCGCGTTCCTTGCGGAGGCGATCGAGTTCGGCTTCGAGTTTTTTCACGTCTTGCTCGGCAGCGACACCCTTGGCGACGTATTCGGCGGTCTTGTCGCGAACTTGCTTGTCGTCCGCCGCCTGCTTGGCGGCCTTCTCGTCTTCCTTCTTCTTCTCCTCGGCATCACGCTCGTCGGCCCGCTTTTTGGCGTCCTCGCGGGCTTTGGCCTCGGCGACTTTTTTCTTGGCGTCGTCATCCGCCTTCTTTTTAGCGATTTGCTCCACGTGGGAGCGTTCCTTTTGCTCTGCCGCCTCCTTGTGGGAGATGTAGAACACGAGGAAGCCCGCAAGCATCGCGCCGGGGAAAATGAGATACATCCACTTTTTCATGGGAAAATTTTGGGAAGGGTGGGTTATTTCTTGGTGGCGGCGGCTTTGGCGGCGTCAGCAGCTGCCTTGACGGCGTCTTCGTAGGCTTTGTCGGCCGCGGCAATGCGTTCAAGCACGCCGGTTACGCTCTTGGTGTTGGCTTCGGCCTTCGCAACGTAGGCCTTGAGGAATACCTGTTCATCGGTCACTTGCTTGCGCTCGGCCTGAGCTTCGGCGACCTCTTTCTTGGCGACATCGATTTCCTTTTGGATGCGCTTCGCCTGCTGTTCAAGTTTCTCGGTGTCGCGGCCGGCCTTGTCGCGGGCTTGGCGAGCCTTTTCACGCTCTTCCTTGTCGCGGGTATCCTTTTCCTCGCGGGCTTTCTTCTGGATGCGGCGAGCCTCTTGGAGCTTTACGGCCTCATCGACGGCCTTGGCGCGGTCACGGGCTTCCTTTTCCAATTTAGCCCGTTTGCCGTCGGCGGCTTCTTTCACCTTGGCCAGTTCTTTACCTTCGAAATTATTGTGGGCGCTCAAATAGAACCCAAAGAAAAATATCACCAGGGCGGCGAGGGGGGCGACGAAATAGACGTAGCTTTTCTTCATGTGTGAAATTTGGGGGATGGATTACTTTTTGACCGGAGCCTTAGTCGCAGTGGGAATTTACTTTTTCGCCCGAGTCATATCTTTCGTGGTCGGAGCAGCGGTTTCTTTCGGGCGATTCTTGGCGTCACGCTCGGCGACCGCTTCGGTGATGACTTCTTTCAAGCGAGCGAATTGGGAATCCTTCTTGTGCTCTTCGAATTTTTCAGCGGCGGTGATAGCGCTCAAGGCCTCATCCAATTCACCCAAGTCAAAGGCCGTGTAAGCCATAAGATAGTAGACGGCGTAGGGCTTGGTGGTTTCGAAATTACCCTTGGCCGCAGCCGCTTTGGCACTTTGGAAGCACTCACGGTTTTTCTCGATCGAGTAGTAGATGAGGGCGATATTGAATTCGATTTCGCCGTTCTTTGGGAAAAGCTGGGTCGCTTCCTTCAGCACCTTAATGGCGGCATCGTTCTGATTGGCCTCCTGATAGAAGCGGGCAAGGATGCGCCAGTTGTAGGGCTCGGAATCGATCGTGCCCTTCTTCATCCCGGTGTAGAGCAGCTCGGTTCCCTTGTTGAACTGGTTCGCATTCAGGTAGAGCGAGACCAGCGTCATGTTATCCTTGGGCGTCGTGAGATAGCCAAGGGCCTGAGCACGCTCGACGGTCACGATGGCGCGAACCTGATAGGATTTTGCCAGATCGGTATCTTTATTTTTTGACGCAGTGTCGGAGAGCTGAAGGTAGATTGCCACCAGCGTCTGCCAATAGTCCTTCTTGGCAGGAGTTTGCTTCAGGAGCAGCTCCATGATCTCGGCGGAGCCCGCCAGGTCATTCTGCTGCTGCATCAAGGTGAGGAGGAGTTGGTAGAAAGATTCCTTGGGCTTGATGGACGAAGTGAGTCCGCGCTCAATTACCACTCGGGCCTCCTTCAACATGGCCTGATCAACGTTCTTTGGATCGGCGGTGGCCTTATAGAAAAGGATCATCGCGTAGGTTGAAATGGCCTCGGGGGTGGGCTTGGGCGTCTTGTCGAGGAAGCGCTTATAGTAAACCAGTGCCTTCGCGTAATACTGCTGCTGAATCTTCGGGTCTTTCGACGAAGCCGCCTCGGAGGCGATGAGCTGGCCGAGGAAAAATACGATGTCGATGACCTGTTTTTCCGGGAAATAACCGTGCTGATCAGAAAGCTGCACCACGCGTTCCCAAGGCGCGATGGCCTTCGCGTATTGGTTCTTTTGGGCGTAGAGCTTGGCCTTCATGTCGAGGACCAGCGCCTCGTCGTAGCTACCGGGGGGCAGCGTCAATCCTTCGAGCAAGGTGAGCATGCCATCCCAATTGCTGGTGTCCTGCAACGGCTTCAGGTTAGTGAACGCCTTCTGCGTGGCCTCGGTGGCACTATGCGAAACCTTTTTATCACCGCCTTGCTGGGCCTGTGCGGAACAGATCGCCAGACAAAGGGCGAGGGCCGCTGAGAATCGAAAGAGACGCGTTGCGACAGGCATCGAACGGGAAGATGAGGCAGGCACGATTGATTATTCCTCGTTAAGGGTGAAGACGATCGGCACCTGCATGTGAGTGGGAACTTCGCGGCCGCTTTTGCGACCGGCCTTGAATTTCCATTTGCTCACGGCTTGGACCGCCGCCGCTTCGAACTCGCGCTGCGAGGAGCGGAGGGCGAAGGCATTTTGAACGTCGCCGTTGGTGTCGACGATGAAGTCGACGACGACTTCGCCGGCGATTCCGGCGCGGCGCATTTCGAACGGGTATTGTGGCTTGGCTTGAAAACGAGCCGCGGGCTGCTGGTCGAGCATCGACGGGTCGAACACCTTCATGCCGCGAAACATATTCGGGTCGCGGATTTCCGGGATGATGTTCATCGTGGCCGAGATGGTCAGGCCTTCCGGCGGCGGTGGCTGGATTTTCTGAACGAAGGAATCCGGTTGAACCAGTTGCGGCACGTCCTGCTGCATCGGGGGCGCGAGGTCGAGGGGCTTAATCTCCTCGTTGGTTTCTACGATCTCAGGTTCTTCCTCCAGCTTGGGCATTTCCATCAACTGAACCTTGGCGACTTCCTCCACGACTTTCTTGACCGCCGTTTGCTTCGGCATGAGTCGGTCGCCAAAGAAAACGGCCAGGTGTAAAACAGCCGAGACGATGATGCCTAAAATGAGATCGCGGTTCATGGAGGGAGTGAATTACCGACCGGTTGGGCTTGAGACCGTCTCGACCGAAACTTGGTCGATGCCGGCTTTCCTTACTTCGTCCAGAGCGAACACGGCGGCACCGAATTTGGCCCTGTTATCGCCGCGGATTAGAATGCGTGGCGCGGACTCGCTGCGTTTATAGTCAGCGAGCTTGGGAGCGATTTCACCCACGGAAATTAATTCAGCACTGCCGCTGCCCTGTTTCCAGTAGTAAGTCCCGTCCTCGGAAACTTGGAGGTAAACGGTCGTATCGTTTGGATTCGGCGGGCCGGGAGGAGCAGCCACGGGGAGCTGCACCGGCAGAGAGGAAATCCTCTGCAGCGACAGGGTAAACAACACGAAGGTCGCGAGCAGAAAGAAGATAACGTCGATCAGCGGGATGATCTCGAGGCGCGCCTTCTTTTTGCCTTCTTCGACTTTGGGACTGGAACCGGCCATGGAGAGGTGGGTGGGTTGAGGGGATGCTGCGACGGTTACTTCCCGGCCTGACGAACCTTCGTTTCGATAAAGACCTTTTGGAAGCCGGTCTTGCGGGCTTCGTCGAAGACGTAGAGCGCCGCGTTGAACAGCGCGTTTTCATCGCCGTTGATCAGGATCTTGCCATCCGGGTCGGAGGCCTTGAAAGCCTTTAGCCGCTCGATGAATTCGGAGAGGTTGATAAAATCCTTATTCCACGCGATGATGCCGGCTTCGGTGACCGAGATCGTTACCTCGCTCTGCGGCCGGTTGTCGCCGGTCTCGGCGGCTGGTTGGTTGATGCCGCTGACGCCACCGGATTTATTCAGCGACAGCGTGAACAACACGAACGTCGCGAGCAAAAAGAAGATTACATCGATCAAGGGAATGATCTCGATGCGGGCTTTCTTTTTGCCGCCACTATTGCCGCCGCCTGATGATCCGGCCATATGGGTGGAAAGACTGGCTGATTAGGATGCTGAGTCGGGGATGCGAACGACGACGGCTTAGCGGCGTTGGAACGGCGCCGCAGTCTCGCCCTTCTTGAGCAAGATTTCGAGCGCGTGTGACACGTCGGACACGTCCTGCTTCGCCTGCTCAGCACGGGCATTGAGATAGTTGTAGGGGAAGAGACCGACGATGGCGATCAAGAGACCGCAGGCCGTCGCGATGAGCGCCTCAGCCACACCACCGGTGATTTGGCCGGCCGCGGCACCGATGTCGCCGCCACCGAGCGCGCCGAAGGTGCGCATCATGCCCGTGACGGTGCCGAGAAGACCGAGGAGAGGGGCGGCCGTGATACAGGTATCGAGCGTCGCCATGCCTTGCTGGAACCGAGAGAGCTCCTGACCAGAGGCGCGGATGAAGGCGTTGGAGAGGGAATATTGGCGGTTGCTCAAACTGTAGACGAGAATCTTGGCAATGAAGTCCTTGCTCTTGCGACCCAGCTCAAGGGCTCCGTCGGTATCGGCGCGCTCGACCGATTCCAACATCTTCTCGACGACCTCGGGCTCGCGGCTCGCATTCTCACGGAAGATAAAGATGACGCGCTCAATTACCACGGTGATGGCCACGAAGGAGAGCAGCAGGATCGGCCACATGATTTCTTTGCCCTTGATGAAAAGATCCATCGGGGTGTCGTCGCCGAGGAGGAACGCGAGTGGGAGGCTTTGGGTGATCATAGGATGATATGAATTTGAATTGGTCGGGGACTATATGAGAACGGTATGAAATGGTGGCGGGCTACTTTGGCGGGAAGGCTAAATGAACCTTCGGGTGAAAGGAGTGGAGAGCCGGATTCGTGCCAGAGGTTATCGGGGTTGTTCTGTGGGGACGATGGGTTTCAGCATCGCGCGCTGAAAGGAAATCGGGGGTGAGAAATTCAGGGAGGAGGCGAAATAGGTGTCATCAAAAGTTGCCTGTCAACTTACTTTGTCGCTCGGTTTCAGGAAATTATTTTGATTGGTCGCAGGTCGGTGGGAGAGGTGTGCGGCACGGAATCCGTTCAAAATTTGCGGGACGATTTGAGCCTCAGGACTGAGGTGGGGGCGCGGCAGGAATTTTGAACGTTCCATCGGTCAACGTCCGTCCTGCGGAAATATTAGACGCGGCGGACGTTTTTTCGGAAAAGAACTGGCTGCCCGACTAGGAGTCGAACCTAGACAAAACGAGTCAGAGTCGTTTGTGCTACCATTACACCATCGGGCAGTGGAAATTATTGAATGTGTTTGAGCTGGCTCGCCGAGCCGTAGCCTGCGCGGACGAGTCCGTCCTCTGCGCAACAAGTTGAGCTCTGCCGCCACACTCTTCG
>JANOAF010000432.1:0-4178 GCA_031411015.1 Opitutaceae bacterium | reverse complement strand
CCCGGGGCGCGACCAACGCGGTGTTTTCGTTAACGGACGCGGAGGCGGCACGCGGCGTCGCCACCCACTCGTCTGGCAATCACGGCGCGGCGCTCGCGCGCGCGGCGCGGCTCCGTGGCATCGTGGCGCACATCGTCATGCCCGACAACACGTCGAAACCGAAAATCGAGTCGGTGCGCCGGCAGGGCGGACGCATCACGTTTTGCGCCGCGACGGCCACGGCCCGCGAGGCGGCGGTCGCACGCGTCGTCGCCGAGACCGGCGCGATCCTGATTCATCCTTTCAACGACCACCGCGTGATCGCGGGCCAGGGGACGGTCGCACTTGAGCTGCTGGAAGACGTGCCGGACCTCGACCTGATAATCGCACCGGTGGGCGGCGGCGGGTTGCTGAGCGGCACGGCGATCGCGGCGAAGGGCCTGCGGCCCGGCACCCGTGTAGTCGCGGCCGAACCAGAGGAGGCCGACGATGCGGCGCGCTCGTTTCGCTCCGGTCGGATCGAGCCGCAGGAGCAGACGACGACGATCGCGGACGGGCTGCGGACCGCACTCGGCGACAAAACCTTTCCCATCATCCACGGGCAGGTCGACGCGATCGTGACGGTGAGCGAGGCCGGGATTATCGCCGCGATGCGCCAGATCTGGGAAGTGATGAAGATCATCGTCGAGCCCTCGGGCGCCGTGCCCTACGCCGCCGTGAGCGAAAAAAAGATCACCTTGGCCGGATTGCGCGTGGGCATCATCGTAAGCGGCGGTAACCTCGACCTTGAACGGTTGCCGTGGCAGGTGTGAGTCAGGCAACGCGGTTTTGACGCACGGCCGGCGCAATATCTCTGCCACGCGAGCCATGGCCATCGATACAGCCACCAATGCCCTGCAGCGGCAACGCGCCAGATAGCCCAGGCGACGAACTTATTGAGGCTCACCTACTCAGACTGACGATGACGGAACGGTCCGTGGTAGCGCGAGGCTTCAGCCCGCGTGCGGGAGAGCTGAGGTGCGGGCTAAAGCCTCGCACTACTCCCAAGTCGTCCGTCAGGCTATGAAACGAAACTCGGTAGGCTTCCGACTGCGTGCGGGAAGTGTAGTCCGCAACGCGGGAACCTCAGCGACGAACCAAGACGCGAGCCGGCTTCGGCCGCAGACTGCGGGTGGCCAACGCAAACGCGACAAGCACAAGACCAAGGAGGAGAGCGGTGGAGCCAGCGTCGGGAACGGAGATATTGATGGTCGCCGAATACGTGCCCGGAGCCTGAATCCCATTGCTCGTCGGAGCGCCACCCCAGATTACGGTCATAAGTGGACCAGTAGATGGCAAATTTAGCGTAATCGGAACCAAAGTCGGCGAGCCTGAGATAGAGAACGAAGAAAACTCGGTGCTATAGAATGTCATTGTCCAAGCACCGGCACTGCTAGATCCCAAGATATCAGTAATAACTAACTGAGTATCGCTAAAATTCGCTACGATAGAACTGAACCCGTCGTTGTAGCCAAACTCACTACCAGCTCCAATTGTCACCGTTATGCCATTTGGGTTAGAATTGAGAAAGCCCGCAGGAACGTAACCGTTAGTAAAATCAAAATAGTTGGTCGGATTTGCTCCAAATTTAAGCGTTCCCGTAACCGTCGCACCGACGAGCCCTGCCGACGCCGGACTCGCGAGGACGACCAATGCGGCGGAAACCAAAAGGAGGCGGAGGGTCTTCATGGCAAGAAGGATTTGGAGGGGATTTGGCACCACGACAGGAACGGGCCCATACCATGGTGGAGGGAAGATTGCAGGAGTGATGCCGTGGGAGGGCAATGGCCTAGGAAAGTGCTGTTAGTCCCTGTTTGGCGGTCGCCTAGGCAATCAATATTTACCCGACCGAAAGGCGTCCGCCGGCCCGGGAGAGCCCAAAACGTCAAAAATCCTGACGAAATTCAGGTAAAATTTACACGTCCTGACCATGCCATTTTGGCCGAAAAAAGCCCCGCGCCGGGTGGCGCGGGGCTTGAAAAACCGAGGTTAAGGTCCGGCTTTGGCCGGGCCACATGACCGCGTGATTAGGGCAATTCGTAGACCTCGATGAGCGCGATGCCGGCGGCACCGCCGACCCCGGTGACCTGCGCGGTGTAGTTGCCGGGCGCGAGCGTGACGACCATGGCCGAGTCGTTGTTCGCCAGGCCAAATGCCCCGACCTGAGCCGAAGCCGTCGTGATCGTGGCGGCATCGGTGGAAGTGGCCCAGTTGGTGTTGGTCGCAGCGATGACGCTACCGTTGAAGAGCGTAAGCACCGGTTGCGCCAACACGCCCGGGACGCCGAAGACGGCGAGGCCGGGGCCAACACCGCGGACGAGCACGCGCTTGGAGGAACCGCCGGGCACCACAAATCCGGCGATGAGCAGATTCTCACCCACGCCTGCGGAGGCGCGCGTCGAGATGTTGAGGAGCTTCTGGCCCGGCGTGGCGCCAGACATGTCATACACTTCGACGAGCGCGACCCCGGCAGCGGTGGTCGTGCTGCTGACCACGGCGGTGTAGTTGCCGGGGGCAAGCGTCGTGAGGATGGCGGCGTCGGTGCCTGCCGCGCCAAGGGCAAAGGCCCCGATCTGGGCGCCGGCGGCGTCGATGGCGGCGCGATTGGCCCCGATGCCCGCGTTGGTGCCGAGCGAGGTGGTGCCACGGAAGAGTTCCAGTCGCGGCGAGGCGAGCGCGCCGGTGAGGCCAAACGGAGCGGTGCCGAGCGTCGGTCCGACCGCGCGGATGAGCACGGGTTTGGACTCTTCGCCGGAAATCACGAAACCGGCAATGAGCACGGCATCGGCCGCGCCCACGCGGGCCCGCGACGAGATGTTGACCAAACGCTGGCGTGCGAGCGCAGTGTCGGAACCGCCGCTGAGATTGGCGGCGACCACCGCACCCGTGGAGCTGCCGGTCACCAAGCCCGTGCCCGCCACAATCTGGAGATTGATGGACGAGCGCGCGGTCACGATGCCGATCTGGCCGGAGCTGGTGACCGTGCCGAGGCCACCGTCGGAAGCGGTGCCGCCGCCGAGGACGATCGCGAAGGCCTGGTTGTTCGGCCCGGCAATCGCATAGGCCGTTACGGCGTTGGTCGGCGAACCGACCTGATAGAAACCAGCGACACCCTGCGTCGGACCCGTAGCTCCGGCGAGAGCGCCGGACAACGTAGCACTCGCGCCGCCGCTGATGGCACCAGTGAGTGTCCCGTCGCTTTGAATCGAACCGGTAACAGTCACAGCGGCGAGGGCCGCAGCACGGGCCGGCTCACCGTCGCCGCCAGGACTGCCGGCGATGGCCACTTGCGAGAAGAAGAACTGGCCACCGTCGCTCACGGTGACTTTCAGGTTCAGCACAGGAGCGGTGCCGCCCGGCAGGTAGCCGAGGAAGACCGCGCGGTTATCGTCCCGCACATACAGGGCAAAGTTTCCGAGCGCGCCGCTGAAGCTGCCAAAATAAACGCCCGCGTAGCTGCGGGTGATAATCGTGAGCCCAGCGGGATTGGAAGTGATCGTGCCCGCGGAGTTGGTGGCGACGACATCGTAGTTTGCCGCATCGCCGGTTTGCGCGTTGGAGAAGGACAGCGTCGGGCCGTTGGCTCCCGAGATCGCCGTGCCATTCTTCCGCCACTGGAGCGTAGGAGTCGGCGCACCGGTCACCGCCACCGAGAGCGTCACCGGGTTGCCCAGCAGTGCCGTGGCCGCCGCCGGTTGGGCGACGATTACAGGAGCGGCAGGGGCCGCGACCAAGGTGAGCTGCGCGAGCGAGCTGCCCACGCTGCCGACGTTGTTGGTCACAATCACATCGTAATTGCCCACGTCCGAGGCGCTCACGCCATTGAGGGTGTAGGTGGAGGAGGTCGCACCAAGCACAGGGGCGCCGTTCTTCCGCCATTGGTAAGTGAAGCTCGAGCCACCCGTGGCCCGCACGGAGAACGAAGCGCTACCACCGACGAGCACCACCACCGCGCGCGGCGATTCCGCGATGATGGGGAGTTGATTGACGGTGAGCGTGGCGCCATTGGAGACCGCGGTGCCAAACGCATTCGTGATGGCGACGGTGTAGCTGCCGGCACCGGAAGCCTGCACGCCGGTGAGGATCAGCGTGGCGTTGGTCGCCCCGGAAATCGCGATGCCGTTGCGACGCCACTGATAGGAGAACGGCGCGGTGCCGGC
>JANOAF010000431.1:0-1702 GCA_031411015.1 Opitutaceae bacterium | reverse complement strand
CTTTATTGATCCAGATTCGACTGATGCAATGGAAAGAGAAGATCTCTTTCCATCAGATTTTATAAAGTCATTAGAGCCCCCCACAAATTATGTTGGAGCCAAAAGACTTTTCTCCGACGATGGTGATCTCTTCGAAGTGTGTATCAGACCTATTCCAGACGATTACCAAGATTTGATTCCAATAAAGCACCCATCTACTTTAGATGTGCATCAACTACCGGACAGTATGTTGGACGCAATAAGAGAATATGTGCTGTTTCGCGCAATTAGAATCGCTACTGGGTATGGAGCTGATCACTCTGCAATGCTTGTTAACGTTAGTAGATTCAATCATGTGCAAGGTCAAGTAAAGAACCTTGTAGATACATTTCTTGGAGAAACTCAGAATGCAATTGACTCATGGTCAATGAGCAAATGGGAGGTATCAGACTCATTACTCGAGCTAAAACGAGTATGGGACATTGAATTCGAAACGGTCTGCACATTTACTTGGAATGATATTCGACAACATCTTATTCAATCTATTCGTTCAATAAATAGTCAATTAGTTAACATGAAAGGCGGTGGAATCGATTATGAGCGTGCTCCATCAACGGGAAATCATATCATTGCAATCGGAGGATTGGCTCTTGCACGTGGACTAACATTGGAGGGGTTGGCCATCTCTTACATTCTGCGCAATGTTGGAGCCGCTGATACACTCCTTCAAATGGGAAGATGGTTTGGATATCGTCCCGGGTTTGAAAAGCTTTGTAGAATTCACGCCACAACTGATCTTATAGGTGACTTTAGCGAGGTAAGTAACTCTGTAGAGGAGCTCCGTAAGGACTTTAAACGTATGGAGGTCTTAGGTAAAACACCTTTTGAATTTGGCTTAAAGGTTAGGCAAAGCGAGACAGGCATCGCAATCACGGCTGCAAATAAGATGCGTAGTTCTCAGCCCGTATCTTTGGCTGAGAACTTCTCTGAGCGTCATATTCAAGCACATACAATTTTCGACAACAATGATATTAACAAATCAAATTTCAATGCAGTTAAAACTATGGTTTCGTCTTTAGGGAAATGTACTACATGGTCTAATAAAGCCTTATTGTGGAGAAACGATGCGTCATTTGTTGAGAAACTTCTCAAAGAAATTGAGCTTCCCCAAAACGAATTTATGAGAATAGGTAGCAACGGAGAAAGCTTGGTAGATGCATATATTCAAGATAGGTCAAGAAGCGAACTTAAAGAATGGGATATAGCTATCCCATTTATATCTAAGACCAGTGAAGGGAAATCTTCAAGCTTTCCTTTTGCTTATCTATCAGACTCCCAAGGTGAAAAATATTGTCGTTCAAGGAATAGCGGTATCAGAGAGAACAAAGATCTAGTAAAAATTACATCAAAAAATGCAGTGGCATTTGGAACAGATGACCTCTCATATGGGGAAAATGAAACTGAACTTAAAAACAGAGTTGAAAAAGCGCGCCTTGATTTTAAGGACCAGAATCCTTCAACAAACTGGCTATATGCATCCTCTCGCACAAGACCGCTATTAGTTATTCATATTCTTAATTTTGATCTGCAAGAGGATGATCAAAAAAATAAACTTAAAATTACAGGTGAGTGCCCAACTGTGACCATTAGTATGGTTTTCCCTACAACTTATATACCTTGTGAAGAACGAAATTACAGAGCATCTGCTAGATTAATTCAGATG
>JANOAF010000430.1:0-16169 GCA_031411015.1 Opitutaceae bacterium | reverse complement strand
CTGGTTACGCCAGTTGCCTCGCTCCGAGCGCAGCGACGAATGGGTTGAGCGGACGGCGCGGCAATGGCTTGCCACGAATCCCGCGGCCGCCGAAATGTGGCTCCGCGACATCGCGCTGCCACCGGAGCGCAAGGCTTCCCTCTTGCGCGAAGCGGGCCGCTGATGCCGTTCGACGGCAGCGGACGGGAACGACCACAGGGACAAGCAGAGCCAAGCCGGGACAAGGGACTTGACAGCGTGCGGGCGGGACGGTGTTGTCCTTCGCTTTTCACAGTAAGAACCGCTCCGAAATACATCCGACATGGCTCTCAAAATCCGTCTCACCAAGGTTGGCTCCGTGCATCAGCCGCTCTATCGCGTGGTCGTCGCCGAGGCGCGTTCGCGCCGCGATGGCGCGCCGGCCGAATTCCTCGGCACCTACACGCCCAAGACCAAGGGCAACCCGATCACCCTCAAAATGGATCGGGTTGACTACTGGCTGAGCAAGGGTGCGCAGCCGACGAACACGATGCACGCCATGATCAAGAAGGCGCGTCGCGCTGCGGCCGCCGCGGCTCCGGCGCCTGCGGCGGTCTGAGTTCTTGTCGCGAAGACACGACGAGCACGAAGGTCGGCCAAAGAAATTATCCAAGCCCCGGTGCAAACCGGGGTTTTTTTGTTGGCGAAAATATCTTCGTGCCGTGGTGGTGAACCGCTCCTCTCTGTTTTTGAAACCATGCCCCTGAAGATCGATATACTCACGCTGTTCCCGCGGATGCTCGATGGCTTTCTGACCGAGAGTATTTTGGGCAAGGGCATCGAGGCGCGGCATCTTGCCGTCAACGTCCACGATCTGCGCGGCTGGGCGATCGACAGGCATCGCACCGCGGACGACCGGCCTTTCGGCGGTGGGGCGGGCATGGTGCTCAAGCCCGAGCCGGTCTTCGCGGCCATCGAACAATTGCAGACGCCGGGCTGCCGCCGAATCTATCTCACCCCGGACGGCACCCCGCTTTCTCCGGCCATCGCGCAGGAGCTGGCGCGCGAGACGCACCTGATTTTTCTCAGCGGGCACTACGAGGGCATCGACCAGCGCATCCGCGACACGATTATTGATCGGGAGATTTCCATCGGCGACTACGTCCTGACCAACGGCACTTTGGCGGCGGCGGTGGTCATCGATGCGCTCGCGCGTTTCATCCCCGGTGTGCTCGGCGAGGAAAAGTCATTGACGCACGAATCCTTCACCAGCAAGTTGCTCGACTTTCCTCAATACACGCGTCCCGCCGAGTTTCGAGGCATGTCCGTTCCCGAGATTCTTCTCTCGGGTAACCATGCCGAAATCGAGAAATGGCGGCACGCGCGACAGGTGGAAAAAACCCGTCAGGTCCGACCCGATTTACTCAACTAACTCACTGCAATGAATCTGATCATCAATGAAATCACCGCCCATCAGGTGAAGAAAGATATGACGCCGTTTAAGGTCGGCGACGGCGTGCGCGTGCACACGAAGGTTCGCGAGGGCGACAAAGAGCGCGTGCAGATTTACGCCGGCATCGTGATCGCGCGCAAGGGCGGCGGCATCCACGAGACGTTCACCGTGCGCCGCCTGAGCTACGGCGAGGGTGTCGAGCGCGTTTTCCCGGTCAACTCGCCGAACATCGAAAAAGTCGAGGTCGAGCGCGAGTCCGAGGCGATGAAAGCCCGCCTCTACTACCTCCGCAACCGCACGGGCAAGGCCGCCGTCGCCGTCAAGGAGAAGGATCGCGCTGCCGAGGTGCACGCGAGGCACGAGGCGGAAAAAGCCGCCCGCGCTGCCAGCGCCAAGGCGGCTGCTCCCGCCAAGACCGAATAATCGGTCCACGTCGCCCGAAATTATTTTCGCCAAGGCGAGCCCGATTGGGGCTCGCCTTTTTTTGCGCGACGCGGGCGCGTTTGACAGGGCGAATGTGTGGGCAATTCGGCTCATGCCACGCATGAATGCAATGGCGCGGCATGACATAGGATCATGCACGGGGCGAAACTTCGGGCTTTCCCGCGCCCCCGGTGCGCACTACGCCTAGCGCGATCTTTTCATGACGCTGCAAACTCACCTCCTCGCCAAAGCCGCCAACCAGGCGCGCGGCCTCGCCATCGACGCGGTTCACGCGTGCTCTTCCGGCCACCTCGGCCTCCCGCTCGGCTGTGCGGAAATCGGCGCCGTGCTCTTCGGGCACGCGCTCAACCACAATCCGGAGCGCCCGCGCTGGCTGAACCGCGACCGCTTCGTTCTCTCTGGCGGCCACGGCTCAATGTTTCTCTACGGCTGGCTGCACCTCAGCGGCTACGATGTGCCGATCGAGCAGGTGAAAAAATTCCGCGCGCTGCACAGCACGACCCCGGGTCACCCGGAGTTTCACGAGACGCCCGGCGTCGAAGCCACCACCGGCCCGCTCGGGCAGGGCATCGGCAACGCGGTCGGCATGGCGCTCGCGGGCCAGATGGCTGCGGCGCGCTTCAACACCGCGGAGCACGCGATTTTCGATTACCACGTCGTCGCGCTCGCGGGTGATGGCTGCATCCAAGAAGGCGTGGCCATGGAAGCGTGCGCTTTTGCGGGGCACCAGAAACTCGACAACCTGATCCTCATTTACGATTCGAACGAGGTTACGCTCGATGCGATGGCGGTGAAGACACAGAGCGAAAACGCCGCGGCCCGCTACAAGGCGATCGGTTGGGATGTGCAGACCTTCGACGGCCATGATCTCGCGGCGTTTTTGAAGGCGTTCAACCGGGCGAAAAAAACCAAGAGCGGAAAACCGCAGCTCCTGATTGCGAAGACGATCATCGGCAAAGGTATCGCCGAGGTGCAGGGCACGGCCAAGGGCCACGGCGAGGGTGGGGCGAAGTTTTCCGACACAGCGCGCGCCTCGCTCGGCCTGCCCGCCGATCAGCACTTCTTCGTCAGCGACGATGTGCGCGGATATTTTGCGGCCCACAAGCAGCGGCTCGTCCGCGGCTGCAACAAATGGGCGAAAACCTTCAAGGCTTGGTCTGCGGCAAATCCTGAAAAAGCCGCGCTCCTCGAATCGCGCAGTGTCGCTCCGAGTGCCGCGGCACTCCTCGCGAAGATCCCGGCGTTCCCGGCCGACGCCAAGCTCGCGACGCGCGCCGCGGGCCGCGATGTGCTCCAGCCCCTTGCGGCGGAACTGCCGCTTCTTTTCGGCGGCAGCGCCGATCTCTACGGTTCGACGCTGAACTACATCGCCGCCGACAAAGATTTCGATCCGACGAATCGCGCCGGCCGCAACATCCGCTTCGGCATTCGCGAGCACGGTATGGCGGCCATCGCCAACGGCGTGGCCTACGACGGCCTTTTCCGCCCGAGCGTGGCGACGTTCCTCGTGTTCGCCGATTATTCGCGTCCGTCGATGCGCATCGCCGCGCTCGCGAAACTCCCGGTGCTCTATATCTACACGCACGATTCCGTCGGCGTCGGGGAAGATGGGCCCACGCACCAGCCAGTCGAAACGATTTCCGGGCTGCGTGTCATTCCGGGTCTCGACGTGATCCGCCCCGCTGATCCGGAAGAGACCGCGGGCGCTTTTGCCGCGGCGCTTGAGCGCATCGATGGACCGACGCTCCTCGCGCTCACGCGCCAAAATCTTCCGACGCTCAACGAAATTCCGCTGCAAACTCGCCGCGAGGGTGCCGCGAAAGGTGGCTACATCGCCGTGAAGGAAACGACCGCGCTCACCCACATTCTGATCGGCACCGGCAGCGAACTCCAACTCGCGCTTGCCGCCGCGAAGACCCTCGGTGCCGGCGTGCGCGTCGTCTCCCTGCCCTGCACCTCGCGCTTCGATCGCCAGTCGGCGGAGTATCGCGAGAGTGTGCTACCGGCGGCGTGCCGCAAGCGTGTCGCGGTCGAGGCGGGCGTCACCGTGCTCTGGCACAAGTATGTCGGTCTCGACGGCAAGGTCGTCGGAATCGATCGCTTTGGGCTGAGTGCGCCGTCGCCGACGGTGTTCAAGGAACTCGGGATCACGGCCGAGGCGGTCGTGGCGGCCGCGCAGTCGCTCTGAGCTGGGAGCAGGCAGTGGGTTGATCTCTCCGCGCGGGAGCACCACACCGATTGCTTGCAGGGCGGGGCGGGAGACCCCGCCACAACTTCCACTGTATTTCTCTGACTTGGGTTCATTCTCTTTGAGTCTGATACCGCCCAAGCTTGCTTCGCCTTGGATAGGAAGTTGCCGCGTGCGAGTGGTGGTCCGTCCACTCGCTCGCGCTTGCGGCTCCGGCAGGTTCCGAGGATCACATTATAGGATTGATCAAATGCCTCGGGGCTTGCCCCGAGGCATTTAATCACGCGGCCTTGCCGCTGAGGATCGGGCGCGCAGCCCATTAAGGAAGCAGCGGTGGGCCGATTGGCCCATCTACTGTGCTGCAATTGTCACATGTGGCGGCTTGCTTTTATCGTTAGCCGCCTAACTATCCGCCGCCTTACTTTATTTTCCATGCCACTGCTGATGCTAAAGGACCTCCCGCGTTACGAGTGCCTCTTGGAGGCCTCGCGCGAGTTTCCCGACCTCGATCCGTCGGCGACTGAGGTCTTTCTCCATCTGCTACGCTCGGGCGACGAGGCCTTCCGGGTCGTCGAGGAACATCTCGCCCAACACGACATTTCGCAGGGCCGCTTTGGGGTGCTGATGGCGCTGTGGGGCAACTGCCAGCGCGCTGGTTCGGAGATCGATAAGCCGCTGACACCTGCCGAGCTCGCCGAGCGCACCGGTGTGACGCGCGCGACGATGACCGGGCTGGTCGACACGCTGGAGCGCGCGGGATTCGTCACGCGCACTCCGCACCCCGAGGATCGGCGCATGATGTCGGTCGAACTGACGAAGCGCGGCACCAAGTTGCTGGCAAATATCATGCCGGAGCATTTCCGCCGCATGGCCTGGCTGATGGAGCTGTTGAGCGAGTCGGAGCGGAAGACCTTTGTCCGGCTCCTGACCAAAGTCCTCACGCGCGCCGCCATCCATGCTCCAAGTGCCAAACGCGAGGCGAGTGTCCTCTCGGCCCGTTCCTGATCGTTGTCACTTTTGACCAACCACCGTCTCCTCTACTCTCTACTCATATGCTCAAGAAAGTTCTGATCTACGTTGCGACTGTTGTCGCCCTTGTTGTCGTCGTTCTCGCGCTGGCCGGCATTAAGAAAGGCCAGTTTGCCGCGATGGGTGCCGCGGGTGCCTCGTTTGTTCCACCGGCGGAGACGGTCACGGCTGCCGCGGTCACAGAAGATTCCTGGGAAAATCTCCTCGTCGCCAACGGCTCCATCGCGCCGGTGCAAGGCGTCATGATCGGCGCTGAGGTGCCGGGCAAGGTCGTGGGAATTCACTTTGAATCGGGCGCCAGCGTGGCGGCCGGTGCGTTGCTCGTGGAACTCGATGTGAGCACCGAGACCGCGCAGCTCCGCGCGGCCGAGGCCCTCGCCGAGCTGGCGAAGCTCAATCTCGCTCGCGCCCGCGAACTCCGCGGAAACGGCACGAACTCCAGTGCCGATCTCGATTTGGCGGATGCGCAGTCGAAGCAGGCCGCGGCCGCTGCTGACAACATCCGCGCTGGTATCGCCAAGAAATCGATTCGCGCGCCGTTTGCCGGCCGCCTCGGTATCCGGCTCGTGCAGCTCGGTCAGATTCTCAAGGACGGCGAGGCCATCGTCTCGCTCCAGACCGTAGATCCAATCTACTCCAACTTCACGCTGCCGCAGCAATTCCTCAGCTCGCTGGCGGTGGGCAATGATGTTCGGCTCACGACCGACGCTGCGCCGGGCCAAAATTTCGCGGGGAAAATCACGGCGATCGCGCCGGAGATTGACGCGGTCACGCGGAATGTCCGCGTGCAGGCCACGTTCGCCAACCCCGATGCCAAGCTCCGCACTGGGATGTTCGGCTCGGTGGCGGTCCTGCTTCCCGCGACGGGTAAGAGTCTGGTCATCCCGTCCACCGCGATCCTCTCGGCCCCCTATGGTGATTCGGTTTTTGTAATTTCGGAGGGGAAAAACGCCAAGACCGGCGCGACCGAGAAAACAATTCGCCAACAATTTGTCCGCACGGGTGCAGCCCGCGGCGATTTCGTTTCAATTGTGTCCGGGCTGAAAGTGGGCGACCAGGTGGTGACGACCGGAGTGTTTAAACTCCGTCCCGGCATGGCGGTGGTAATCGACAACACGCTTGCGCCGAAAGCGCAGCTCGCGCCCAAGCCGGACAACACCTGAGCGCGGCGTCTCGTTTCATTCCTCAGCTGCGTGCTCCGTTCCCGTCCATGAAATCCTCCTTTACCGATCTCTTCATCAAGCGTCCTGTCCTCGCGATCGTCGTCAACGTCGTGATTATTATCGCGGGATTGCAGGCTTACCGCTCGCTCAACGTCCGCCAATACCCGCGCAGCGACAACGCCACCGTTTCGGTCTCGACCGTTTACGTCGGGGCCAACGCCGAGCTCGTGCGCGGCTTCGTCACCACGCCGCTGGAGCGCGTCATCGCGGCGGCCGACGGCATCGACTACATCGAGTCCAAGAGCTTGCAGGGCTTTTCCGTGATCACGGCGCGTCTGAAACTCAACTACGAGCCCACGAAGGCGCTCGCCGAAATCAGCGCCAAGGTAAACCAAGTCCGCAACGACCTGCCGCCCGAGGCCGAGATTCCCTCGATTAGCGTGCAGTCGGCCGATTCGCAGTTCGCCTCGGCCTACCTCAGCTTTGCGTCGGACATCCTCAGCCAAAGCGAGATTACTGATTATCTCGTCCGCGTCGTCCAACCTCGGCTTTCGGCCGTCCCCGGTGTGCAGCGCGCCGAAATTCTCGGGGCGCGCACCTTCGCGATGCGCATTTGGCTCAAGCCTGACCGGATGGCTTCGCTCAACATCAGCCCAGCCCAAGTGCGCACCGCTCTGGCACAGAACAATTACCTCGCTGCGGTCGGCGCCACCAAGGGTTCGTTTGTGCAGGTCAACTTGACCGCGAACACGGACCTGCACTCCGTGGGCGAATTCAAGCGGCTCGTGATTCGCCAGACCGGCGACACCACCATACGCCTCGAAGACATCGCCGATGTGGTGCTCGGCTCCGAGGACTACGATACGCAGGTCCGATACTCGGGCCAGACCGCCGTCTTCATGGGCATCTTCCCGTTGCCGCAGGCCAACACGGTCGACGTCATCAAGCGTGCGCGCGTCGAACTTGAGTCGATCAAGAAGGATCTGCCCAACGGGCTTGAGGGTCGCATCGGCTACGATGCTTCGGAATACATCAGCAACGCCATCCACGAGGTCACCGCCACACTGATCGATACGCTGCTGATCGTCGTCGTCGTCATCTTCCTATTCCTGGGTTCTGTCCGCTCCGTGATTGTGCCCATTCTGGCGATTCCCGTTTCGTTGATCGGCGGGTTGTTCCTCATGCAGATTTTCGGTTTCACGATCAACCTGCTCACGCTGCTCGCCATTGTGCTTTCGGTCGGTCTCGTGGTCGACGACGCGATCGTCGTCGTGGAAAACGTCGAGCGTCATCTCCGCGATGGCCTCAAGCCGTTCGATGCCGCCATCCTCGGCGCGCGCGAGCTCGTCGGTCCGGTCATCGCGATGACGCTCACGCTCGCGGCGGTATACGCTCCGATTGGATTGCAGGGCGGTCTCACCGGTTCTCTCTTCCGCGAGTTTGCCCTCACGCTTGCGGGGGCGGTGACGATCTCAGGCATCGTGGCCCTCACGCTTTCGCCGATGATGGCGGCCAAACTTCTCCGCAGCGGTCACGCCGAGCGCGGTTTCGTGGGTTTCGTGAATCGCCGTTTCGATTCCGTGCGCGCTTCCTACAGCCACGTGCTTGACGGCACGTTGAAGCACCGGCCCGCGGTTTACATCGTGTGGTTGGTCATCACCGCACTCACCCCGGTGATGTTCATGTTCTCGCCCGCCGAGCTCGCGCCCGCGGAAGATCAAGGCGTCATCTTCGGCATTCTCACCGGCTCAGCCAACGCCACCGCCGATCAGAAGGCGATTTACGGCAAGGCGGTCGAAGAGCATTTTCTGAGCACCAAGGAAGTGGACTTCTCCTTCCTGCTCATGTTCGGCGGCGCGGCTGGGGCCGTCACCGGTGCTGACGGATTCGGTGGCATGGTCTTGAAGCCGTGGTCGCAGCGGCAGCGAACGGTGTTTCAGGTCATGCCCGAGGTGCAGCAAAAACTCGGATCCGTGCCGGGCATGCAGGTTTTTGCAACGACGCCATCCGCGCTTCCCGGCGGCAGTAATTTCCCGGTCGAATTCGTCATCGCCTCGACCGCCGATGCGGATCGGTTGTTGGAATTTGCGGAAAAGATTCAGGCGAAGGCGATGATGAGCGGCAAATTCGCCTTCCCGCCCCTCATCGATCTCAAGGTCGATCAGCCGCAATCGGAGATCGTAATCGATCGCGAAAAGGTCGCGGCGCTCGGGCTCAATCTGGCGCAGGTCGGAGCGGATCTTGGCTCCGCGCTCGGCGGAAATTTCGTGAACCGGTTCAATATCGCGGGTCGCAGCTACAAGGTGATTCCGCAGATTGCGCGCGCGGAGCGACTCAATCCCGAGCAGCTCAAGGACCTTTACGTGAGCGGGCCGAACGGCCAGGTCGTGCCGCTCAGCAGCATCGCGACGATTCAAAACAAGACCGTGCCGCGCTCGCTCAATCGGCTCCAGCAGTTGAACGCCGTGAAAATTTCGGGCGTCACCACTCGCACGCTCGACGAAGCGTTGGTCGTGTTGGAGGACGCCGCACGGGAGATTCTCCCGCCTGGCGCCGTGATCGACTACACGGGTGAGTCGCGGCAGCTGCGCACGGAGGGAAACAAATTCCTGCCGGCGTTCATGCTCGCGGTCGTGCTCATCTTCCTCGTGCTCGCCGTGCAGTTTGACTCGTTCCGCGATCCGCTGGTCATCCTTGCGGGCTCGGTGCCGCTGGCGATGTTCGGCGCGCTCGTGTTCACGGTGCTGAAAATGCCCAATCCGAACATGCCGTATTTGACCAACGGTTGGACGACGACGATGAACATCTACGCGCAGGTTGGCCTCGTCACGCTCGTCGGCCTGATCGCGAAAAACGGCATCTTGATCGTCGAGTTTGCGAATCATCTCCAAGAGCAAGGTAAGTCGAAGATCGAGGCGGTGCGCGAAGCCACGCTCACCCGTCTGCGGCCGATTCTCATGACCTCAGTGGCGACGGTCGCCGGTCACTTTCCGCTGACGCTCGTCAGCGGTGCCGGTGCGGCGGCCCGTAATAGCATCGGTCTCGTCCTCGTCGGTGGTATGGCGATCGGCACGGTCTTTACGCTGCTGATTCTACCTTCCATCTATGTGCTCTTCGCTCGCGACCATTCCCACGATCGGGTGAAGGAACCACAGCTCACCCCGTCGACCCACGCGGCGGAACCGGTCCTCGCCAAATAATTTTCCGCCCATGAAATTTGCCCGCCACCATTTCTCCCCGGTCGCCGTTTCGCTGGTGCTGACTTGCGCTCTCGCGCAGGCGCAGCACAAGCCGGCCCAGTTCGTGCCCGACTCGCTCGATCTCCCGACGGCCATCGCCTTCGCGCTGGACCATAATTTCTCCATTCTCCACGCGCGCGAGCGCATCCGCCAGCAGGAGGGCGTGGTCATCGAAGTCTCGGCCCGGAAGATTCCGAACGTCGCCGCCGAGGCCGCCTACCAGCGGAACGACCGTGAAATCTCCAACGGCTTCCCCGCGAGCGATCGCGCGTGGCAGATTAGCCTCACGGCTTCGCAGACGATCTATGCCGGCGGCGCAGTCAGCGCGGCGGTCAAGGGTTCGAAGCTCACGCGCGAGGCGGCTTTGCTCGATTTGCAGACCGCGATCAACGAGGCGCTCTTGCAGGTGCGCATCGGTTTCTACCGCGTGTTGCTCGCGCGCGAACAAATTAAGGTGCAGGAGTCGAACCTCGAGCTGCTCCAGCAGCAGCTGAAGAACGCCACCGATCGCTACAACGCCGGGACGGTTTCCAGTTTCGAGAAACTCCGTGGCGAAGTGGCCGTGGCCAACGCCAAGGTCCCGTTGATCACCGCGCGCAACGACTGGCGGCTCGCGATCGAGGCACTGAGGCAGGCGCTTGGGTTCACGACCGACGACATGAAGTCGCTGCGCAAGGTGCCGGAATTCGTCGGCACGCTTGAATTCGTCCCGCTGACCTTTGATCTGCAGACCTCATTCGAGGCCGCCCGCACCAACCGGCCCGACTTGGAGCGGCTCGCCAAACTAACCCAGGCACGGGAGGAAGGCGTAACGGGTGCGCGCGCCGGTTTTTATCCGAGCGTGGCGGCCTTCGGCGGCTGGCAGTTGCGGAAGGGCCCGACGGATCATTTTGGCGATTCGAACAACGGGTGGCTTGTCGGCGTGCAGTCGCAGTGGAATATTTTCGACGGTCGGGCGACTCAGGGACGCGTGACGCAGACGAAATCTCTGCTCGAGCAGACAAAGCTCGCTCTTTCCGAGGCGCAGCTTGCCGTCGAAGTCGAGGTGCGGCGGGCACATTCCCAGTGGCAGCAGGCGACCGAGCTGGCCGAGGCTTCGGCTCGGGTCATTGAGCAGGCGACAGAGGCCGTGCGCTTGGCGAACGCCCGCTACAACGCCGGCACCGGCACGCAGCTCGACGTGCTCTCCGCCCAAGTCGATCTCACGACGGCGAGCACCAACCAGATTCAGGCCTTCTACGGCTACAATGTTGCCGTCGCCGCGCTGCGCAAGGCGATGGGGCAGGCGGACGAGTTTGTGAAAAAGTAGCGGGCTTTGGTTTCGTCGGCAGCCCGCTCGCGGGCGCTCAGGTTGCAAACCGGCGGAGCGCTCACAAGCGAGCTGGCCGAAGCGGGCACACGGCGACGGGTCGTCGTTCGACGGCAGGGGCCCGTAGGTGGGCCCGGCCTCGTTCAAAAATTTTCCACTGCCAAGTCCGCAACTCCCACAGTATACGGGTGTCACCTCCGCGGTTCATGAAACTGAGACCCCTTCGGCTCCTCCTGTTGGCCACCGCCGCGCTCGTCGTGCTGCTAGCGGTGGTGACGGCGGTTGGACTCACTCCGATGTTTCAGACGTGGGCGGCGCGCCGGTATATTGCTGCTCAGCCCGACCTAAAAGCACAGGTCGGTGAAGTCTCCGCCAGCTGGAGCCGCGTCGACCTGAAGAATCTGCGCTACGAGCAGAACGGTGCGGTCCTGACTGTGCCGACCGTGGAGATTGATGTGCCGGTGGTGGCGGCGGGTCTGGATCGACAGCTGGCGGTCGCACGCTTCGTCGCCCGCGGTTGGACGCTCGATTTGGGAAAGACGGACGCCGCCATCGCGAGCGGTCCGGCTGGCGGCAGCGAGGTCAGTCTCCGGCCGATCACGAATGCGGTTAAGGCCTTCGCCGGAATCTTTGCCCAGCTCGCGACCCCCTGCGATCTTTCGATCGATGGCTTGGAGCTGGAGGGCGACGTGATTTTGCCGGAGTCCCGTGGGCGGGCCAAGGTCACGGTCCGCGGCGGTGGCCTGCGCGCCGGCCAGGAGGGCAAATTCGATCTGACCGTGTCCGTGGCGTTGCGCGGCACCGAGGTTGATACGGTCGAAGTGCGCAGCCGGCTCGTCGCCGCCATGGACACTCCGCGCACATTTTCACACCTCACTGCCGGGCTCGATGCGGTCGCGCGGGGTGGGGCGCTGACGGGCGAGGTCAAGCTCCATGCGGATGCGGCGGCGAGCCGGGAGGCGCGAGGCGAGAAATATGCCGTCGCGGTCGCCAGCACGGGCCGGGAGATTTTCGGCCTGACGGCGGAGTTTCCACGCGGGGCCGGAAAGCTATCTGGCAGTTGGAAAATCGACGTGCGTGATGGCGATGTCGCACCTTTTGCACTGGGCAAACCGCTGCCGGCATTCTCGGTCAACGGCACGGGCGTGGTCGAGGCCGATGCCGGATTCTCCGGTTTTAGCATTGGCGGCAAACTGGGCGTGACGGCGGATCGGTTGCACGTGTGGCGGGCGGAACTCGCGCCGCTGGGCGAGTTGAAGGTGTCCGCCAACTTTGATCTGGCCGGGAGGGAAGGGGTGCTGGTGGTGAAGAGCTTCGATGCCGCTTTCGCCGGCGATCGGCCCGTGGCTTCGTTGCGCGCGTTGCAGCCCTTTGAGTTTAGGCCCGCGACGTTCGCGCTGACGGCGGCCGAGCTGGCCCGTGATGTCTTCGGCCTCGAACTGCAGGGCGTGCCGATTGCGTGGCTCCGGCCTTTCTTCCGGACGATGGATTTCAGCGGGGGGCTGATCCGCGGTGCCTTGGTGGCGTCGCCCCGCAATGGCGGGCTCACCCTGCATTCGGTTTCGCCGCTCAATCTGGACGAACTCACGCTGGGCCGAACGGGACAACCCTGGGTCGAACGGACCAATCTCACCCTCACGACGGCGCTCGATTTCACGCCGCAAGGCTGGCAGGTGGAAATCGCGAACGGCCGGGTGCAACATGCCGGCGCGACGTTGCTCACGATCGAGGGCCGTGCCGGTCAGCTCGCCGGAGAAAATCAGCCGATCAAAACGACCGGGCGGTTGCTGGCGCATCTTCCGGGCTGGCACTCGCAACCGCTCGCCGCTGGCCGGCATGCCCTCACGAACGGGGATGCCCTCATCGTTTTCACCGCCAGCATCGAGGCCAAGACCGAGGTGCAGGCCACCATCGGAGTGAAGAATCTCGTCGCGAACAGAGAAGTCGGTGCAGTGAACCTGCCGACGCTCTCGCTCAACTTGAGGGCGGATGTCGCGCCGGACGGACGCGTCGTTTTTAATGTGCCGATCGAAATCGAACGCGAGGGGCGCAAGACCGATCTGCAGGCCGCCGGCACCATCGAGCCGGAAAAGGAAAAATCGCGGGGCCTGGAGGCGCAGCTCACCGGAACGAATATCGTGCTTGATGACGTGCTAATTCTCGGCGCGGCGTTTCCGGAGAAAGGGAACGGACTCAAAGCCGCGGCTCCGACGCCCGCGCCAGCGCCTTGGTTGGGGCTGCACGGCGCCGTTTCGCTGCGGCTCGATAGCGTCGTCTGCGCGGAATATTTTCGCGCCACACAGGTGCGCGGCAAACTCCGGCTCGATCCCGGCATCGTAAAACTGGAGGCGTTGCAGGCCGGCCTCGGCTCCGGCGGACGAGCCAACCTCAAGGGCACCCTGTCGTTCGACGGCGCCTTGCCGCAGCCGTTCACCGCGCAGCTCGACGTGGCCGTGAAAGATTTCGATCCGGGTCCGCTGCTGCGTGGGATGAACGTCAGCCAGCCCGGCATGGTGGAGGGTAAATTCGACGCCAAGGGGAGGCTTTCAACCGTAGGTTCGCGTTTGGCGGCGTTGTCCGACGCGACCACGGGTGAATTTCAAATCTCGAGCCGAGGCGGCGTGTTTCACGGATTCCCGGTGGCCTTGAATGCGGCGCCCGAGAGTCCGGGGCGGATAGCGAACATCATCGCCTCGGCGGGCAGTGTGTTCGGCGGGCGCAACACCAAGAAGGACGGAGCCGAAATCACGAGTCGGACGGAGGCGGTGGCCGAGTTGGTGCGTGGGTGGAATCCGATTCCGTTCGATCAACTCAGTGTGGTCGTGGCGTTCGACGCTACGCGCATGATCGGGCTGAAAAACTTTACGCTGATCTCGCCTGAACTGCGCCTGACGGGCGCAGGTTCCGCGGTGCATTGGCCGGGCAAGCGTCTGATCGACGATACCTTGACGATGGATTTTAAGCTGCGGGGCCGCGGGCGGCAGGCCGAACTGCTGAAATATCTGGGCGTGCTCGAAACGCAGGCCGACGATCTCGGCTACGCGGCTTGCTCGGTGCCGCTGCGGGTGAAGGGCACGTTTACGCAACCCGATCCCGCCGAGCTCAACACCAAGCTCGCGGCGCTGGCTCTCGAAAAAGGCGGTCTTGTCGATCGGGCGGCGGAGCTTTTCAACAAACTGCGCGGCGCCGGGAAGTGAGGGTGGGCGCGCCGCGAGCGATCTTGCGGTGCGGGGGAGCGCAGTGACAGCGTCGCCGCTTCGCCATGTCGCTTTCGTCGCCGAATGTCTTTCGCATCGTCCTCCGCACGTGGACGGCAGGTGTGCTGGCGTTTCTTTATCTGCCGATTTTCGTGCTCGTGGTCTATTCGTTCAACGTGTCGCGGCTGAACATTCTGTGGGAGGGCTTCACGTGGAAATGGTATGGCGAGCTGTGGTCGCACGCACCCTTGATGGAGGCGGCGAAGAATAGTCTGATTGTTGCCAGCTTCACCACGGTGCTCTCCGTCGTGCTCGGCACGCTCGGCGCGTGGCTCCTGCATCGACATCGGTTTCGCGGCGGTTCCGCCATCCGCGTGTTGGTGGGCGTGCCGATTATGATGCCGGAGATCATCATGGGGGTGAGCCTGCTGGTGTTGTTCTCCGCTCTGGCCGTGCCGCTTGGATTTGCCACGGTCGTCATCGCGCACGTGACGTTCTGCTTTCCCTTTGTGCTGCTCGCGGTGCGCGCCCGGCTCGCGGGATTGGACCCGGCGCTGGAGGAGGCCGCACTCGATCTCGGGGCGACGCCGCTACGGGCGTTTTGGCTCGTGATTGTGCCGGCCCTGCGGCCGGGGATTGTCGCGGGGGCGTTGCTGGCGTTCACGCTGTCGATGGACGAAGTCATCGTGACGTATTTTACGGCCAGTCCCGGGAGCGCCACTTTGCCTTTGCGGATTTTCGGCATGGCCAAGGTCGGTCTCAATCCGATGCTCAACGCGCTGTCGGCGCTGTTCATCGTTGCGACCGTCGCGATCGTGATTGTTTCCGAGCACCTCAAAAAAATTAGTCGGTAGATTTTTCTATGAATCCAATTCGTCTCCTCGGCGTGGCGCGCACATTCTTGGCTCTGCCACTCGCGGTCGCTGCCGCTCAAGGCGCGGAACAACTCAACCTTTTCGCGTGGTCGGAATACGTCCCGCAAAAAGTCATCGAAGGCTTCACCAAGGAGACGGGCATCAAGGTCAACTACGAGACTTACGCCTCGGGTGAGGAGATGCTCTCGAAGCTGCTCATCGGTGGCGCCGCCTACGATTTGGTGCAGCCGCCCGACTACATCGCCGAGGCGATGATCAAAAATAAACTCCTGCGCCCGCTTGATCGCGCGCAGTTGAAAAACCTCGGCAACCTTGCGCCGGAGTTTCTTGGCCTGCCGCACGATCCCGAGCAGAAATTCACCGTGCCCTATCTCACTGGCACCGTCGGCATCGTGATCAACACCGAGAAAGTGAAGGAGCCCATCCGCGGTTACCGCGATGTCTTTCAGGCGAAGTTCAAAAACAGAATCGTGGTCGTGAACGACAACCGCGAGATCGTGAGCTGGGCGCTCGTCACGCTCGGGCTGGATCAAAATGCCCTCACGTCCGCGAACCTGGCGAAGGCGCGCCCGCTCGTCGCCGAGTGGATCAAGCTCGTGAAGGTCTTCGACTCGGACAGCCCGAAAACGCCGCTGCTCAACGGTGACGTGGATCTCGGCGTGGTGTGGAGCGGCGAAGCGGCGCGGCTGATTCAGGAGAACAAGAAATTCGCCTATGTGCTCCCGGCGGAGGGCGCGCATCCTTTTGTCGATGTGCTGGCGATTCCGACGACCGCAAAGCATGTGGCCGCGGCGCACCGGTTCCTCGACTACGTGCTGCGGGCTGACATCAGTAAAATGCTCTCCGACGAATTTCCCTATACGAATCCAAACGCCGCCGCGCGTAAGCTCCTCTCGGCCGCACAGCTCGCAAACCCGGCCAGTTACCCGCGCTTGGAGAAATTCAACACGTTTCGTGATATCGGCAAAGCCGCGGCCGCGGTGGACAAGCTCGTGACGGACCTGAAAAGCGCCAAGTGATGTCGTCGGGATCAGTCCAGCCGCGACAGCCAAGCTTGAAAGCGTGGCTGCTGCTTGCGCCGTTACTGTTGTGGCTGCTGGCATTCGTCGTCGCGCCTGCGGCGATCTTAATCCTCTACAGTTTCGCCGAGCGCGACGAACTGGGGCGCGTCGCGTTTGGCTTCTCGCTGGAGAATTTCCAGCGCGTGGCGGATCCGACCTACCTTGCGGTCTTCGGGCGCTCCGTGGGCTACGCCGCCCTCACCACGGTGATTTGCGCGGTGCTCGGCTACCCGGTGGCATGGTGCATCGCGCG
>JANOAF010000429.1:0-23628 GCA_031411015.1 Opitutaceae bacterium | reverse complement strand
GACCTCGCCGCGCGGGCGCATTTGTCGGTGAGCCAGCTCCAACGCGAGTTCCAGCGGCTGTTTGGGATGAGCCCCGGCGACTACATCCTGCGCGTGCGGCTGCTCATGACGCGCCGGCAGCTCGAGGAAACCACCACGCCCATCGGCACGATCGCCCTCGACTGCGGATTTTACGACCAGAGCCACTTCACGCGTGCCTTCCGCGCGGCGACTGGCCTCCGGCCGCTGGAATACCGCCGGCGCTTCGCCCCAAAAGCCCGCGGTTGAAGGAGAGGGAGATGCTTGCGTGCGCCCGCAGATTTTGCAGCGTGCCCACGCTGCATCGTGCCCCGCTCGGCGCAAACCCCAAGCCCGTATCCCGATTATGCGTTCCCTGTTTCGCCCTGTTCTCCGCTTGCTCGCTTGCTCACTGCTGCTGTTGCCGCCGATTGCCGATGGCCAACCGGCAGGCACCGGCACGTTCACCGGCCGCGTGTTCAATCCCGCCAGTGGCCAATACGTGCGCAACGCCCAGATTCAAATCGCCGGCACGGCCATCGCCACGGCCTCCGAGGATGGCGGCGCGTTTCGCCTGAGTGAGGTGCCGGCGGGCGAGGCGACCGTGGTCGTGACGTTCACCGGTTACCGCACCGAGACCGCCACCGTGCACGTGCCCGCGGGTGGCGTGGCGACGCGCGATTTCGAGCTCATCAGTTCGCTGCAAAACGCCGCCGCGGCGAAGGACGCGACCGTGAAGCTCGACAAGTTCGTCGTCTCCAGCGAACGCGAGGGCAATGCCAAGGCGATCATGGAGCAGAGGAACTCGATGAACATCACCAACAGCGTCGCGTCCGACGTGTTTGGCGATGTGGCCGAGGGCAATGTCGGGGAATTTCTCAAACACATTCCCGGCGTGGAGCTCGACCTCACGCAGGGCGAGGTCCGCACCATCCGCCTGCGTGGTCTCGATTCGGAATACACACAGGTGACGCTCGACGGCATCTCACTCGGCAGCGCCGATGCGAATCAGGGCGCGTCGGGCAACGCCCGCGCGTTTTCGTTCGAACAGGTTTCCCTCGCCAGCATGGAGTCCATCGAGGTTTCGAAAACGATCAGCGCCGACGTCGACGCCAACGCGCCCGCGGGCACCATCAATTTGAAAACGAAGCGCGCCTTCGATCGCTCGGGCCGGCGGATCTCGGCGCAGGCCAACCTCACCGCCTTCTCGACGCGTTTCAATTTTGACGACTCCTACGGTCCCGACGACCGCCAGTCCCGGAAAATTCATCCCGGCGGAATCTTCGATTATTCCGATGTTTTCTTCAATAAACGCCTCGGCGTGAATCTGAATCTCAGCGAGTCCATGGCCTACTCCGCCAACGCCCGCACGACGACCACCTACAATTACGCGCCCACCGCCGCGGATCTGCGGCCCGTCGTGCTGACCTCGCTCAACTTCCTGCACGCGCCCCGCACCAACCGCCGCTCGACCGTCAACCTCACGGCCGATTTCAAGGCGACGCCGCGCCTCATCCTCTCCCTCACGCTCCTCTACAACTACGCCGATCTGAACAACCCGCAGCGCTCGCTCACGTTCAACACCGGCGCGCGCAACACCGTCCTTGGGGCCGCTCCGTTGGTCAATTTTTCCACCACCACGGCCGGCAGCGTGACCAACAACCCCGCCGCCATCGTGAAGCTCGGCCAGACCATGACCGCCGTGCCGAAGTTCGAATACCGCGCGGGCAGTTTCCTCTTGGAGGGCAAGTTCGCCGGCTCCAATTCCATCAGCTGGTATGATCCCCGTGGGCGCCGCGGCTCGATCCGCGATGCCGGCGGTCCGGCCGCCGCCGGCGTCGCCTTCACCGCGCAGCGCTCCTCGCTGAAGAGTGTGGATTGGAAGATCGTTCAGACCGGCGGCCCCGACATCGCCGACGGTGCGAACTTCACCAACCCGACCCTCACGATCGACGACGGTCGCTACGCCATGACCGATGTCTATAGCGGCGAACTGATCGCCTCGTTTCGCACCGCCAAGATCCTTCCGATCGCATGGAAAGCCGGCCTCAAGCGCCGCTTCGAAGTCCGCGACTTCCGCCTCGATACCGAATCGCTCCGGTTCAATCTCAACGGGCTCGGCGCGCGCGGCGGCTACGCCGCCTTCAAGTCGCCCTTCGATTTCGACATGGGCGCCACCAACACGGACTCGAGCCTCCGCTCCCTCAGTGGCGGCACCGTTTACTCGCCCGACCTCGTGCGCCTCGGTGGACTCTACCGCGACAACCCGAACAACTTCACGCAGACGATCACCGCGGCGAATTTCTACAACGCCTTCATCGGCAACCGCCGCAATTACGAGGAGACCATTGATGCCGGCTTCCTCATGGGCACGACCACGATCGGCAAACTTCTCCTCCGTGCGGGCATCCGCCGCGAGGACACGAGCAGCGATTCGCTGGAATACGATCCGCGCTCGCCCGCCGAGTTGGCGCGAGCGGGGTTCGCCGAGGTCAACGGTCGCGCGACCACCATCGACGGGCTGAAGTATCAGTATTTCTCCAAGCCAAAGGTCCACCGCGAGGGCAGCTACCACAACTATTTCCCCAGTGCCGCGCTGAAATATAAAATCAGTCCGAACTTCGACGTGCAGTTCGGCTTCAGCTCCACGATTCGCCGGCCCACTTTCCGCGACATCTCCGGCGTCTTGGATGTGAACGACGAGGCCCTCACCGTGCGCACGCCGAATCCCTCGCTCCAACCCGAAACCTCGCGCAATTTCGCCGGCCGCGTGGCCTACTACTTCGAGCCCGTCGGCATCCTCGCCGCCAACGTTTATCAGAACAACGTGAAGGGTCTTTTCATCACGAACACGCTCACCGCCCAGGAATTCGGCTACCGCGGTGACATAGATCTGTCGAACTACGACTTCATCACCACCACCTCGAGCGCCAATGACGTCACCGTGCGCGGCATGGAGCTAGAATACAGCCAAAGCCTCTCGTTCCTGCCCGGTCCGTTCCGCGGCCTCAACGTCCGCGCCAGCTACACCCGCAGCTACGCGAGCATACGAAAAGCCAACATGGTTCCGCACTCGATCAACGCCGGTCTGAGCTATGCATACCGCAGGCTCAATCTCTACACGAACCTCAACTGGCGCGACAACTACCCCACCACCATCACGGGCAACCCGCGTTTCTACCGGCACCGCGCGAATCTCGATATCGGCGGCGGCTACCGCCTCAACCAGCGGATGAATCTCTTCGTCTCCGCGCGTAACATCTTCAATGAACCCTACCTCATCATGGAGCAGGTCGGTGCCAACGCCCCGGTTGTCCAGTTCTACGAGGTCAACGGCACTAACTGGACCTTCGGCGTGAAGAGCGTGTGGTGAGGAGTGCCGGTGACCCAGAGGGATGCTTCCCCCCGTGCCCGGAATCGAACCCGGTGGTTGGGAAAGCGGCTCGGTGCAGCACGCCGTCGGCGAATTTCCCCTCTTCGCCTGAGGTAAGTCTGGACCGCGCCCGACCCGCGCCCGTAAATAATGCGAGCCGGCTTGCCTTCGGCCGGCAGCTTCCTGAAATAGCAACCCTTACCTTTTCTACCCTCAACGAACCCGACATGAGCGATCATTCCTCCTCCTCTGGCACTGACAACCGCTGCGATTACACCGCGGCTTTTCTCCTGCTCCGGCTGTTTCTCGGCCTGCGCACCCTGCTCGCGGGCTTGGAGAAATTTGAGGCGAACAAGAGTTTTTCGTTCTCCAACTACACCGAGAACATGAACCGCATCGCGACCGGCATCAGCAACTACTCGCTGATTCCACTCTGGGCCGCACAGGGCTTCGCTCTCTCCCTCGGATTTCTCCTCGTCGGTTTCGGCGCGGCGATTCTCCTCGGCATCAAGACCCGCGCCGCGCTCTTCCTCGGCGGTCTCGTCTACGTCGGCCTGGCCTTCGGCCTGATGGCCGTGCAGGAGGGTGACGGTGTCGCGTGGATCGGCATGCAGGTGCTGATGTTTGCCGTGGCGCTCACGCTCGTGCGCCACAACCGCTTCGCGCTCGTCGCCGACAAGCAGGACTGAGTTCGCTCGCGCCAAATCTTCAATCCGGTCGCCACCGCTCCACCCAGCCAGCGCCAACCCGCCCCATGATCGATCCTTCTTCTCCCCTCTCCCGCCGCGATTTTCTGAGCACGAGCGCGAAGCTCGGTGCGGTCATCGCTTCGGCTCCCTACATCTCGCGCGCCGCGGAAGTCGGCGCCGCGCGCAACGGTGACACTGTCAACGTCGCGATCATCGGCTGCGGCGTCGAAGGCACGATTCTCTACAACGCCGCGAAAAACATTCCCGACATCCGGTTTGTCGCCGTCTGCGATATCTGGCCCTACAATCTCACCAGCACCGAGCGCCGCCTCAAGGCCTTCAAGCAGGACGTAAAGCCCTTCGAGGACTACCGCGACATGCTCGCCAACGTGAAGGAGCTCGACGCGGTGATTATTGCCACGCCGGACTTCATGCACGCGGAGCACACCAACGCCTCGCTCAAAGCCGGCAAGCACGTGTATTGCGAGAAGCTCATGTCCAACACTGTCGCGGGTGCCCGCTCGATGGTGCAGACCGCTCGCGAGACGAAGAAGCTCCTCCAGATCGGCCATCAACGCCGCAGCAATCCCCGCTACCTGCATGCGCGCGACAAAATCGTCCGCGATGCCCGCCTGCTCGGGCGCATTACCAACATCTCGGGCCAGTGGCACCGTGCCGTAACCGATGACTTCGGCGTCCCGAAAAATCAGGAGATGTCCGCCGAGAAGCTCGCGAAATACGGCTACGCCAGCATGCACGAGTATCGGAATTGGCGCTGGTTCAAGAAATACGCCGGCGGCGTCGTCTCCGATCTTGGGGCGCACCAGATCGACGTCTACAATTGGATGCTCGGCGCCAACCCCCGCATGTGCATCGCGAGCGGCGGCGTGGATTACTACAAGACCCACGAGTGGTATGACAACGCGATCGGCATTTACGAGTATCCGACGAAGGAAGGCATCGTCCGCGCCACCTACGAAGTGCTCACCACCACCAGCGCCGGCGGTGGCTACCACGAATATTTTATGGGCGACGAAGGCGCCTTGAAGATGTCCGAGAACCCCAAGTTCACGAAACTCTACCGTGAGGCGCGCGCGCCGGAGTGGGATCAGTTCGTGACGCAGAAGCTCATCTCGCGCCCCGACTCTGGCGAAGGTGCCACCGCCGGCCTCAAGCCGTGGGACAAGCCGCGCCAGCGCCTCGCGATACCCTCGAAGGTTCCCGTCGGTGCCAGCGCTGGCGGCCCGGCCAAGGTCGACGTCCGCGAGACCGCGCAACTCTCCGCGTGGGACATCCCGGTCACCCTCGATAAAGCGATCCACCAGCCGCACCTTGAGAACTTCTTCGATGCGATGCGCAAGGGCGCGTCGCTCAATTGCCCGGCCGCCGACGCGTTTGCCACCACCGTGACCGTCCTCAAGGTCAATGAAGCCATCGCCGCCCAGAAGATGCTCACCTTCGCGCCGACCGACTTCGTGGCATGAGTCTCAACCGTCCGAAGGAATCTGCTAATCTACGCTAATCTTCGCTGATTTTTCTGAATTCATCAGCGTCGGTTAGCGTCCATAAGCGGTTCCTCCTTCGTTTTCCACTTTCCCAATTTCCCGCCTTCCCACTTTTCCTTCCCACCATGCTCACCCGCACCTTCACCCACGCTCTCTCCGCTCTCGCGCTCGCGGTCGTCGCGCACGCCGCCGACATGCCGCTTAAGGTCGAAATGCCCAAGCCGCTCTTCGCCGGCACGCCCCGCCCGATCTCGCTGGCCAACCTCGAACCAGCCGGTGCCAAGCGCCCCGATATCATGGTGCCCGCCGGCACCACGCTCCTCTCCAAGGGCAAGAAAGTTACCAGTAGCGACTCCCTCCCTGTGATCGGCGAACTCACGTTCCTCACCGATGGGGACAAGACCGGTATCGACGGCGCCTACGTGGAGCTCGGGCCCGGCACGCAATGGGTGCAGGTCGACCTCGGTGCCACCGCCAAGGTTGCGGCCGTCGCCGTCTGGCACTTCCACTCGCAGGCACGCGTCTATCACGACGTCGTGATCCAGATTTCCGACGACGCCGATTTCAAGAAAGGCGTGACCACTATCTTCAACACCGACGACGACAACTCCTCCAAGCTCGGCAAGGGCAAGGACCTCTCCACGTCGAGACCAACAACGGCCGCGTCCTCGCCGCCAACGGTGCTTCCGGTCGTTACGTCCGCCTCTACAGCAACGGCAACACCTCCGACGAGCTGAACCACTACTGCGAAGTCGAAGTCTTCGGCACCGCTGGAAAGTAATTCCTTTTTCGCGCGGGCGAAAATCAAACGGCCGGAACGTGCGCCCCGCATGTTCCGGCCGTTTTGTTTTTGAGGACGCGAGCTCGTGCCGACTCGATCTGTGTCGGTCAGCGCGCTTGCCTCTTCAAAACACAATCTTCGGCACTCTGACCTTCGTTCACAGCAGCCCCTGATACGCCAGCCACAGCGAGCGGTAATACTTCATCAGCCGCACGGGCTCCTTGCTCTCCGGAATCTCCGCGAAGGTGAACCCCGTGAAGCCGGTCTCGACGAGACCGTTCAGCAGTTTCCGAAACGGATAATCTTCCAGCGCGAGGTCGCGCATGTGGACCGTGAATATTTTATTTTTGATCAGGTTAAAATTGTGGTCCCAGCCGTCGCCCTGGAGATCGGTGGGGTTGGAGTTCCAGCACGCGCCGACGTTTGGGTGATTCGCAAAATCGAGTATCGCCTTTGCATTGGGCACGAGTTGGGTGCCGCTGCCGTGGACTTCCATCCGGATTTGCTGGCCGTGGTTCGCCCCGAATTCGCCGACCTCGCGCAGCGCGCGGCCGATTTGCTCCAGGGTTTTCTCGACCGGAACGCCGTTCGGCAGCCCGTTCGGCCGCACCTTCACGCCGGTCGCGCCCACCTCCTGCGCGAGCAAAATATATTCCTTCGTGTCTGCTATGTCCTTTTTCAGCTTCGCCTGATCGGTCGTGTGGTAGTCGAACGCGCTGCCCATGCTCCAGAGCAGCACGGGCGAATCGGCGAATCGCTTCTTCACGTCGGCGCGCTCCGTCTTGCTCAGCGTCACCTCGACCCCGTGCTTGTGGCCGGTGCGCAACTCCACGCCCTCGAACTTCGCCTCGGTGCAATTCTTGATCAGGGTCGGCACATCCCAATCCATGCCGAGATTGTAGGTGACCGTGCCGAGTTTCATCTTCGATTTTTTTGCGAAGCTCGGCCCGCCGGCGCCATCGGCCTTCTTCGGTGCGGCCTCGGTTTTCTTTTTCGAGTCCGCGCCGAACGCGCCGGATGAAGCAACACCGAGCGCACCCAGACCGAGCGAGGCGTGCTGAAGAAACTGACGACGATTAGTTTTCATGAGGAGGGGTATTCCGAGTTGGCGAACGCGTCGCTCCCGCGGCAAGGCCATTTTCCTTTTCCGCCCGCAGCATTCCGCTGCCTCCAACATTGACCAACGGCGCCATTACGCGTGCGCTACCGTGCCCCCAGCATGAAACTCCCTCCCCTCCTCGCCTTGTTCGCCGCCACTGTGCTCGCACTCCTGCCGCTGCACGCACAGACCGCCGCTCAGCCTGAGCGGGTCGAACGGGCCACCGGCACCATCACCGGCCGCGTCTTCAATCCCTCGACCGGCGAATACCTGCGCAACGCCCGCATCACCGTCGTCGAATCGCAGCAAACCACCATCTCGGGCGACGGCGGTGAGTTCACGCTTGCGGCTGTGCCGGCGGGCAAGGCGACTCTGGCCGTCGACTACACCGGCTATCGCGCCGCCAGCGCCACGCTCACCGTGCCGGCCGGCGGCAGCGTCAACCACGAGTTCACGCTCGTGAGCACCCTGCAGCGTGCAGCCGCGGACGGCACGGTGAAGCTGGATGCGTTCACCGTCTCAACCGAACGCGAGGGCTCCGCCAAGGCGATCATGGATCAGCGGCGCAACATGAACATCACGAACACGGTCGCCTCCGACACCTTCGGCGACAATGCCGAGGGCAACGTCGGCGAGTTCCTCAAACACCTCCCCGGCGTCGAGCTCGATCTCTTTTACGGCGAGGTCCGCACCGTGCGGCTCGGCGGGCTCGGCTCGGAATACACCTCGGTCACGATGGACGGCATCGCGCTCGCGAGTGTCGATGCGAACAACAGCGGCTCCGGTGCCGCGCGCTCCTTCACGATGGAGATGGCGTCGCTTAACTCCATGGAATCGATCGAGGTTTCCAAAACAATCAGCGCCGACATGGACGCGAATGCCCCCGCCGGCACGATCAACCTCCGCACCAAGCGCGCCTTCGATCGCGCGGGACGCCGTGTGGCGTGGCAGGCCAACATCGTCGCGCACAGCGAGGCGTTCAACTTCAACCGCTCGCTCGGCCCCGACGAGGATCGCCGCAGCTACAAGCTCCGCCCCGGTGGCATCCTCGAATACTCCGACGTGTTTCTAAACAAGCGCCTTGGTCTCGTCCTCAACATCAGCGAGTCCAACGTCTATCAGGAGGCCCTGATCAGCTCTCTCGCCTACAGCACGGCTATCACTGCCACCGACCAACGCCCGCTCGTTCCCACGACGCTGAACTATCAGTGGGCCCCGCGCTTCAACAAGCGTTTCGCCACCACGCTCACCGTCGACTACAAGATCACCCGCGACCTCAACGTCGGCCTCGGCGTCGTTTACAACTACGCCGATCTCTGGACGCCACAGCGCACCGTCATCTTCAACGCCGGCACGCGCGCCAACGTCATCGGCCCCGATCCGCTTCGGTCGTTCACCTCCGCCGCCAACGGCACCGTGCAGGTCAATCCCGTCGCCGTCTCGAAGATGGGCGAGACGTTCACCCTCCTCCCTCGCCTCGGGTGGAAGCGCGGCAACTTCGAATTTGAGGCCAAGGGTGCCTACAGCGACTCCACGAGTTGGTATGACCCGCTCGGCCGCCGCGATTCCATCCGCGATACCAACAGCCCCACCGCCAGCGGCGTCACCTTCCGCGCCCAGCGCTCTTCGCTGATGGATCCGGGCTGGAGCTTCGTCCAATCCGCCGGGCCCGATATCGCCAACGGTGCCAGCTTCACCAATCCCACCCTTACCGCCAACGACGGCCGCTTCGGCCGCACCGTCCTCGCTACCGCCGAGATCATCGGCACGCTCAAGACCGTCCGTGGCCTTCCCGTCGTGTGGAAGACGGGCCTCAAGACGCGCCAGCAGGCGCAGAAGTTCGAGGATGACCAGCTGGCGAAGCGCTTCGACTACGCGCCCGGTGGCACGCTCACGCCGGCCGGTGCTTGGGCGAACTTCCGTTCCCCGTGGGAATACTCCCTCGGCATGATCGACGGCAGCACCGCCTCCTCCAGCGGCAGCACCGTCTTCATGCCGAATCTCCGCGCCCTCGGCGATCTCTACCGCGCCAATCCGGCCAATTTCCGCCAAAACTGGGGCACCAACAACGACAATTTCTACCAGTCCTACGTCGCCCGCCGCCGGCGTTTCTACGAGCAGCTCGACGCTGCTTTTCTCATGGGCACGACCAGCTACAAGCGCCTCACCTTCCGCGCCGGCCTCCGCTGGGAAGGCACCGAGACCGAAGCCAGCGAGGCCGACACCCGCCCGCCCACCGAAGTCCGCGCCGCCGGTTTCCCCGTCGCCGCCAACGGTATCGCCACCACCATCCCCGGCATCCAATACCAGTTTCTCTCGCAACCCCGCGTGAAGCGCACCGGCGACTACGACAATCTCTTCCCCAGCGCCTCGCTGAAATATAATTTTTCCCGCAACCTCGATTTCCAGTTCGGCTTCAGCTCCACGATCCGCCGCCCTTCCTACGTCAATCTCTCCGGCGTTTGGGTGGTGAACGACGATCCCGCGGTGCGCACCGTCACCTCCCCCAACGCCGCGTTGAAGCCCGAGACCTCAGATAACTACGCCGCTCGTGTCGCCTACTACTTCGAGCCGGTCGGCCAGCTCTCCGCCACCTTCACCGAGCGCAAAGTCACCGACCTCATTGTGTCCGACCGGCAGACCGCAGAGGAGTTCGGCTACACCGGCACCGAGTATGCCGGCTTCGATTTCATCACCGTCGGTAATGACCCCGGCCGGATCAAAATCCGCAGCATGGAGCTGGAGTATAACCAGAGCCTCTCGTTTCTGGGCGAGAAGTTCAAGCGCCTGTCAGTCCGCGGCAGCTACACCCGCCTCTACGCCGAGGTTCCCCGCGCAAGCCTGACGCCGCACCTCGCCAGCGGCGGTCTCAACTACTCGCTCAACCGGCTCAACGTTTACGCCAACTGGAACTGGTCCGACGACATCGACACCAACCTCGCGCGCACCACCTACCGCCGCCACCGCGCCAACGTGGACGCTGGCGGCAGCTGGCGCCTCTCCAACACCTACAGCCTCTCCGTCAGCGTGCGCAATCTCACCGACACGCCTTACATCAACATGCAGAAATTCGTCACTGGCGTCACCGCGATCACCCGTCACGAGACGGTCGGACAGTCGTGGACCTTCGCCGTCAAGGGCACGTATTGAGCCGCTGATTGAGGTGGAGCGGCTTGACCCCAAGCCGCTTCAGGAGCCCCGGCTGCCAGCTAGACTTTCCGATTCCCAAACGAGCGGCTTGAGGTCAAGCCGCTCCACCTTCCCATGCACCGCCGCACCTTCCTCACGCAGACCGGCCTCCTTGTCCCCGCCGCGTTCGCCGTCCCATCCCTCCTGCGCGCGCAAACTCCCGCTTTCGCCGCCACCGCCAAAAAAATCCCCGCCCAAGAACTCGCCGCCGATCTCGTGATCATCGGCGGTGGCGTCGGCGGTTGCGCGGCCGCCCTCGCCGCCGCGCGCAATGGCCTCCGCGTGATCATGACCGAAGAGACCGACTGGATCGGCGGCCAGCTTACCTCCCAGGCCGTGCCGCCCGACGAGAACGCGCTCATCGAAACGTCCGGCGGCACACGGAGCTACCAGGATTTCCGCACCCGCGTGCGCGCTTACTACGCGCGCAATTTTCCCCTCACCGCCGAGGCGCGCGCCAACCCGCGGCTCAATCCCGGCAACGGCAGCGTCTCGAAATTGTGCCATGAGCCGCGCGTCGCGCTCGCCGTGCTCGAGGAAATGCTCGCGCCTTTCGTCGCCGGCGGCCGCGTGCAGATTCTCCGCCACCACATCGCCGTTTCCGCTGAAGCCAGCAGCGAACGCATCGCGGCCGTCATCGTGCGCAGCCGCGACTCCGGCCGCGAGCTCGTGCTGCGCGCGCCACTGTTCGTCGACGCCACCGAGATGGGCGATCTGTTGCCCCTCACGAAGACCGACTATGTCACCGGGTTCGAGTCGCGCCGCGACACCGGCGAGGAGCGCGCCCCGCTCGAGGCGCAACCGCACAACCACCAAGCCTTCACCTGCTGCTTCGCGATGGACTACCTCGCGGGCGAAGACCACGTGATCGACCGGCCGCGCGACTACGCGTTCTGGCGCGACCATACGCCGCCCCTGAATCCCCCATGGGCGGGAAAACTCCTGAGCCTTTTCTACTCCCAGCCGCAGACGCTCAAGCCGTTCAACTACGGCTTCGATCCGGCGAAGGGCACGGGCCTGTTCAAATACCGCCGAATCATCGATCGCACGAACTTCGTCCCTGGCACTTACCCTGGCGATGTCACCCTCGTGAACTGGCCGCAGAACGACTACATGCTCGGCAACCTCTTCGAGGTCTCCGTCGACGAGGCCGCCCGCCACCTCGATCGCGCGAAACAGCTCAGCCTGTCGTGGCTCTACTGGCTCCAGACCGAATGCCCGCGGCCCGACGGCGGCACGGGTTGGAAAGGCCTGCGTCTCCGCCCCGACATCGTCGGCACCGAGGATGGCCTCGCGAAACTTCCCTACATCCGCGAGAGCCGCCGAATAAAGGCCGAGTTCACGGTCACCGAAAATCACGTCGGCACCGCCGCGCGCATGAAAGCCACCGGCCAGAGCGCGACCGAAGTCACGGCGCAAAGCTTCCCCGACTCCGTCGGCATCGGCAGCTACAACATCGACCTCCATCCGAGCAGCGGCGGCGACAACTACATCGATTTCGCCGCACGCCCGTTTCAGATTCCACTCGGCGCGCTCCTGCCGCGCCGCATCGAGAATCTCCTGCCCGCGTGCAAAAACCTCGGCGTCACACACCTCACCAATGGCTGTTACCGCCTGCACCCCGTCGAGTGGAACATCGGCGAAGCCGTCGGCGCCCTCGCGGCATTCTGCGCGTCACGCAAAACCTCCCCACGCTCCGTCCGCCACCAGGTGGAACTGCTCCAAGATTTCCAATCCACCCTCACCGCCCAGGGCGTGCCGCTCGCATGGGCGGCGAAGGGCTGACCGTGGCCGCCGCCCCGTAGGGCGCGTGTCTTGCACGCGCCGCCCGTGCGTAAGCCCACCACGGCGTCTGCAAGACAGACGCACTACGCCGGAAACCCGAGCCCCACGCGGCCGGTCATCATTTCTGAAACGGCCACATCCCCATCGCCTGCATCCGTTTTTCCAAGCCGAAGCGCGTGAAGAGTTTCTCCGTTTCCTCCGGCGAACGCCGCTCCGGTTTAAGCGCTTCGTCGTCCGCCAGCGTCCGCACGAAATCGACGATCACTGCGGCGCTGTCGTCGATGAGTTGCGGTGACACCTTGTCGATCGTGTCGGCCATGTCGTGATAGTAGCGCACCGACTCGCGCGTAATCGGCGCGTTGAAGGTGATCGTGCGCACGCCGGCGAGTTGGTAGGGCGTGTGATCGCTCGCGAGCCAGTTGATGTTTTCCACGCCTTTTGGCAGGCGTTTCGTTTCACCGCGCGCGGTGTGCCAGCGCTCCAGTGCGGGCACCAACGAGTCGTCGCCTAGGGCGTTCACGCCAATGGGCACCCCAACCATGTCGAGATTGATCATGGCGGCGATCGGCGTGTCGCCGAGCCGCGCCGCCGCGTGCCGCGAACCGAAGAGCCCCTGTTCCTCGCCGTTAAACCAGATGAGCTCGATCGTGTGGTGCGGCGTCTGGCCGCGCAGGGCCAGCGCTAGCGCGTAGAGCTGCGCAACCCCGATCCCGTTGTCCATCGCGCCCTGCCCGAGATCCCAGCTGTCGAAGTGCGCTCCGACAATCAATCGCGAAGCCGAGCGTCCGGGAATGCGGAGGTGGAGATTCGCCGTCGTGATTTCGCGACAACGCGACGTCGTTTCCATCCGCACGCGCACCGCGGTGCCACCCGTGAGCAAACGCTGCAACCAGCGCCCTTCCTCCTGCGTGATCGAGTAGATCGGCAGCGGGAGCGGCGCGCCCAGCAAACTCCCCGTGCGCGCAAGCAACTGCCCGCCACCTTCGCGGTTCACAAACAGCACCGCGCGCAACTTCCGCCCAACCGCACCCGAGACAATCTCGCGCGCTTGCAACGGCGTGCCCGATGCGAGCAATCCAATCTGCCCGCCCACATCGCTCGCTGGATAATCCGCCGGCCGACCATTGCCGATGTCCACGACCTCCGCCTCGAACGCCGCGTGCGGCTGGGTGTAGCTCAACGCCGCCACCCGCAACCGTCGCGCGAAAGGCGCAACCAGGTCCACGCGGTCATCGCCCCGCTCCCAGCCCGGCATCGTGAACGCATTTTTCTCCGGCGCAAAGCCCAGCGCTCGCAGCTCGCCGGCGAGCCTCTCCATCGCGCCCACATTCGCCGCACTGCCCGTCAATCGCCCGCCGAAGTCATCGCACAATTTTTCCAACATCGCATGCGGAGTCGGCGGCTCCGCCGCGGCCAGCGCCATCGTCACCCACAAGAAGAGAATCGCGAAACGCATCTGGTGATTCGGTTCGAGCAGGCCACCGGAGGCAAGACACCGAATGGACTGAAACCACTAATGAGTTTGGCCAAAGGCCAAACTGAAGAGAGCGGCTTCGGCTCATCGCCTCCGCCCTATTGTTCGGCGGCGGCTAATCGCCGCCGGGAAACCTGCCCGTGATTAGCGGGCACCCTCCCTTGAAGCGGAGGCGATAAGCCGAAGCCTCCGAAATAAAATTTCGTCCCTTGGCGAAATTCATCAGTGGTTCCCCGTCTTTAACGGCACCACCGTATCGGTGATTGTCAGCGTTTTGAAATCCAGCACGCGCCTCAACTGACCGTGCGTGAGGGTGAGTTTCTGGCTGCCGACCTCGGCGTTCAGATAAGGACCGGAAAAAAGCTTCCACTCTTTCGCGTAGTTGACTGCACGTCCATCGACGCGCGGCGCGGCACCGAAGGTCGCCTCGATTTTTTTTCCCCGCAGCGTCGTGAACCTCACGCTCGGCGTCGGCGCAAGTTTGATCTCAAGCGGCAGCGCGCGGATCTTCGTTTTAAACTCGTCCCAGCTCTTGAACTCGGACGCCGCGGCCGCCTGCAGCAGCGTGCCGTTTTTGGCGTGCGGGGAGAGGAGGCGTTTGCCGCCTTTTTCGAGCGGCTTCCACTCGTAGCCGGCGAGCGGCCGATAGGCGATGTAGGTGCCGCCGCCCTGCGCGAAGATCCAGCCCGAGGCGTCTTCCTCCAGCTTCGTAAGGTCCTTCGAGAAGAAACCATTGATCTGTTTGAAGGGCGCACTTTCGGGGATGTCGCTGAGCGAGATCAGCGTGTCGTCCTGCTGGAAGATCTGCTCGTAGGGCGAGCCGCCCAGGAGTTTGCTCTCGGCGATGTAGGTCGGCTTGCCTTGAAAGGTAACTGCCGCCGGCATGTAGTCGGGCATCTCGGTGAAATACATCATCAGTTCGTCCGCGCCGTAGAACGGCTGTGTGGAAAAGATCGTGTTGTGGACGCCCCGCGGATCGGGCACGGCCCAGGTGAGATCCCACGAGTGTTGCTGGATCGGTTGGAGCAACCCACCCTGGTCGGAGCCGAGCGCGTAGTCCTTCGTGAGATAACTCGTTTTGTAGACGGGCGCGTTACGCACATCGCTGTTGCGCCAGCGGTGGCGCGTGCGCTTGCGCTCAAAGTGCGTGTAGGCCGCCGCTCGATCGGTGCCGATGCGGTAGATGACTTCGGGCAGCTCGTAGTGGTCGGCGATAGTGGCAAAGTAAATGCCCCAGCCGCCGTAGGCCGCCGGCGGTGGACAGTTGCCGAGCATCTGCCACGCGAAATACGACGAGAGCGCATTCCACTTCTCCAGCACGGTCGTGTCGTCCGTCCGCGCGTGTGAACCGATGTAGATGCCGTTGAGCGTCTCGACCGTGAAATCCGCCATCACCCAATCGAGCATCATTTGGCCGCGCTGGCGCATCTCGGGATCTTTGGCCCACGTCGCCAGAAACAGCATCGGGATCGAATATTCGCCGAGATAGTGCGTGCAGTCGTATTCGCCCTGCCCGATCGTCGTGGCGATTTCCATCCAGTGCAGCAGCCAGGCCCGCGATTCAGCGGTGATCTCAGCGGAGGTCTTGCCGTTGAACCAGCGGTCTTCGCCTTCGCCGGCCCATAGCTGCGCCATCAGGTGCATCGTCGTGTAATACATTACCCAATGATTCTCCGTGTCGCCGCGGAGCGGATAGTAGGTCCGCCACGCTTCGCGAATCGCGGCCTTGGCCGCCGGCGTGAGTTGGTCGCGGCCGAGATAGGAGATGCACGTCACGGGAAACATCCAGAACATGTCCGCCGCCGGCTTCTTCATCAGCTCGACGATTTGCGCGGAGCACGCCTCGGCATCTTCCCGCAACGCCAGCTTGGCCGCGATCTCGGCGAGGCCGAGCTTCGTGGGATCGCCGGGGGTCGCGAGCGAGGCGCGCCAGCGCAGTGCCTCCATCCGGCGCGCGAGATACTGATCGCGGCGCATCGCCGGATCCTCAACCGGTGCTGTGGCGGGCGGCGGCGCGGTGAATGATGGCTGCGCCGTGAGCGCCGTCGCAAAAATCAAAACGACAGCCGCAAAGGCGGACCGCATTTCACCCAAACCGAGCGGCCGCGAAGAGGCGCAAAAATTCGGAGGGCGAAGAGAACCTGCAAGGCGCCTATAGGCGCGCGGAACGTTTACGTCGGCCGGATAAAAGGAATTTTTGCGCCTTCTTGCGGCCATTGCTTTGGGGATTTGGGAAGGCGATGAGCAGAAGAACTTTTTCATGGTGATTTCCGCGGCACAAACACGAGGTCGAACACGGTCGCTTTTTCCCACTGCAGCTGGCGCCACGTGCGGCCAAAATCGTCCGAGACATGCAGGGGTTCGAGATACGGCGCGGCATAAAGCCGGTCAGGCAGATCGGGATCGATCGCGACTTTCCAGACCTCCCGCTTCGGCAGACCCGTCGTGCGCTCCTGCCAGGTCTTCCCGCCGTCCTCCGACACCTGCACGCCGGCACCCCAACCGCAGTAGACGAGCCGCTGCGCGTTGCGCGGATCGAATTCGCCGTTGTGCAGGGTGTGCTCACTTGGAATGCCCGCGACGCGCTTCCAACTCACGCCGCGATCCGTTGACCACAGCGCGCCGTCAGCCGATGTGACCGCGAAGAAGATTTTCGGATCATGCGGCGACTGCCGCAGGCTGTAGGTCACCTTGTCGGTCGCTTGCACCAAACGCCACGTGCGCGCGCCATCCTCGGTGAGGTAAACACCCTTCTCCGTGCCGGCCAACACGCGCCCGGCCTTGGTGCGATCGACGAGAATCGACTCCGTGTAGGCGCGGCGGATGCCGTCGTTCATTCGTTTCCAAGTCTGGCCGCGATCGTGCGATACCGCTATGCCGTCGGGAATGCCGGCGTAAACGTGCTCGGGGCGCTGCGCATCGACGGAGATCGATTTCGCCTCAGTCATGTCCCAGCTCGTGACGATCCGAAACGTCTTCCCCCGATCCGGCGTGCGGAGAATGCCGTCGAGGAGCGCGATGTAGAGCCGCGCCGGATCACTGGGATCATAGGCCAGCGAAAACGTGCGGATATGGTGGGGGCCGAGATGCTCGAAATTTTCCCGGTCTTCCGAGCGATAGAGCCCGCTCAGCAGCGGGCCGCTGCGGCCCATTACGCTCCCTTGCCCGCTCAGGTTGGCGCACACGTAGAGATCGTGTTTCAGCTCCGCGCCGGCGACGGCGGACGCGAAGCCTACAAGCGCTGCAAAAAATAGTCGTCGTCCGGTGATCATAAACTCAACGTGACCGCATGATGCGCCACTCCCTCGCTCCCACTTTGCTGTTCGCCCTGCTCGCGCTCGCGCCGCTTCACGCGGCCGACGCCACCACGCCCGAGGCGAAACTCGCCGCTCTCGGCCTGAAATTGCCGGCGACGGCCGCGCCGGTCGCCAACTACGTTTCGGCCGTGCGCACGGGCAACCTCGTGTTTCTCGCCGGCCACATTTCGCGCGGCGAAGATGGCAAGGTGCTCGCCGGCAAGGCCGGCGGGAACTTTACGACCGAGATGGCCGCCGCGGCCGCCAAGCAAACCGCGCTCGCCCTGCTCGCCACGCTGAAAAAAGAAATCGGCGATCTCTCCAAAGTGAAACGTATCGTGCGCGTCGGCGGTTTCGTGAACTGCCCACCCGACTACACCGCGCAACCCACGGTCATGAACGGCTGCTCGGACCTGCTCGTCGCGGTCTTCGGCGACAAGGGCAAGCACGCCCGCGCCGCGCTCGGCATGGTCTCGCTTCCCCTCGGTGCAGTCGTGGAGATCGAGATGATCGTCGAGGTGGAGTGATTGAAGTAGGGCGGGTCTGTGACCCGCCCTGTCAGCGTGTGCCGCGCGAAAAGGCCGGTCACAGACCCGCCCTACTCCCGAACCATCGACCGTTTTTCTCAATCTCACGGGTTTCGAAGGATTTCGTCGACACCCGCAATCAACGCATCGCACTCCACCGGCGAGTTAAAGAGGTGCGTCGAAACCCGCACCGCGTTCAGCTTCTGCTCCGACACGGGCCGACAGCGCATCGCATGGTCCTTCATCAGCCGCGAGAACAGCTGATCGTAGGGCAGCTTCGTGCTGCGAAAGGTCGTCATCGCCGCAGACGCATCCATCGGGGTGAGAATTTCCACACTCGATAACCGCGCGAGTCCGGTGCGCACCTGCGCGGCAAGCGCCCGACCGCGCGCCGCGATTCGCTCGCGCCCAATCCGCTCCTGAAACAAAACCGCCTCTCCCAGCCCAACGATCGCGGCGGCGTTGCGCGTGCCGTATTCGTAGCGAAGCGCGGTTGAAACGAGCTTCAATTCGCCGGGCAGAAAATCGAGTTCACCCGAGTAGGCACCCACGAGCGTCGGCGCGACCTCGGTCATGCGCTCGCGCCGGATAAACAAGACACCGGTCTCCAGCGGTCCGCCCATCCACTTGTGGCCACTCGTCGCAAAGGAGTCGCAGCCGATTGCGCGCAGGGAGAACGGAAACATCCCAGCCGACTGCGCGCCATCGACGTGAAACCACACGCCGCGCTCGCGGCAGAGTTTCGCGATGGGGTCGACCGGCATCACGATGCCCGTCGGCGCGGTGACGTGCGACACCTGCACTACCCGCGTGCGCTTCGTGATGAGGGCGGCGATGCGAGCGAGATTCTCCGCGTCACTCGCGGCGGGCTCGAAGAGTTTGAGCACCACGCCGCGAAGCTTTTCCTGATTCGCCCACGGAAAGGATCCGCCAGGATGTGCGTGCGTTTCAAAAATCACCTCGTCGCCCGGAACCAATTTTAATCCCGCGGCGACGATGGCATTGGCCTCGGTGGCGTTGCGCACGAACGCGATCTCGTTCGCGTCGGCACCGAGAAACCGCGCGAGAATCTCTCGCGCGCCCTCGTGCAACGCGTGACCGTGCTCAGATTTTTCCTGTAACTGCCGCGTGATTTCCGCAGCCCGCGCCAACACCGGAGTCGAGGCCGGACCAAGTCCGCCGGTGTTGAAATACGTGAGCTGACGCGAAAGAGGAAACCGATCGCGCACGGCCGACCAGAATTTTTCGGGCGCACCAACATCGAAGACTGGCAACTCTGGCGGGCGATCCGCGGCGGCAAGTTGCGCGCCGGCCGTCAACCCAACCGCGCCGAGCGAGGCGCGGCGAAGAAACGTGCGGCGATCGAGACTCATGGGGTGGTGAACGAGAGCAGGTGTTCGAGGCGCAGGGTGGCGTCGACGGCGAGAGGCTGCGGATGCTCGCGATGAAAGGCAAACGCCGCGAGCGGGCTCTGCGGCCGGACAAACCACGGCAGCGGACCCGAGGGATTTTCAAAACGAATCCGCGTGCGCCGCATCGACCCATCGTGCTGACACGCCCATTCCATCCAGCGCGCCGGCGTGCCGTGCACCTGCGGCTCACCGGTGAGCCCACCCTCCGCCCGAATGCCGATCGTGGCGTCGCCGTGCTCGTCGAGCAAATCGCGCGCGCCGCGAAACTGCAGGCCGGTGTAGTGCGAGCCGGCGAGCCCGCCGTTGGCGGTGTAGTTGCCGAGCGCGAGTTCGATGCCGGAGACGTTGCGCAGCTCGCTCGTCCAGCCCAGCGACCAACCGCCGGGCACGAGTGTCGTCGCGAGCACGCGGCGTTCGTGCAGCAACTCGCGGCCAGTTTTCGGTTCGCACCACGCGAGCGTTTCCTCGAGCCGCGCCGGTTCTAGGGCGATCCACGAGCGGTGCAGCTGCACGCCATGATCGTCGCGCCATTGGTAGCCGTCGGCCGGACGATTCGACGGGCCGCCCCAAAAATTCACGCCGGCCACGCTCGTGAGCGTCAGGCTCAACCCATGATGCCACGGGTGATCGTTCGGACGGAAATTCGTGAGCACATCGCCGGACAGCGAACAGACGGGATGCGCGTAGGGGCGCGGCGATTCGTTGGCTGGAGTCACCGGCGCATAAACGTAGCGCCAGAGCAACGCACCCTCGCCCGTCGCGATCTCGACGTGGCGGCCCGGTTCGTGGCGCAGTTGCAGCGGCCCGCTCATGGCAACACGATCTCGGTCGAAAATTTTCCGCCGCCGAATTCATACAGCTCTCCGCCGGGCAGGCGCACGCGCACCAGTGTCGCTGCCGGCGCGTCGATCTTGATCGAGAACTTATTTTTCTCCGCACGCCACGCGACTTTCACCGGGCCGCGCGGCGTGCAGACCGAGCCGCTCGCGTGGGCCAGCCCGCAACGATGCGGTGCGACCTCGATTGCGGCGAAGCCGGGTGCAGTCGGGGTGATACCGAGCACGCGCGTCATGAATTCCAATGCAGGATGGGCGCTCCACGCATGGCAGAGCGAGCGCCAGTAGCTGTTTTCCTCGACGAACGTGTCGAGGCCGTTGTCCACCATTTCGTGCCAAGGTCCGAGAAACTCCGGCATCCGATCGTAGGCCCCGGCGAGATCGAGCGCGCGGAAGCCCGCGTGCCACCAAAAGAACGATCCCGGTGCGAGCTTGGGGTCCGCGGGAAAGCGGCGCAGAATTTTTTCGCGTGCCACTGCGCCCGCCGCGCGGCAGACCATCGCCCACGCATTGCCGTATTGGCTGATTTCCGGACCGCCCGGCCGATCAAAATAGAGTCCTTCGCTCTCAGACCAGAAGCGCGCGTGGAGTTTTGGCCGGAGCGCATTGGCCTCGGCGAGCACCTCATGCGCTTCGCGGTCGCGACCGACCAAGCGGCAGAGGTCGGCGAATTCGTCGAGGGCGAGAATGTATTGCGCGGTGATGATGCAGGTCGGCCCCGTCTCGGAGCCGGGCACGACGCCGCGCGGCCACCATGGGCACCAGTCGGTGATATTCCAAAACGGTAGTTTCACGGGCAGGCCGTCGGCATCGGCAAAGCGGCGAAACCAATCGAGCACCGCGCGCATGCCGGGTATCACGTCGCGCACCGTCGCGAGATCACCGGAACAGTAGGCGTAGTCGCGCACATTGGTAATCCAGTGGAGCGACCACGAAGGAATAATCTGCACGAGCCGTGAGGGAAAGCGGCTCTGCGTCAGTCCATCCGACAACCGCGACCAGTCGAAGTGATAAATCGCCTGCCGGCTCAATCGGTAGTCACCGGTCGCGAGCATCGCGATCTTCGAGGTGATCATCGTGTCGCCGGCATACTGCATCTGCTCGTAATACGGACAGTCCTCAAACGTCTCGTGCGAACAGAGCTGCATCGTGCGCAGCGACGCGCGCCAGATTTTTTCCAAACGCGGATCGGAGCAGGTGAATTGGGCGGAGACGCGATAGGGATAAGCCGTAAAGCGAAAATCCGCAGCGCGGATTTCGAGCGGCATCGCGCCGGTCGTGATTTTCAGTCCCACATAACGAAACGCGCGCCAATGCAGCGGTTCGAAAATCTCATTCGCCGCACCCGCCGGCTCCCAAACATCGCCCCAACCGGAAATTTTCCCGCGCCGATCAAAGGTCCAGCCCGTGCTCTCGTCCGCGAAATGCGAAGCGAGGTTCGCGAGTGATTGTTGGCGACCGAGGAGTTTCGCGCCCGGCGTGCCCCACGGCAGGCGCAACGCCTCGGCATACGTGAGGCGCACGAGCGCCCCCGCACCGCCGGAGGTGGCGAGCCGCGGAAATCCAGAGGTGAGCTCGCCCACATCGAGGATCACCTCGATCGTCGAATGCGGCGCGATCGTGACCGGCGAATCGTGCGTGAGGAGCGGCATCCATCCGGACGGAGCGTCGCCGCCTCCTGCCACAAACCCGTCGCGAAATCGCTCCTTGGTTTCTTCCGCCAGCATCGGAATCATCCGGGGCACGAGGCCGTAGGGGCTCGTGGGGTCGCGGCGGTTTTCGAGACGCTCGGCTTTGAACAGCACGGACGCCGCCGGCCAGTTCGCGTCGTCGAAATCCGGCTGCGTCCACCCCGAAGGGATCAACTTGCCGACGCGGTGCTCAAAGTAACCTTGGTAGCCCTCGAAGGTGGTGTTCTCGTTTTGGAACCGGTGCGCAGTGTCGATCGCGACCTTCCATTTCGCGTCAGTCGAGAGGTCTTCGACGACGCAGTCTCCCGAGTGGGGTAGGTCTGTGCCCCGCCCTTTCGCGTCTGAAGTATTCGCGGACGGGGCAGAGGCCCGCCCTACCCTCCCTTCGAGCACGAATCCCCCCGCGTAAGTCATCACCGAGCACGGCGCACCGAGTTGCGTCGGCCGATGCGCGACCCGTGACATATCAAGCACGAGTGCGGCAAGGACGTTGCGCCCGGCACGCAAATGCGGCGCGAGATCGAAAGTCTCATAGAAGTGATGATTCACGTCGCCCTTGGCGGGACCACGGCCGAGGAGCGTGCCGTTGCAGAAGAAAAGATAACGGCTATCGGCGGACACGTGAATCTCGCGGCACTCCGCGGCTTGGGTAGCGTTGGCGATTTCAAATGTGCGCCGAAACATGCGCACCTGATAGTGCGACGGCGTCGCGTTTTCCGGCGACGGAGTGGAGTGCGTGCCTTCAGCGGACCAAATCCACGAGGCACCTTGGACAAACGGGAGTGACATACGCCGAAGAAAATCTCGCGTCGCAACCGGACACGAGAGAAGCGCTGAATAAGCTCGCGCAGTCAGAACATTCAACAACCGTTTTCAGGATTTTTCAGACCAAGCATGAAAACCAAAACCCCTGCACCTCGCCTCGTCATGTGCGCGACGACATGGTCGATGATCGGTTATCCTACGCCGCGTCGCGAGTGGTCGGTCCCGCGCAAGCTCCGCGCGATCCAAGAGGCGGGCTTCGACGGCGTGTGCGCGTTCATCACGCCCGAAATGAAAACGGTCGCCGACCGCCTCGGACTCCGGCTGATGAGCGGTTTTGACGCCAAGAGCGTGGCCGATGCGCTGCCGCGCCTGCGCCAGCAGCGCGATCTCGGCGTGCGCTTCATCAACCTCCAGCTGCTCAACCACAACACGGCCCCAGCCGACGCTGCGCGCGTCGCTGTGCCGCTGATCCGAGCGGCGCGGAAACTCGGCCTTGCGGTGCACATCGAAACGCATCGCGACACCTCGACCGAGACCCCGGAAAAATTCGACGAGATCGCACGACTCTATCGCAAGGCGACCGGCGAACTGATGCCGGTTACGTGGGATCACTCCCACTTCGCGGTCTCGAAGCACATGATGCCCGCCGACTACTCGGCGCGGCTGCTCGTCTGGCCGAAATTGATCCAAGCCTCGCAGATGTTTCACCTGCGTCCGTTCAACAGTCAGCATTGTCAGGTGCCCGTCACCAACGGCCGCGGCGCGCTCACCCTGGAGTTCCGCGACTACTTGGCGTTCACCGAAGATCTCTTTGCGTGCTGGCTCGCCGGGCCGCGACCCGGCGGCGAACTCTGGGTCTGTCCGGAGCTGGGGATGAGCCACGGCTACCACGTGAGCACTGATACGCACCCGTGGCCCGATGCGATGCGCGAGCGCACCGAGCTGCTCGGCGCTTGGGCGCGAGCCCTCAAGCGGTAAAAGCAAAGAGACGGCGCGCCGTTTCAGGCCGCGGGTGGAATCAGGTTTTGTGCATCCGCTCAAACTCCCGGGCGGGACGCCCTTGTCACTTGGCATGGGCGTCCCGCCCTTGTCTGCAAACCGGCGGTTGCTCAAAAACTGATTTCCGCGTCAGGCCGGCTTGCCCCGGAAATGCACTTGACCGCCCCAGCCTCATTTCATTCCGTTTACTGAAATTTCATCCGTGTCTGC
>JANOAF010000428.1:0-13535 GCA_031411015.1 Opitutaceae bacterium | reverse complement strand
GCCAAAAACAGCCAAGTCAGGAGCAGTCGGCGCATGGCCGTGACGACAACCCGGCGCGGGCATGCAGGCAAGCGCGCGGCGGCGACTGATCGGGACGGTCTGGCAATAACTCTTTCACGGTCGGGCTTGAGAAATACTGTGAGGCTCGCATCACTCTTTGGCGTGCCGTGCGTCTTCCCCCCACCATCCGGAACCGTTTGCATGCAACTCACCCGGCCCCACCTCATCGCATGATCGGCACCTCGAGCCATCGCACTCGCGCGGGGAGGTCTTTGGGTCTGACGCCGCCGCGGTGGTGGCGGACGGTCTTCGTGGCGGGCGTGCTGGCCGGTGGCGGGGCCGCGCTGGCGCCCGCGGGTGAGCCCGCCGAAGTGCAGCGCGGACTGCTCGCCGGCAATTACGCGGCGGTCATCAAACAGGCGAAGGCGGAGCTGAACGACGCGCCGATGAACAGCGAGTGGTCGATGCTGCTCGTGCAGGCCTTGCTCGCGACCGGCCGCTACGGCGAGGCCGACAAGGCGATGCAGGACGCGTTGATTCGCGATCCGCGCAGCATCCGGCTGCGCTGGCTGGCGCGCGACGTGGCGTTTGCCAACGGCCGGCCCGAAGAGGCCGCCAAGCGAGCCGACGATGTGCGGCTCGCGGTGCGCGATGCCTCCTGGCAATACCGCTCGCCGGCGGATCTGGTGATTTTTGGGCGGGCGGCGTTGCTCCTCGGCGCGGACCCCAAGGACGTGATCGAGAAAGTTTTTCTCACGGCGCAGAAAGGCGACCCGAAGCTCCGCGACACCTATCTCGCGCGCGGCGAACTCGCGTTGGAGAAGCACGATTTTCCGCTGGCGGCGAAAGCCTTTGAAGAAGGCCTGAAATTACTCCCGACCGATCCCGATTTGCTCTATGGGCGCGGGCGCGCCTACGCCGGCGGCGATCGCGAGACGGCAATCGGTTCCTATCAGGCGGCGTTGAAGCAAAACTCCAAGCATGTCCCGACGCTCATCCAGCTCGCGACCCATCACATCGACGGGGAGGGCTACGACGAAGCTTCGCTGCTCCTCGACGCCGTGATTGAGGTGAACCCGGTGCAGCCCGACGCCTGGGCTTATCGGGCGGTAATCGCGCACTTGAAAAACGATTTTCTCCAAGAGACGGTCGCGCGCGAGCGGGCGCTGAGCTCGTGGCGGCAGAATCCCCGCGTTGATTTCCTGATCGGGGAAAAACTCTCCGCGAAATATCGCTTCGCCGAGGGTGCCGCTTATCAGCGTCGCGCGCGCGAATTCGATCCGAACTACCTGCCCGCCACGGCGCAGCTCGCCAACGATCTGCTGCGCCTCGGCGACGAGGCCGAGGGCTGGGCGCTGGCGAAAGTCGTCCACGACCGCGACGAGTATGATGTGGAGGCGTTCAACCTCGTGACGCTGCGCGACACGATGAACAAATACGCCGCGCTCACGAGTGACGATTTCGTGATCCGCATGGCGGCCCCGGAAGTGGCGGTTTACGGCCCGCGCGTCCTGGCGCTGTTGCGCCGCGCGAAGCAGACGCTCACGGAGAAATACGGCGTCGAGCTCGCGAAGCCCACCTACATCGAGATTTTCGCCGACCAGCGGGATTTCGCCGTCCGCACCTTCGGTTTGCCCGACGTGGCGGGATTTCTCGGCGTGTGCTTCGGGCGCGTCGTGACGGCGAACAGTCCCGCGACGAACGGCTCGCCGACGAATTGGGAGGCGGTGCTCTGGCACGAGTTTTGTCACGTCGTCACGCTCCAGATGACGAAAAACAAAATGCCCCGCTGGCTGAGCGAAGGCATCTCCGTGCATGAAGAGCGGCTGGCCAGCCCGGCGTGGGGTATGCGCATCGACGCGAAATACCGCGAGATGATCCTCGGCGAGGATTTGGTGCCGGTGGGGAAGCTCAGCGCGGCGTTCCTTTCGCCGAAGTCGCCGCGTCACCTCCAGTTTGCCTACTTGGAGTCGTCGCTCGTGGTGGATTTTATCGTCGAGCGGTTTGGCGTCGAGGCGGTGCGCGGCGTCCTCGCGGATTTGCGCGACGGCGCCGAGATCAACGCGGCGCTGGAGAAGCGCACGGTGGCGCTCGAAACGCTCGAGAAAGATTTCGCCGCCTATGCGATAAAACGCGCGAAAGAAGTCGGACCCAAGCTCGACTGGGAGCGGATTCCGGCAGAGTTGCTCGTGCCCGACAAGGCCGTCGAGTTCGCCGAATGGGAAACGGAGCACGCGGACAATTACTGGCGGCTGCGGCTCAAAGCGCAGCGCCTGATCGAGAAGCAGAATTGGGCGGAGGCCAAAGTGCCGTTGCAACGGCTCGTCGAACTCTATCCGCAGCAAAAAGGCGGTGACGCCGTTTACCGCCAGCTCGCCACCGCGCTCCGCTCGCTCAACGAGCCCGCCGCCGAGCGCGAGGTGCTGACCAAGTGGTGCGAGATCGACGATGAGGCGACAGAAGGCTACCTGCACCTGATGGAACTCGCGACCGCGGACAAGGACTGGCCGACCGTGGCGCGAAACTCCGAGCGCTATTTGGCCGTCAACCCGCTTGTGCCCGCGCCCTATCGTTACCTCGCTCAGGCCGCCGCGGAAACGGGCGACGACTCCACGGCGATTGTGGCGTGGCGGACGCTGTTGCAGCTCGATGTGCCCGAGCGGGCGGACGGGCATTTCCAACTCGCACGGTTGCTGCACAAACGCGGGGATGACGTGGAGGCGCGGCAACAGGCGTTGCTTTCACTCGAAGAGACCCCGCGCTACCGCGAGGCGTTGAAACTGTTGCTCGAACTCAAGCGGGCGCGCCGTGACACGACCTCGGAGCCCGCTCCGGCCGAGTCGGGTGAACTCCTGCGCCGGCTTTCGCCCGTTTCGCCCGGCCGCCAAAAATGAAACGCCGCCTGTTCACCGCCCTTGCGCTGTTTCTCGTGCTATCCGGCCTCGTGTTGGCGCAACGGCGCTTTGGCGGCGGTCGGGGCGGCTTCGGTCGCGGCGAAGGCGGATCATCCGGCGAAGGCATGACGACGGCGCGCGAGATGGGATCGCACAGCACTGGCACGCCCGTGTGGGAAAACCCCCGTGGATTCTCCAAGGATGTCTTCACGTTTGCGCGCATCCGTTATTCGAGCGGCGGTGGTGGTGGGTTCTATGGCCGGGGCGGGGGTTGGCTGACCGACGCGCCCGACAGTGATCTCAATCTCTCCTATCGTCTCCAGCAGATGACTTCGATGAAGGTCGATCCCGACGGACGCTTTGTCGGTCTCACCGATCCGGAGCTGAACGATTTTCCGTGGATCTATATTGTGGAGCCGGGGCGACTGGGATTTTTGGAGGAGGAAGTCGTTGCCCTGAGAAAATACCTGACCAACGGCGGTTTCCTGATGTTCGATGATTTCTGGGGCGACTCCGCGTGGAAAAATGTCGAGCGCGAGATGAAACGCGTGTTTCCCGACCGCAGTTTCAGCGAGCTCGCGCTGGAGCATCCGCTCTACCACTGCGTCTTCGATATCAAGGCCAAGGGCCAAGTCCCGAATGTAGGCGTCGGCGAGTATAGCCAAGTCAGCGGCATCACTTGGGAGAACCACGACGGCGACACGCGCACCGTGCATCATCGCACCATTCAAGATGACAAGGGCCGCATCATGGTCTTCGCCGCGCACAACACCGACAACGGCGACGGCTGGGAGCGTGAGGGCGAATACGAATACTATTTTAAGAATTTCTCCGAAAAGATCGCCTATCCGCTCGGGATAAACGTTATCTTCTACGCGATGACGCACTGATCATGATTCGCCGCCGCCAGCTTTCGCACCCCGTCATCTGGGCCGCCGTCGGCCTCGGTGCGGTCTTGGCGTCGGCGCAACCGGGCGGTCCCGCAGGCCCGCCGCCCGGCTGGGGCAACGAAAACGATCTCGGTGGCTCGCTCGTGCGCACCGAAGGCAGCGGGGTGATCGATCAGGATTTGGTGAAGACGGCGCGCGAAGTGGTCTCGCACAGCACCGGCACGCCGACCTGGGAAAACCCGCGCGGCTTCGAGAAGGACGTGTTCACCTTTGCCCGCGCCATCTTCAAAACGGGCCCGACGACCTCGCCCTATCCGACGTTTCACCGCGGTCGCCGGCTCGGCTGGTGGGTCGATTTTCCCGACGCAGATCTAAATTTGTCGTATCGGTTGCAGCAGATGACCTCGCTGAAAACCGATCCGGATGGCCGCGTGCTGAAGCTCACCAATCCCGAGCTACACAACTACCCGTTTCTCCTGATGGAGCATCCCGGCTACATCTTGGTGAATGACGCCGAGGTCGCGGGACTGCGCAAATACCTTCTCGCCGGCGGCAGCTTGGCCGTGATCGATTTTTGGAATGATATCGAGTGGAAGGGATTTGCCGCGATGATGAAACGCGTGTTGCCCGAGCGGGAATGGACCGAGCTGGGGGTGGAGCACCCGATTTTCCACTGCGTCTTCGACGTCAAGGGTCCGATGCAGCACCTGCAGGTGCCGACGATGCAGTTCTGGAATCGGGCGCACAATCCCGACGACCCGAAATCCTCCGCGCACCGCCCCGAGTGCTACCGCGGCGTGGGTTCGGAAAAAATGTCGGTGCGGGCGCTGCACGACGACAAGGGGCGCATCATGGTAATTGCGTTTCACAACAGCGACATCACCGACGGCTGGGAACGCGAGGGCGAGGAACACGATTTTTTCGAGGTCTTTTCCGAGCGCGTCTCCTATCCGATCGGTGTGAACCTGATTTTCTATCTGATGACGCACTGAGTTGTCTCGCCGAACTCCTTCACATTACGCCGCACTTTTCTTTCCTGTCATTCTGAGACCGAAGCGAAGAATCCAATGGGGGATTCGCACCGCTTGCCGGCTGCGGATCTCCAGCTGGATTCTTCGTTTCGCTCAGAATGACAAACGCAACTTCACCTTTCATGAGTATCCCCGCCGCCAACGTCCCGCCCCTCATCGCCGCCGCACCGCCGGTCGACGCCTTTAATTCCGAACGCGACACGGCCGAGCGGCTGATCGCCGGCCGCGTCCGCATTGAGGCGGAGCTGGGCAAGGTCATCATCGGCCAGCGCGAGGTCATCGAGCAGATCCTGCTCGCGCTCATCGCGGGCGGACACTGCCTGATCACCGGCGCGCCCGGCCTCGCGAAAACCCTGCTCGTGAAGTCCATCGCGCAGGTGTTTCACCTGAAATTCCAGCGCATCCAGTTCACGCCCGACCTGATGCCGGCCGATATCACCGGCACCGAAATCCTGCGGGACGATGGCGCGGGCGGGCGGCAGCTTGAGTTTGTGCGCGGCCCCGTCTTCGCCAACATGATCCTCGCGGACGAAATCAACCGCACGCCGCCGAAGACGCAGGCGGCGCTGCTCGAAGCGATGCAGGAACACCAAGTGACCGCGGCCGGGGTGCGGCATCCGCTGGAGGAACCCTTCTTCGTCCTCGCCACCCAAAATCCCATCGAAATGGAAGGCACTTATCCGCTGCCCGAGGCGCAGCTGGATCGTTTCATGTTTAATGTGGTGATGGACTATCTGCCCGAGGCCGACGAAGTGCGCGTCGTCGCGCAGACCACGTCCGGCCGCCCCGCGCCGATCGAGGCGCTCTTTACCGGCGAGGATGTGCAGCGCTTTCACGCACTCGTGCGCAAAGTGCCCGTCGCCGAGGAAATGGTCCGCTATGCCGTGCAGCTCGCCGCCTCGTCGCGGCCGCAGCAGGCCGGCACGCCGGACTTCGTCAACGAGTGGGTGAGCTGGGGCGCGGGCACGCGGGCCGCGCAGTTCCTCATTCTCGGTGCCAAGGCCCGCGCGCTCCTCCGGGGTCGCGCGCACGTCACGGTCGAGGATATTCAGGCGCTCGCCACTCCGGTGCTGCGCCATCGCATTCTGCTGAACTACCGCGCCGAGGCGGAAGGCGTGAAAATGGACGACGTGATCAAGCGCCTCCTGGCCGGGGTGAAGGTGCCGGTGAGTGGAAAAGTAGCGGGTAGCCAGTAGCGAGTAGCGAGCATATCGCAGCTACAACTCGCACGTCACATCTCCGCCCACGGCTACTCACTCCTCGCTACTTTTCTGCCATGTCAGCCACCACCAACCCCGCGCTCGCCTCGGCGAAGCTCATCGACCCGAAGGCGTTGATGTCGATCCGCAGTCTCGAACTGCGGGCGCGCGCGGTCGTCGAGGGATTTTGGAGCGGCATGCACCGCAGCCCTTACCACGGTTTCTCCGTGGAATTCACCGAATACCGCCAATACACGCCGGGCGATGATCCGCGCTATCTTGATTGGAAGGTCTTTGGGCGCAGCGACCGTTACGTCATCAAAAAATACGAGGACGAAACCAACCTCCGCGTCCACCTACTCGCGGATTTGAGCCGCTCGATGGACTACGGCTCCGTCGGCTTTACCAAGGCGACCTACGCGGCGACGCTGGCTGCCACGCTCGCTTATTTCATCCATCTTCAGGGTGACGCGATCGGGCTCCTGACCTTCGACGAAAAAGTCCGCGAGTATCTGCCGGCCCGCCACCGCGTCGGCCACCTGCGGCAAATCATGCTCGCGTTGGAGAAACCCGCCGCCGGCCGCGGCACTGATCTGGTCGCGCCGCTGGAGCGGATTACCTCGCTCATCCGCAAACGCGGGCTCGTCGCGCTCATCTCGGATTTTCTCGCGCCCCTCGACCGCTTGGAACGCAACCTCCTCGCGCTCGCCGCGGGCGGACAGGAGCTGACGGTTTTTCACATCGTCGATCCGGCGGAACTCAATCTCGGGATCGAAGTGCCCGCGATGTTCGAGGATGTGGAATCCGCCCGCACGCTCTACATCGATCCGGCGGCGGCGCGCGAGGCCTACATCAAGAAATTCGCGGCGCACACCGAGGCCCTCCGCGCCACGTGCCGCAAGCTCGGCGTGAGTTACCAGCAACTCTCGACTGCCGAGCCGCTCGAGATCGCGTTGTTTGAATTCCTGCAACAACGGATGCGCCGCGGGCGTCTGTTTCGCCGGACGGGCTCGATGGGCACGGGAGGTCGCTCGTGAATTTCCTGACTCCGCTCTTCCTGCTGGGCGGCCTCGCGATTGCGGGTCCGATTATCTATCACCTCGTGCGCCGGACGACGCGCGACAAGACGGTGTTCAGCTCGCTGATGTTTCTGTTGCCGAGTGCGCCGCGGCTCTCGAAACGCCACCGGCTCGAACATATTTTGCTGCTGCTCTTGCGCTGCGCCGCGCTCGCGTTGCTGGCGCTCGGTTTCGCGCGGCCGTTTCTGAAGCAGGCCCCGATCATCGATCCCACGGCGGCGCAGCCGAAGCGCATCGTCGTGCTCGTCGATACCAGCGCCAGTATGCGCCGCGACGGCGTGTGGGCTGCCGCCCGGGCGCGCGCCGAAGAAGTGCTGCGCCGCGCTGGTCCGGCTGATCACGTGGCGCTTTTTCCCTTCGACCGGCAGGCGACGGCGCTCGTGTCGTTCGAGGATTGGAACCGCGCCGCGCCCGCCGACCGCGTGGCGTTTGCGGTAGGTCGACTTAGTGCGCTTACACCGACGTGGGCGGGCACGCATCTGGGCAACGCGCTCGTCACGGCCGCCGAGGCCTTGGCCGAAAACGAGGATGGCAAGACCGCGCCCGGTCCGCGTCAAATCGTGCTCGTGAGCGATTTGCAGGCGGGCAGCCGCCTCGATGCCTTGCAGGCTTACGAGTGGCCGAAGGGCGTCGAGCTGATCGTCGAGGCGATCAAGGCGCGCAACGTGACCAATGCCGGCGTGCAATTTGTGGCCGACGGTGCGGAGTCAACGCGCGCGGCCGATGCGCCCGTGCGCGTGCGGGTGACGAATTCCTCCGAGTCGAAACGCGAACAATTCAAACTCGGTTGGACCGCTACACCCGCGGCTACAGCCAACGCCGCGAATTCGCCGACGGTCGGTGATTTCCTAGGTGCACCGATCGATGCCTATGTGCCGCCGGGGCAGAGCCGCGTTTTTTCCGTGCCGGTGCCGAAGGGCGTGGCGGGCTTGGAGCAAATTTCGCTGCGCGGCGACGATGAAGACTTCGACAACACGGCCTACGTGATTCCCCCGGCGCAGCAGCGCACCACCGTGCTGTGGATCGGATCGGATGTGGCGGAGGACGTGAAGCAGCCGCTGTTTTTCCTCCGGCGCGCGTTTGCCGAAACGCCGCGCGTCGCGGTGCAAGTAGTCGCGAGTGCACCGGCCGCGCCGTTGCTCGCTGCCGACGTGCAGGCGGCGAGTGCAATCTTCGTCGTGGATGCGGTGTCGACCGAAACGGCGACCGCGCTGCGCGAGCAGGCGATTGCCGGCAAAACGGTGATTGTGGCCCCGAAGTCCGCGGCATTCGGGCCGACACTCGGTGTGCTGCTTGGCCGGCCGGAACTCGCGCTCACCGAAGGCCGCACGTCGAATTACGCGATGCTCGCCGAGATCGACTTTCAGCATCCGCTCTTCGCCGCGTTCGCCGATCCGCGTTTCAGCGATTTCACGAAGATTCATTTTTGGAAATTCCGGAAGTTCGATGCCACCGCGGTGACCGGCGCGCGCGTGATCGCGAAATTCGATTCCGGCGATCCCGCGATCGTCGAAGTGCCGACGGGGAAGGGGCGAATCTATGTGCTGACGAGCGGCTGGCAGCCGGAGGAAAGCCAACTCGCGGTTTCGTCGAAGTTTGTGCCGCTGATGTGGTCGTTGCTGGAGCAGGCGGGCGGCGTGGCGAGTTTTGCGACGCAGTATGCCGTGGGGGACAAAGTTCCTCTCCCCGCCGATGGCACGGCGACGGCGGTGCGTCCGCCCACTGGGGCGGCGATTGCGCTCGCGGCCAAGGCGGGCGAGTTTGCGCTCACCGCGCAACCGGGCATTTACCAATTGGAGGGCGGCGCGAAGCCGCTGCGTTTTGCGGTGAACCTCGATGCGAACGAGAGCCGCACGGCACCGCTGGCCCCGGACGAGCTGGAGCAACTGGGCGTGCCCGTCGCCCGGGCGAAAACGGACGTCGCGGTGCCGGCCGAAAACAAGACGCTGCTCCAGGGCATCGAAGCCGAGAACCGGCAGAAACTTTGGCGTTGGTTTGTGGCGGCGACTCTCGCCGTGCTGTTGATTGAGTCGGCGCTCGCGGGTTGGACCGCGCGCCGGCCCGCGTTGGAAACCCAAGAGGTGACACCATGAATGATGACTTTCTGAAATCGCGGTTACAGCGGGTGGCGCGACGTTTTCAGTGGGTGGGACTGTGGCGGCGCCTTGCCGTGTGCTGGGCGATCGCAGCACTCGTGGCCGTGGTAGTCGTGTGGGCGCAACGTGCCACGGGTAACACTTGGACGCTGGCGCTGCCGGTCCTGCTTGTGCTCGCCTTGGGCGGCGCGATGGTGCTCGTGTTTATCAGCTTCTCGCAGACTCCGGACTCGCGCTGGATTGCGCGCAAGATCGAGGCGAAGCATCCCGAGCTGAACGGCGTGTTGCTCACCGCAATTCAACAGGAGCGGGATCCGAAGCAGGAAGCCGGCTATCTCCAATACCGCGTGATTCAGGAGGCGACCGCGCACAGTCAGAAACAGGACTGGCGGCGCGTGGTGCCGGGTTCGCGTTTCGTGATTGGGCAGGCGGTGCATCTGCTCGCGCTGGGATGTTTTCTTTTTGCGCTCTCCGGTTTGCGCGTCGCGCGGATCCACGGCGAAGCGCCGCAGTGGGTCGGAAGTGACGGCATCTCCGTCACGCCCGGCGATACGAAGCTCGAGCGCGGCGACAGCCTTGTCGTGCTGGCGCGTTTCGGCGGCGCGCTGCCGCCCAATGTCAGCCTCGTGATTCGCGAGAATGGCGTCGCACCGCGTTCCGTCTCGCTCGTGAAGAGCCTCGCGGATCCGGTGTTTGGCGGGAGCGTGCCCGAGGTGGCGAACGACCTCACCTACCATCTCGAATATCGCGGCGAGAAGACGCGTGATTTCAAAGTCACGGTCTTCGAGCACCCGAAGCTCGTGCGCTCCGACGTTGATTTTAAGTTTCCCGACTACACCAAGCTCGCGCCGAAGCACATCGACGACACGCGGCGCGTCAGCGCCGTCGAGGGCACCACGCTGGATTTCGCACTTCAGCTCAACAAGCCGGTGAAGTCCGCGAAGCTCGTCGCGCGCAACAAGCAGAAAACCGAGATCCCGCTGACCGTCTCAGCCGACAAGGCCGTGGCGACGCTCGGAGCGTTCGTCCCGACGAAGAGCGAGAGCTACGACTTGCAGCTCGTCGACGCCGAGGGCCGCGCCAACAAGGTCGCCAGTCCCTTCGTCATCGACGTGCAGCCGAACCGGGCGCCCGAGATCAAGCTGGCGTCGCCGCGGGGCGATATTCGCCCGTCGGCTTTGGAGGAAGTCGCATTTGAGGGGACGGTGTGGGACGATTTTGGCACCGGGGCCTTCGGTCTCGCCTATTCGATTGCGGGCACAGAACCGAAATTTATCGAGCTCGGCCGGGATGGGGCCGCGAAGGAAAAGCGCAGCTTTAGTCACCTGATGAAACTCGAGGAACTCGGAGCCAAGCCCGACGACCTCATCTCGTGGTTTGCGTGGGCCGACGATACCGGGCCCGACGGCAAGGTGCGCCGCACGAGCGGTGATCTTTATTTTGCGGAGGTGCGGCCCTTCGACGAGATTTTCCGCGAGAGCCAGAACATGGAGTCTGGCGATGAGGAGCAGCCGAAGCAGCCGTCCGGTCAGCGCAATCAGGCGCGCAAGCTCACGGAGCTGCAAAAACAAATCATCAGCGCGACTTGGAAACTCCAGCGCACGGGGGCGACGAGCAGCTACGCCGAGGATGCCAAGGTCGTGAGCGACGCGCAGGCGCAGGCGCTCGCACAGGCCGAGGAGACCGCCGAGGAGGCGCGTTCGCCGCGCCAGCAGGCGTTGTGGAAGACCGTCACCTCCGAAATGGAGAAGGCGATTGAGAAACTGAAGGACGCGGCGAAAGAGCCCGCGCCCCTCGCCCAGGCGTTGCCGGCTGAACAGGCCGCGTATCAGGCTCTGCTAAAACTCCAGGCGCGCGAGACGAACGTCACGCGCCGCAACAGCAAGAAAGGCGGCGGCGGAGGCGGCGATTCCGCGAATCAACGCCAGATCGACCAACTGGATTTGAAGCAGTCGGACAACCGCTACGAAACCCAGCGGCAGGCCAAGGCCCCGGAAAACAAGGAGCGCCGCGAGCAACTCGCCGTCATGAACCGGCTGCAGGAGCTGGCCCGTCGCCAGCAGGATCTCAACGAGCGGTTGAAGGAATTACAGACCGCGTTGCAGGAAGCGCAGACCGAAAAAGAGCGCGAGGAAGTGAAGCGCCGGCTCAAGCGGCTCGAAGAAGAGCAGCGCCAGATGCTGGCCGATGCGGACGAGGTGAAGCAGCGGATGGACCGGCAGGAAAATCAGTCGCAGATGGCCGACCAGCGCCAGCAGCTCGATCAGACGCGGCAGGATATCCAGAAGGCCGCCGACGCCGCAGCCGACGGCTCGGTCGCGCAGGCCCTGGCCTCCGGCACGCGCGCCCAGCGTCAGCTCCAGCAAATGCGCGACGAGATGCGCAAACAGAATTCCAGCCAGTTTGCCGAGGACCTGCGCGACATGCGCAGCGAAGCGCGCGAACTCTCGCGCCAGCAGGAGGAGCTGAGCCAAAAGGTCGATGAACTCGGCAAGGGCGGCACCCAACCCCAGCGCAAATCCCTCAGCGATTCGGGCGACAATAAGGAGTTGAGCGACAAACTCACCGAGCAGAAGGAGCGGATGAACAAGCTCGTCGACAAGGCGACGCAAATTTCCGAGCAGGCCGAAAACACCGAGCCGCTGCTCTCCCGCCAGCTCTACGACAGCGTGCGCAAGGTCACGCAGGACGACGCCAACGCGGTGAAGCAGGCGCGTTCCGAACTGCTCAACAGCGGGCGTCTTTCCCGTGAACTCTACGATCAATTGCAGAAAATGAACGAGGGCGAGCAGACGGGCAAAGTGCTCGACCTCACGCGCGCCTTGGTGCGCGAGGGCAATCTCCCGCAGGCGAAACAAGCGGGACAGCGCGCGCGCAGCGAAATCGATGATTTGAAACGCGGCGTCGAACGCGCCGCGGAGAGCGTGCTCGGCGACGACGCGGAGCAGTTGAAGCTCGCCCAATCCGAGCTCGACGCCCTCACCGATCAACTGAAACGCGAGATCGCGCAGGCGAGCGGGGTCGGCCAGCAAGACGGCGCCAAGCCCGGCGAGCGAGGCAACCAACCCGGCCAGCGTGGCCAGCCCGGCGATCAGCGGCAGGCCGGCACGCAGGGTGAAAACGATCCCTCTGCCGCGGGTGGCGCGGGCACCGAGCCGGGCCAGCAGCCCGGTCAGGGTCTGCCCGGTGAACAAGGGCAACCGGGGCAGAAAGGTCAGGGCCGTCAGCCGGGCAAGAGCGGCGATCGCGCACAGAAAATGGCGGGCGGAAATCAACCCGGGCAGCAGCCGGGTCAACAACCCGGCGAGGGCGGTCAGCAACCCGGCGGGCAACAGCCGGGTGAGCAACCGGGACAAGGTGCTTCCCAGCAGACGGCGCAGGCCGGTGGTCAGCCGGGCGGGGGCGGCGGCCAGCCAGGCGGTGATGCGCAGCAGCAAGCCGGCCAGATTGCCGATGCGCGCAATCCGCGGCAGCAGCCGGGCGGTAATCAACGCGGCGGTAACGCGAATCGCGGCGGCAATTTCAACCTCGACAACATTCTCAATGGCGGTGGCGCGAATTTCGGCGGCAATTTCGGTGGCGTCGAAGACGGTCGCGTGAACGTCGGCCCGATCACCGGCGGTGATTTTAATCGTTGGGCCGAGCGCGTCCGCGATGTTGAGGAACTCGTCGACACGCCCGAGATGCGCAAGGCGGTCGCCGCGGCCTTGGAGCGGGCGCGGATGCTGCGCAGCGATTTCCGGCAAAACCAAAAGAAACCCGACTGGACCGTGGTGCAGTTGGAAATCCTCAAGCCGCTTGTCGAGGTCCGCAGCCGCGTCGCCGAGGAGCTGGCCCGCCGCGACAACAAGGATTCTCTCGCCCCCATCGATCGCGATCCGGTGCCGACACGTTTCGCGGAGTCGGTGCGCCGCTACTACGAGGAACTGGGAAAAGACAAATGATGAAGTCCTTCGACTTGTTCCGGTGCTCGCAACGGGCCGCGCCTAATCCCGCATGACGACTTCGTTGACCTTTTCCGGTCTGAACTGGCTTTGGCCCGTCCTCGGCTTCGGCTTGATCGCCGTGCTCGTGCTGATCTGGAGCTACCGCGCTTCGGCTGGTCACCCGCTGCGCTGGGTTTGCCTCGCGTTGAAGGCCGCTGGCATCGCGGCGCTCGCGCTGTGCTTGCTGGAACCCTTGTGGCTCGGTCAGCGGGCGCGGCCGGGCGCCAACCTCTTCGCCGTGTTGGCCGACAACAGTCAGGGCCTGCAGATTCACGATCGCGGCGAAACCGCGAGCCGCGGCGATGCGCTGCGCCGCCTCGTCGATCCGGTGGTGTCTTCGTGGCAGACTTCGCTCGCGTC
>JANOAF010000427.1:0-4721 GCA_031411015.1 Opitutaceae bacterium | reverse complement strand
CCGCAGGCACTCGGCGAGCGCGGCATGGTCCGCCGCCTTCACGACGCTGCCGTCGAGCTGCAATTCGCCCTTGGGCTCATAGCCGGTGCCGGTGACCGCGTAGAGTTTTCCGCCCGCGAAGATTTCCTGCACTGTCATCTGATTCTCGGTGAGCGTGCCGGTCTTGTCCGAGCAAATCACCGTGGTGCTGCCGAGCGTCTCGACCGCCGGCAGTTTGCGGATGATCGCCTTTCGTTTCGCGAGACGCGAGACGCCGATGGCAAGCACGATGGTGACGGCGGCGGGCAACCCTTCGGGAATCGCGCCGACCGCCAGCGCCACCGCCGCCATGAACATCTCGACCGGCTTCTCACCCCGCGCCCCGCCGAGCGCGAACGGGGCCGCCGCCAGACCGACGATGACCCAGAGCACGAGCTTGCTGAACTGCGCGATCTTCTTCGTCAGCGGTGTGGACAGTTCCACCGCGCTCGCGATGAGCTGGCCGATGCGGCCCGTTTCCGTCGCGTCGCCGATCGCGCACACGACGCCCTCGGCCTGGCCGCGCGTAATGAGCGTGCCGGCGTAGGCGATATTTTTTCGCTCGGCCAGAATCGTGTCCGCCGGCAGCGGTGCGGGTTGCTTCGCCACCGGGAGCGATTCGCCGGTGAGCGCGGATTCATCGGCGTGGAGGTTTTTGACCTGAAGCAGGCGCAGGTCGGCTGGCACACGGTCGCCGGCTTCCAGCAGAACGATATCGCCCGCCACGAGCTGATCGGAATGGACGCGAAGGGTGCGGCCGTCGCGTCGCACATTCGTCTCGGTGGCGATCATCCTGGCGAGCGCCTCGATGGATTTCTCGGCCTTGGCCTCCTGAAGAAATCCGACGATGGCGTTGATGAGCACGACACCGAAGATGACGGACGAATCCACCCACTCGCCGAGGGATGCCGTGACCCCGGCGGCCAGCAGCAAAATGTAAACGAGCGGCTGGTTGAATTGCTGGAGAAATCTCCTCCACGCCGGCGTGCCGCGCCGTGCGGTGACGCGGTTCGGGCCGGATGCCTTCTGGCGCTTGCCGACTTCGCCGCCCGACAGGCCGGTCGTGGCGGAACCAAGCCCCGACAGCACTTCTTCCGCCGGCTGCTGGTGCCAAATCGGAGCCTTGGGATTCTCGGCGGTCATGCGTGAGCCTCAGGGATTCATCCGCCAGATCGTGAAGTTCAGCGCCGCCGCAAACGTCACCCACGCCAGATACGGCACCAGCAAAACTCCCGCGGCCCGCCGCACGCGCCCGAACGCGATCACGGTCGCGGCGAGCACCAGCCAGAGCGCGACGATTTCCGCAAAGGCCAGCCCCGCGCGATGAAGCCCGAAAAACAACGGCGTCCACAGCGCGTTGAGCAGCCATTGCACCACGAACAATCCCAGCGCCCGCCCCTGCGCACGCCATCCGCCTTCGCGCCAGACGAGCCACGCGGCCACGGCCATCGTCGCGTAGAGGAACGTCCACGCCGGGGCGAAGACCCACGCGGGCGGATTCCACGCCGGTTTATTAAGGCCAGCATACCAACCGTCCGTTGAAACAAATGCCGCCGTGCCCGCCGCCGCGAAACACAGCGCGAGCCAACCGAGCAAGGCCAGCGTCTGTTGAGACGCGGAGCGTGAAGGCGAAACTGTAACGAGTTGGTTGTCCGAATGCATGGAAGCTCACCCGTTAGCGTGCGTGGCAAATTCCTTACTTAGATTTGTCGCGGATGCGCTTGGTGACTGTGACGCGCTCTTTGCCGGTCGTCTTCTCCGATTCATCCATCAGCACACTCAACTCCTGGGTTTTGGCGGACTGCTTCTCGAACTGCTTCAAATCGCGGTCATGCGTCGTTTCTAGGGTTGGGAGAGGGACTGCTTTCATAGCTGATACTGCAAAGAGGATGGGCGGCACCTCAATCCACCACAAGCGCGACGGAAACTTCGCCCCGCAGCGCTTTGGAGTAGGGACATGTCTGGTGAGCAGCCTCCATGATGCGCTGCGCTTGCTGGGGATCAATGTCCGGGAGCCGCGCGTGCAGCTCGACGGTAAGCCCGAAGCCACCCTTGGCATCCTCCACCAGACTCACCAAGGCACGCACGGAGGATTCTTTGACGGGTGTGCCAAGCTTTTTGGCCGCGTTGACCAAGGCGCCGTGGTAACAGGCGGAATAGGCGCCGGCAAATAGCAGCTCGGGATTGGGACCGCGCGTCTCGATGCCTTTTTCAAGTGGATTGCCCAAAGTGACATTGAGCAGTCCATCGGGTGACTTCACGGTGCCGGATCGGCCGCCTGCGGAAATCGCTTCTGCGGTGAAGAGTGTTTTCATAGAAGCGTGATGATACGTGAAGGCGCGACGCGATCGCGATGGGGCGAAACCCTACTGCGAGCGGCGTCCAACTTCCCCCGCTTCGAAGGCCCGTCCGGCGGGCGGTCTGATGATGGGTCGATGGCGCAAGTTACTTGGATCGGGGTGATTCGAGATCGTCGCCCGGCGGCTGGCGCCCCTTGCGCATTTCCTTCACGGCGGCCATCAGCAACAACGCGGCGTTCTTGGCTTCTCCTATGAAGGCCTTGTCTTGATCCAGCGCCTCGTGGCTCGTGGCATATGGCTCATAGTAACCGATGTAACGATCAAAGACCGCCGCCGGTCCGGCGGAAACGAGTTTCATGTCGGTCAGCCAATCGTGGAGATTGCGCCGCAGTCCTTCGACGCCCGCGCAATCGCCGTGGACGATCACCGAAAAAATCCGTCCGGCGAGATGCTTGGGGAAATCCCAACCCTTCAGCTCGATCGCCTTGGCCTCCGCCGCCTCCTTGCCGTGCGTGCTCGTCGGATCGGGATTGCCGCCGTCCGCGCAGACCAGCCGGTCCATCATGAGCTTCAAAACGCCCGGCGCCTGATACCAATGAACCGGCGTCACAATCATCACGCCATGCGCGGCGACCCAGCGCGGATACAGCTCGTTCATCCAGTCGTGGGTCTGGCCCAGGTTGTGATTGGGGTAACACGTGCACGGCCAGTGACAGAGCGGCATGGCGGTGGAGACGCACGCTTTGCAGGGGTGAATGTGGCGGCCGTATTCAGCATTGACCTGGCTTAAATCGAGGAAGTCCACGTCGAAGCCGCCGTGCTTTTCGAAGCACTGGCGCACGGCGGTCGTGACGCGGAAAGTTTTCGCCATCTCGCCGGGACACGTTTCATCCGTGCGCGGTGAGGCGGAAATGAGCAGGATGCGGGACTTACCGCCGGGTTTCTCGAAACGTCGTTGAGCTTCCTGAATGGCGGCGCGTGTCTCCAGCCATTCGACCGAAAGTTCGTGCTTGGGATCGGCAAACCCCCGGCCCGCCTTCCGCGTGTCCGCGCTTGGGAGATCATCGTCGTAAGCCGCCCACGCGATGGCCGTGAGCCGTGCGATCTCTGGCTTCGCCGCGTCGAATGTGGGACCCACAAACTGCGCCCGGTAGCGCCGCCCGAACTCGGCGCGTGATAATTTGGTCGAACCCTGACCGGTGCGAACCTTGGGTGTTTTGGTGTTCATGGCTGACTCCCTTTGGGTTTAATGCCCCGGAGCTGGTTCCAGGAAAGGTTACGGAGTTTTCCGCTTATGGATGCCGATTTTGTTGCCATCTGGGTCCACGATAAAAGCGCCCCGGCAGATCGGGCTTTCGAAGGGCTTGCTTAGGAACGATACGTTGTGCCGCTTGAGATGGGCGATGGCTGCATCGAAATCCTCCACCTCCAAAGCAAGGCAAGGTCCGTCGCTTGAGGGCTTCCACTCTGGGCTGGAGCCGATGAATAACGTGTGCGGGCCGATCTCATACTCGAAGTTGGACGATTTTTCGCGGGCAGTCGTGCAGGTGAGACCCAACATACCTTCGTAAAACGCACGGGCGCGGGGGATGTCGGTTACCGGGTAGCCGATGAAGGCGAATTCGATGATTTTCATTCAGGTTTTTTATTTTTCGGGTGGATCGTTGCTGAGAGTTTTTCCATGGAAGCGGGCGGCGGCTTGCGCCGTGGCGTCGGCGCATGGAGCGGGCGCGTCTGCCGGCGCGTTGGGATGGACCGGATCACAGGAGATCCGTCCGGTCGTCCAGTCTCACGTTCAGGACTGAATTGAGTCCGCCGTAGGGATTGGCCACGCACTGCGTGGCCTGCGGGTCGTCGGCCCACTCGCCGTCCACGACGAACCGATACTCATACTGGCCCGACTTGAGCATCAGCCGGATCGACCATTCGTCGTCCGCCGTGTGTTCCAGCGGGTGGGCCTGCGGATTCCAGCCGTTGAACGATCCGGCCACCTCGACGCTGCGGGCTTCTGGCGCGTAAAAAGTGAGCACGACTTCCTGTTCCTCCAATGCGGGGAATCGCTCTGTAATCGGCTCGGTGGACTGAGATGGATTCGATGTCATGTCGTCGTTTTCTTTCGGCCGGAGCCGCTTTTCTTGCCGCCGCCCGAGAGTTTGTTGACGGTTGCCCAAGCCCGCGCCTCCGCCGCTTTTTCGCCGAGGCCCTTTTTCTCGTAGCGCTGCTCGATGTGGTCCGCCTGCCGGATTTGCTTGGCGGTGTAACTGGATTTGTCTCCTGAAGGCATGGTGGTGAGTGTTTGTGAGTGAATTCGCTCCGTTTTGGGGAGTGGGTCGCATTGTGCGTTTGATGGGCGCAGCGCGCTAAGCGGCCTTGGTTGATTTGACGTTCCAAAATGTTTTCCAG
>JANOAF010000426.1:0-5471 GCA_031411015.1 Opitutaceae bacterium | reverse complement strand
GCCTGAGCGGTTGGTTGTAGGCGGGGTGCCCTCACCCCGCTCGCGAGGCGAACGAGATCAGGCGTGCGGGGTGAGGGCACCCCGCACGCAACGTGCGAATTTTTCGACCGGCGTTTTGGATCGCAACCCTGCGGCGGGATTGGAGTCTGAGCTGTATGTCCCGGCTTTCACTCTCGGTCATTGCGCTGTGCGTCAGTGCCCAAGTGGGCGCGGCGCAGTCGGTGCCCGGGTCGTGGAAACTGCCGCTCATCGAGGGCAAACTGGAGGGTGATTGGTCCGATGTTTTTTCACCCGGTGGCCCGTCTCTGCATTGGTCGATCACGTCCACGGCCCCGCGCCCCCGTGAGCGCGCGATGAGCCTGGTCGTTAACGGCCCGGGCGTGAAAATTCGTGCCGAGGCGACCCTCGATCCGCTGGGCAACGGGGCGTGGGAGTTGCGTGAGGCCGAGTTGGACTTGGCGCAATGGTGGTCACTGGCCGCGGCGCTCGCAGGCTCGACTTGGGATGGCATCGGGGCGGGCGGCACACTCTCGGCCCATGGCGCGGGCATGCTGCTTGGCGGCGTGCCTGCCGGCCGAGTGCAACTCGCGTGGCGCAACGGCCGAATCGACGATCTGGCGCACAAGCTGGTCATCGAGGGCATCACCGCGGACGTGATATTTGAGGATGTCGCTGCGCGCCGCACGGCGCCGGCGCAGACCATCGCTTGGACGGGCGGACGCTACGACCTCGTGGAACTCGGCGTGGGTCGCGCCTTGATCGCGCTCGACGGCGATCAGCTGCGTCTGGAGGATGTGCAGGTGGCGGTGTTTGGCGGTGACGTGCGGTTGAGCGCCGTGAAGGTTTCTCTCAGCCGGCCCGACGTGGAGATGACGGTGCAGATTTTCGGGGTCGATGCGGCCCTCGTGTTGCCGCTTTTTCCCGAGATCGCGACCTCCGCGAGTGGTCGACTTGACGGCTCATTGAGTCTGCGGCGCGACGACCAAGGACTGCACCTCGGCCCGGGCCGACTCACCCTGCCGCCTGGGGGCACGGCCGACGTGCGCCTGAAACCGACGCCCGGGCTGCTGACCGCCAGTCTGCCCGACTCGGTGCGCAAGCACTACCCCGGCCTCGCCGATCTCGAGGCCGGGCGGGTGCCGATGCGCGCCGAATTGCTCGAGGTGGTCTTCGACCCGGCGGGCGATGCGGAGGGACGCACGGCGCGCGTGCGGCTCGTCGGCGGCCCCGTGGACCCGCGCATGCGTGCGCCGATCGATCTCAACGTGAACATCCGCGGCCCACTCGAGACGGTGGTGCAGTTTGGGACCAACTCGCGCCTGCAATGGGGCGGGGGAAACAAACGTTGAGTTGCCGTGTCGGACCTCCCACCTCTCTCACTATGAAACGCCTCTTTGTTCTCCTGCCCCTCGCCGTCAGCCTCGGAGGCTGCCTCAGTGTAAAGACCGAACCCATCGAGGTGAAACCGATCCACATCACGGTCGATGTGAACGTGAGGGTCGAGCGCGAGGTCGCCAGTCTCCTCAGCGACATCTACGGTAATTCCACCACCATCGCCGCCACCACTCCCGCCACCAAATGAAACTGCAACGCCGCACCTTTCTTGCCCTGTTTACCGTCGCCGCTTTTTGCGCGGGGGCGCTGTCGCTCCAAGCGGCCGATGCCGCCGGAGCCAAGGCCCGGATGCGCGAGCGCGTCGCCGCGATCGACCAGTTGAAGATTGCCGAAGTCGTCGGCGAAAATAACCGCGGACTCTTGGAACTGCGCAAGGCGGGCGATGCCGCTGGCGCAGCCGCCGTGAGCGCGGAGAATCAGGATCGCGGGGTGGTGTTTGCCGATACGGCCGCACGCGCGGGTAGCACCGCGGATGCGGTCGGTCGCGCCTTCGCCAAACAGGTCGCGGCGGCGAGTGCGCGTGGCGTCTGGATTCAGCGCGAAGACGGTTCTTGGGTGAAAAAATAGCGCGGACGCGACCGGCGCTGAACTATCGGCCCCGGTATTGATTCAGAGGAAGGCGAAGCTGGGGGGTGGCACGCGGCGACTACGCGGGATGTTGCTTTCCATCTTTCCGAACCATGGTAGGACCTTCGGCATTCCCTATTTCATGAAATTTATCGTCCGCCTGCCCTCGGTGGTTTCCCTCCTGCTTGTTGGTTGCGTGGTCGCGCGCGCGGCGAGCGATTTTTCCCCGGCGATCCTCTTCGACTTTGGGGGTAAATTCGACCGCTCGTTCAATCAGGCGGCAGCGGCCGGGGCGGAGCGCTTCAAGCAGGAGACGGGGATCGCCTATCGCGAATTCGAGATTAGCAACGCCGCGCAGCGCGAGCAGGCGCTCGTGCAGATGGCGCGGCGCGGCGCGACGATCATCGTCGCGATTGGGTTCACGCAGGCCTCGGCGGTGGAGAAAGTCGCTAAGCAATATCCCAAGCTGAAATTCACGATCATCGATGCGGTCGTCGATTTGCCGAACGTGCAGTCGGTTAATTTTCGCGAACAGGAATCTTCGTTTCTCTGCGGCATGGCTGCGGCGATGGCGTCGAAAACCGGCAAGGTTGGTTTTGTCGGCGGCATGGACATACCGCTCATTCGCAAGTTCGCGCTCGGCTACACCGAAGGCGCGAAATACGTGAACCCGCAGGTCGAGGTATTCCAGAATATGACGGGCACAACCCCCGCCGCGTGGGGCGACCCCACGAAGGGCGCGGAGCTGGCGAAGAGTCAGTTCGGTCGCGGTGCGGATGTGATTTTCCACGCGGCCGGGGCGACCGGGATCGGCGTGATGCAGGCGGCGAAGGACGCGGGTAAACTCAGCATCGGCTGCGACAGTAACCAGAATTATCTCCCTCCCGGCAGCGTGCTGACCTCGGCCGTGAAGGGGGTCGATGTTGCGGTCTACACTGCGTTTCAGTCGGCGAAGGATGGCACCTGGAAGCCGGGCCAGCAGGTGCTCGGGCTCGTGGAAAACGCCGTGGGCTATTCGATCGACGAAAACAATCGGAAGCTGATTACGCCCGAAATGGAGCAGCGGCTCGTGCAGGCGAAGGCCGACATCATCGCCGGGAAGATCAAGGTTTCGGAATACAAGGCGCAGTGAAGGATTGATGCGGCGGCGCCGCGCGGCACAACGATTGCGAGCGTTCCTCGTGATTCCCGTGCTTTCCGTGCCAGCAACAACTCCCCCGCGCCGTGGCTGACCGCAGCGATCCGGCGGTTTCCGCCCTCGAACTCCGCGGCATCGACAAGCGCTTCGGCGCGGTGCACGCCAACAAGGCCATCGCGCTGCGGGTGGCGCGCGGCAGCGTCCACGGCCTGATCGGCGAGAATGGCGCGGGGAAGTCCACGGTGATGAACATCGTCTACGGGTTTCACCGCGCGGACGCCGGCGAGATTTACGTGCAGGGCCGGCGCGTCGAGATTCATGCGCCGCACGCGGCCATCGCGGCCGGGATCGGCATGGTGCACCAGCACTTCATGCTCGTGGAAAATTTCACGGTGCTGGAAAACGTCGTGCTTGGCGTTGAGGGCGGGGCCCTGCTCGCGGGCGGTCTCGCGCACGCGCGGAGCGAACTCGAAAAACTCGCCCGTGACTACGGGCTTGAGGTGCCACTCGACGCCGTGGTCTCCGAACTTCCCGTTGGCCTGCAGCAGCGCGTGGAAATCCTGAAGGCGCTCTACCGGCGCGCGGAGATTTTGATTCTCGACGAGCCCACCGCCGTGCTCACCCCACAAGAGGCGGATGCACTGTTCGCGATGCTCCGCCGGCTGCGCGACGAGGGGAAATCCGTGATTCTCGTCACGCACAAGCTCCGCGAAATCATGGCCATCACCGATCGTGTGACGGTGATGCGGCAGGGCGCGGTCGTGGGAGAGTTCGCCACTGCGCAGACTTCGCCCCGCGAACTCGCCGAGGAAATGGTGGGCCGCGCAGTGCTGCTCCGCGTCGAGAAAGCCCCGGCGCGTCCGAGCGGGACATTACTCGCCGTGCGCGATCTTGAGGTGCGCGATCGGCTGGGCGTGGCGCGGGTCAAGGGCGTCAGCTTCGAGCTGCGCGCAGGCGAGATCGTCGGCATCGCGGGCGTGTCGGGCAACGGCCAGTCGGAGTTGCTGGAAACGCTCGCCGGCATCCGCGCGCCGACGCGCGGCGCGATCACAATGGGCGGCCGCGACCTCGTGGCGGAGCAGCTCGGGCCTCGAGTGCGGCGAGGGCTCGGACTCGCGCACGTGCCCGAGGACCGCCTGCGGATGGGCGTGGTGGCGAGTTTCTCCGCCGAGGACAACGCGATCCTCGGCTACCAAGATCGGCCGATCTACAATCGCGGCGTGCTGTGCAACGGCGCGAGCATTCGGGCCGAGTGCGAAAAGAAAATGGCGGAGCACGATGTGAGGCCGCCGTTGCCGGCGTTGCGGATCACGGCGTTCTCCGGCGGCAACCAGCAGAAGGTCGTGCTCGCACGCGAAATCGACTGCGACCCACGCGTGCTGCTCATCGGCCAGCCGACGCGCGGCGTAGACATCGGCGCGATCGAATTCATTCACAAGCGGCTCGTCGCCCTCCGCGATGCGGGTAAGGCACTGTTGATCGTGTCGGTGGAGCTGGAAGAAATTCTCGGCCTCGCGGATCGTATTCTCGTGATGAACGGCGGCGAGATCGTGGGTGAAGTTTCAGCGGCGGATGCGACCGAGGAGAAAATCGGGTTGATGATGGCGGGTGTGAAAGGGGAGGGACGCGTGTGAGTGCAGCGATCAAAGTAGGGCGGGACCGTGACTCGCCCTCGAAAATCAAAGGCGCATTGAGGGCGGGTCTCAGACCCGGCCTACTTCCATCATGAGCGCCGTCGCCAAACTTCCGCGCTGGGCTGAGCTCGTGCTCCTGCCGCTCGTGAATCTCACGGTCGCGCTGCTGCTCTCCGGCTTGATCGTGCTGCTGCTTGGCGAGAGCCCGTGGACGGCGTTCAAGCTCATGCTTTCCGGCTCGCTCGGCTCGCAGGAGGGCATCGGCTACACGCTGTATTACGCGACGAACTTCGTGTTCACGGGGCTCGCGGTCGCGGTGGCGTTTCATGCCGGACTTTTCAACATCGGCGCGGAAGGCCAGGCCTACATCGGTGGACTCGGCTCAGGTCTGGTCGCGCTGTGGCTGGGCGATGCGCCGGCGCTCGTGGTGCTGCCGCTCGCGATTCTGGCGGGCGCGCTGTTTGGCGCGGCGTGGGCGTTTCTGCCGGCGTGGCTGCAGGCGCGCCGCGGCAGCCACATCGTCATCACGACGATCATGTTTAATTTCATCGCGGCGGCGCTGATGACCTACCTGCTCGTCAACGTGCTGATCAAACCCGGGCAGCAGTCGCCGGAGACGCGGGAGTTCGGGGCGAATGCGTTCATGCCGGCGGTGCACGAGTTGCTCGCGAAGTTTGGTGTCACGTTTGCGGCGACGCCGTTCAATCTCGCCTTCGGGCTCGCGCTGATCGCGGCGG
>JANOAF010000425.1:0-4572 GCA_031411015.1 Opitutaceae bacterium | reverse complement strand
GAGGTTTGCTGCAGCGATGCTTCGGATGAAAACGGCATGGCGACTCGGGATCGTGGCGTCGGTGTTGACGGTGGGTGCCGCGTGGGCGGCGCAGGCAGCGCCTGACCTTCCGGCATTTCCGCGGCCGCTGGCGGATTACGGCGCAGCGAGTTCGCCCGATCTCGGTGCGACGATTGCGAATCGCGCGCGCGCGGAGCCCTTCAATCTCATCGCCACCGCGATCTTTGTGCTGGCGGTGCTGCACACGTTTCTCGCGGCGAAAATTCGCCACTGGGCGCATGTCGTCGAGGAGCGCCACCTCGCGCGCCTCAAGGCCCAGCCCGTGCGCTGGGATCGCAACGACGATGGCGAGCCGGACGAGGTGAGTTTCTGGGGTCAGACCCTGCATTTTCTCAGCGAGGTCGAGGCGGTGTTCGGCATCTGGGCGGTAGTGCTCGCCCTGGCGATTGTGGCGAGCAAGGGACTCGACACCGCGATCCACTATATCGCCGACACGGTGAACTACACCGAGCCGATCTTTGTGGTGATCATAATGGCGCTGGCCTCGACGCGGCCCGTGCTGCGGCTGGCCGAGCGCTGTCTGCGGGCGGTCGCATCCTTGGGCGGCGGGAGGCCGGTCGCATGGTGGTTGGCCATCCTCACGGTCGCGCCACTACTCGGGTCGCTCATCACGGAGCCGGCGGCGATGACGATCGCGGCGTTGTTGCTTGGAAAACAATTTTACGAACTGAACCCGAGCCCGCGGTTGAAATACGCGACGCTCGGCCTGCTCTTCGTCAACATTTCCATCGGCGGCACGCTCACGCATTTCGCGGCGCCCCCCGTGCTCATGGTGGCGGCGGCGTGGGGCTGGGACATGAAATATATGTTCACGCATTTCGGCTGGCACGCAGTCGCGGGCATCGTGCTCGCGAACGCCGTCTATCTGGCCGTTTTTCGCCGGGAGTTAATCGCACTGCAGCCGACGGCCAGTAGCGCAGCCGCGACCGAGGATCGGGTGCCGTGGTGGGTAACGGGAATACACGTCGTTTTTCTTGGGTTCACAGTTTGGATGGCGCATCATCCGGTGATGTTCGTCGGCGGATTCTTGTTCTTTTTGGCGTTCGCCCAGGCGACCGCGCACCATCAGGGGAAGACCGAGCTGAAGGCTCCGCTCTTGGTCGGGTTTTTTCTGGCGGGTCTGGTGATCCACGGCGGCCTCCAGGCGTGGTGGATCGAGCCCGTGTTGGGCAGTCTCGGTCGTGTGCCGCTCTTCACGGGCGCGACGATCCTCACCGCTTTTAATGACAATGCGCTCATCACTTATCTCGCGACCCTCGTGCCCGACTTCAGCGAAGAACTGAAATTCGCCGTCGTCTCCGGCGCGGTGACCGGCGGCGGTCTCACGGTAATCGCCAACGCCCCGAATCCCGCGGGCCAGTCGATCTTGCAGCGCTATTTTCCCGGCGGCGTGTCACCGCTGGGCCTGCTGCTCGGGGCACTGGTGCCGACGCTGATCGTGGCTTTTTCCTTCATGGTTTTGTAGGTCGAGCGCGAGGCTGGCCCCCGACCACTCCGAAGATCGGTGGCGGCGTGTTGAAACTAGGATCCCAGTTTAGCGCGGACCGCGTCCGGCACGTCGAATGACGTCGTGCCGACATTTTTGATCTCAGTGACCGAGGTTTGCTGGACGTTGATCTCACGCCGGCCGCTGCGCACGGTTTCGACGCTGAGGACGCCCTGCAGTTGAATTTGATATTTCGTCACCATTCCGGCGTGGAGCCAAAGCTTGAAGCGCCCCTCGGCGCGAAGCGGCGAGAGCTCGTTTTGGCCGTCGTGCACGAGCAGGAGTTGCGCGGCGAGTTCGGTGAGCGTGCCAGAGACGATGTTGTCCTCGACGGTGAGGGCCGTGTGGCCGCTGACGATGACGGCGAGTTCCTCGTGCGGATGGCTGATGGCGAGCTGCAGGTTACTGTAGGCGGCCGGCCGCTCCTCCGGTTTGCGCGGCCCTGGCAGGCCGCCACCGCCAGCACTCCCCGGGAAACTGCGCGTGCGGGTTCCGATAATCGGCGTGTGGCCGGTGGCCATCGGGAGGTGGCCATACTCATAGTCGTCGGGAGTGGGGGCGGGCAAATCCCCGGGCCGCATCCAGCCTCTCTCGGTCTCGACCATGCACGCCACATTGCCGCGGAAGATCAGATCGATTTGGGTATCGGTCACGCTGCGCCCGAGTTTTTTCCGCACGGCGGCGACGACTGGCATCCTCACGCGCGTAAAGCCACCACGAACCGTGTGGCCGTCGATATCGTAGGTGCGGGCGTCGTCCGCTATCGTGGAGGTCCAGCTGTAGTTCGCCTGCTCGGAAAGCCGCATCGCCGCGATGATGGCATCTTCCGTGGGGCCGCCGTGGAGCCACGACGCGAGGCCCCAAACACTGACGCAGGTTGCGAGCACGCGGTTCATGGGGCGGGGAATAGTTTCTCAATACGCCGGGCGCGGCACGAGACAAAGTTCAAATAGAGATCCGCGTGGCAAAGTGTGGATCAATCGGCGAACTTCACGCCGTCCGTCGCCAGCGCGTCGAATCGCGTGGTCGGCTCACGCGCGGCCCACGCCATGCCGCGCAGCAGCAGCAAGCGGAAGAGCGGATCGTCGAACGTCCACATGTAGTGGCCAAAGATGCAGACGAACGCGCGGCCACCGCCGGCGGGTTCATGGGTCCAGAAAATCGGGATGGGTAAAATCACGTCGCCGGTGCCTGCCTTTTCTTCGGAGGTGCCGAGGAGGCGCACCCGCGAGGTGTCGCCGACAAGCGGCCAGTAGGACTCGTCGGTGAATCGGAGCGTCGCCGGGAAACCCCGGGTGATTGGATGGTCGGTCGCGAGTTTGAGATCGACCACGCCGTGGCGGTATTTCGCGGAGGGGTAGGCGAGCCCGACGCGTTCGGCGAATTTTTCCGGTGGCCCGGTCACGCCGATGGCCCAGTGAATCGTGACGATGCCACCGCCGCGGTTTTGGAATTTTTCCAGTTCGGCGAGCTGCGCCTCATCCCATTTGCCGCGCAAATAGAACACCGCCAGATCCGCCACTGCGAGTTGCTCCGTCGATGGAAACGGAAACGCCGTGTCCACGGTGACGGCGGGAGATTTCGCGAGCAGCGGTGCCCATGCTTTCTGCCATGCCGGATAATCGTGCTGACCCGCACCGTGATCTTTCGGCCCGGCGACGAGCAGGACGCGAAGCGCTCGCGGAGCCGCGGGCGGCGTCTCGGCGAGCGCGAGCACGGCGGCGACCTCGGCGCGCGTGCGCAGTGGCGCTGGGACGACCGGCGGCTCGGCAGACGCTGCTCCCGTCGCGGAAAAGAGCAGCAGGCCCAGCAAGGTGCCGCGCGAAAAACTTCGGCGCCACGGTCGGATTTGAATTTCCGTTTGTGAGCGCTGGGCAGGAGGGAAGTTCCTTTGCATGAACCGACCAAGACGAAAACGGGGGCGGCTGTCGATGCGTGGCGCGAGCATACGGGCCGAACGCTCATGCCACCGGGCTGGGGCGAGTCTTCAAAATGATTGTCATCTCGAGGTGCGCGAAGCGCGCCGCGGAGATCCAGCTCAATTGCTTCGGCGCCGCGCAGGGCGCGGCTTCTCGCAATGACCGCCTTTGAAAACACGCCCTAAAGGCGGCAGCGAAGGCTCAAGCCGCGCGCGAACTTGCGACGGACTCGAGATGGACCGTGAAGTGAAAGGTCGAGCCCTCGCCGAGAGTGCTGGTGACACCAATTTCGCCGCCCATCAATTCGATGAGCCGGCGGCTGATCGCGAGGCCCAGGCCGGTGCCGCCAAATCGCCGGGTGGTTGAGCTGTCCGCCTGGGTGAACGCCGTGAAAAGTCTTTGCTGTGCTTCCGCCGAAATGCCGATGCCAGTGTCCCTGATCTCGAAGCGCAGCAGGGTCTGGCGCTCGGTTTGCCTTTCCACCCGCAGGCTCACCTGAACATTCCCGACCTTCGTGAACTTAATAGCGTTGGAGAGCAGATTGAGGATGATTTGGCGCAGGCGGGTGGGATCGCCGATGAGTTGGGCCGGAGCCCGTTCGTCGCAGTCGCTGGTGAGCGCCAGTTTTTTCTCCGCCGCAGCATGGGCGACAATCTTGATGGCCTCGGCGACGAGGGTGCGCGGGCTGAGCGCGGTCGATTCAAGCGTGAGCTTGCCGGCCTCAATTTTGGAGAAATCGAGGATGTCGCTCAAAATGGTCAGAAGTGTCTGGCCGCTGAAACGGATGGTCTCGGCGCACTCGCGCTGATCGGTGTTGAGCGTGGTATCGAGCAACAGCTCGGTCATGCCGATCACGCCGTTGAGCGGCGTGCGGATTTCGTGGCTCATGGTCGCGAGGAAATCACTCTTGGCCCGGTTGCCTGCTTCGGCGGCTTCCTTGGCCTGAAGGAGGTGCTTGTTGGTGGCCTCAAGCGCGTGGGTGCGATCGCGGACCATTTGTTCCAGGGTCTCGGTCTTGGTCTGGGCTTGCATGTTCAGCTCCCACTTGCGCGTCATCGCGTGGGCAAGCTGCAGGACTTCGACACTGTCGAAGGGCTTTTTCAAAAT
>JANOAF010000424.1:0-7101 GCA_031411015.1 Opitutaceae bacterium | reverse complement strand
CGATCGCCGCCTGATTGGCGGGGCGCTGCACCGTTTTCGATTTCACGAGGTAGGCCCACTCGGAATTAAGCAGCACGGTGCCGAACGGCAGCTTCGGCAACACGTAGCGCAGGCCGAGGTCGACGCCCTCGTGGTCGCTCGTGGCGAAGTTGATGAACGGCTGGTTCACCGAAAAAATCTTGCCCGCGATGCCCTGTTGATTCCCCGGATTGGCGGCGTTGTAGGGCGCGAAGGCCGCGGCGTCCTCAGGCGTGACCGGGTAGCGCGCCACATCGGGGTCGCCCTTGTAGTTGGGCGTGCCGCTGCCGAGATCGATCTGGGCGATCGTCCGGCCGGCGGTGAGTTGAGATTTGGTGTAGGCTTGGAGCAGCGCGACGTCGCTGGCGCGGATCTGCGCGGTGCTGCGCTGGCCGAGGAGATTCGTGCGCTCGATACGCCATTGGTCGGCGGTGAGACTGAGGCCCTTGATGCCGGGGACATCGATCACGAGCCCGTAGGTTTTCCCCTTGGATTCGGAAGCCTTGAGGCTCGGATTGCCGCCAAAATAATTGCGCTGCACGTAGGCGCCCTCGTTGGTGATAGGATTGCGGTAGGTGTCGATATCGCCGGCACCGGCGCTGATCGTCCAGCGCGGGCTCGTGAACAGAGCGGCGAGACTCGGAGCCATGAAGCCCTCGTTGTAGGAGCCGCGCAGCATGAGCCACGTGAGCGGGCGCCAGTTCACGCCGACTTTCGGTTTCGTGGTGTCACCAAAATCACTGTAACTCTCGCGGCGGCCCGAGGCGGTGAGCTCAAGGGTGTTGATCAACGGCAGGCCGCGCTCGGCCTTTACCAAGGGGACCACGACTTCAGCGTAGAGGCTCGTGATGTTGCGGTTACCGGTGACATCGGGCCGCGGCGGATGGAGGAGAAAATCGTTGTCCGTTGTTTCGAGCCCGGAGCTGGCGGGATTTTCACCGCTGAAGGGAGGACGGAGATCGGCGAGTTTGTCTTTGCGGTATTCGCCGCCGAGGGAGGCCATGATGTCGCCGCCCCACCAGCGGACAAGACGACCGGTGAACCGCAAATCGCCGCTGGCGATCGAGCTCGTGGCGTTGCGCGCAAAAATGGCGGCGAACGAATCCACGACGGCAGCGGCATTCTTGTAAGGTTGGTCGGCCACGACGGCACCGTTCAGCACCTTGAACGTGTAGCCGAATGGATTATAAGCGGTGGCGTCGGTGCGGGCCAGCGCCGCCTGAAGCTTACTCTCGCGCACGTCGGGGAAGGCTTTGTCCTCGCCCTTCACGCGATTGTAGAAACCGGAGGATTCCCAAGTCCACGTATCGCCGAGCTTGCCCTTGAGGCCGGCGGCAAACCGCACGACGTCAGCCGTCGTGGAGATTTTTTCCACGCCGAGGTCGGGCAGCGTCACGGAGACAAGACTCACGGTGCGCGGAGCCCCGGTGAGGCGCGGCGAGCCGTCGGAGTTGGGCGCGCCGGTGGCGCTGTAGAAGCGCGAGCCGTAGGGATTGTAGGGGTTGTCGAGCGCCATGACGGCGAGCTTGTCGGTCGTCGGGGCGTTGAGCGCGAGGGGCTGGCGGACCATTGTCGAGTCGGCCTTGTAGTAGGAGAAATCCGCGAAGGCGGTCACCTGCTTGGTCACATCATACTCAATCGAGAAAAACGAATTCGCGCGCGCCATCCGCGGCGAGGCCATGCCGAATTCGTTCAGGTCGAGATAGAATTCGGGGTTGGCGGCAAACGTCGGCGCGACGGTCGTGAGCGTCGGCGTGCCGCCGACGGGGCGAAAGTAGTTGCTCGCTGTGGCCGTGCCGAGGCGGAAGATCGGATAGCGGCCGCGCGCCGTGCGGGCGTCGAAGGGACCGCCGAGGGTATTGAACGGCGCGGGCACCTTGGCCGTGAGATTCGACGTCGCGCTAAAGTCGCGATCGCGCAGAAAAATCGCCTCCTTGTAGAGCGCCTCGATCGTGCCAAAGAAACGGCCGCGGCCGTTGGCGAAATTTGTGCCGAACGTGAGCGCGGCCTGCGTGCTCGCACCGCCGCCGCCCTCGGTGAAACCCTGCCGCAGCATCACCTCAGTGCCGGAGAACTGGCGCTTGAGCACGTAGTTAATCACACCGCCGACGGCGTCGGAGCCGTAGATCGCCGAGGCGCCGTCGCGCAGCACCTCGATGCGTTCGATGCCCTGCGTGGGAAGCTGATTCACATTCACGGCCTGCGAAAGGCCGGCGGTCATCGGGTTGATCGCCATGCGGCGGCCGTTGACGAGGATCAGCGTGCCGGTGGCGCCGAGGTTGCGGAGATTGATGTTGGCGTTGTCGCCGCGCGCACCGGACGAGCCGAGGCGCGTTTCGTTTTCAGGCAAGTTCACCACCGAGGGGAGCGACGTGAGCAGGTCAACCGGCAGGAGCGCCTGCCGCGCCGCCATGGCATCTTGGTCGATCACGGTGATGGGCACGACCTTCTCCATATCGAGGCGCTTGATGTTGGAGCCGGTGACGACGAAGTTCTGGAGCGAGACGACTTCGTCGGCCGCGCCGAAAGCGGTGGCGGACAACGAAGCGCCGATGATAAGCGCGGCGAAACGGAAAGTCGCGCGCCCGGTGGTAGCGGGGGTTGGGTTCATGGGAAAAAGGAAGACTATCTGCGCCCCGGGTGACGGGATGGAGACGCGGGGGCAACGTCTGCGTGACAATCAACTTGGGCGAGGGTGAAACACCGCACCACACAAATCGCGGTTGCGCGACCGAAGCGTGTTCCTACCGTGAGACTTTCTTCGAATGTCTTCGCTCCACGATCTTCTGGCCCCGACCGACACCTTTGCTCGCCGTCACCACGGCGATTCGGCTGCCGACACGGGCGCGATGCTCGCCGCGCTCGGCTACGCGTCCCTCGATGCACTGGCAGACGCCGCGGTCCCGCCGCAGATTCGTCGCGGCGCGCTCAACCTGCCCGCCGCCATCGGCGAGAGTGCGGCGCTCACGGACCTGCGCGGAATCGCGAACGAGAACCGGGTGTTCCGCAGCTTCATCGGCCTCGGCTACCACGACACGCACACGCCGGGCGTCATCCAGCGCAACATCCTCGAAAACCCCGGCTGGTATACGGCCTACACGCCCTATCAGGCGGAGATTTCGCAAGGCCGGCTCGAGGCCCTGCTCAATTTCCAAACGCTCGTCACCGAGCTGACCGCGCTCGAAATTGCCAACGCCTCGATGCTCGACGAGGGCACCGCCGCCGCCGAGGCGATGATGATGTGCCACCGCCTCAAGGAAGGCGACGCCGCGAGCCACCGTCTTTTCTTCGTCTCGGAAAAGTGTCACCCGCAGACGATCGATATCGTGAAAACGCGCGCCAAGCCGCTCGGCATCGAGGTCGTCGTGGGCGATCACCGCGCATTCGCACCGGCGGCCAACTGCTTCGGCGTGCTCGTGCAATACCCCGACACCACGGGCTCGATCCACGACTTCGAAAGATTTTTCGCTGCCGCCCATACGGCGGGTGCCTTCACCATCGTCGCCACCGATCTGCTGGCCCTCACCCTGTTACGCGCGCCGGGTGAATTCGGTGCCGATGTCGCCGTCGGCTCGGCGCAGCGCTTCGGCGTGCCGCTCGGTTTCGGCGGACCGCACGCGGGCTTTCTCGCGACGAAGGATGCGTTCAAACGCCAGATGCCCGGCCGGCTCGTCGGCGTTTCCAAAGATGCGCAGGGCGACCCAGCGATGCGCCTCGCGCTCGGCACGCGGGAGCAACACATCCGCCGCGACAAGGCCACGTCCAACATCTGCACCGCGCAGGTGCTCCTCGCCGTGATGGCGTCGATGTATGCCGTCTATCACGGACCCGAGGGCCTGAAGAAAATCGCGCGCCGCGTGAAGCTCCTCACCGAGCTGCTCGCCAGCGGTCTGCGCGCCGCGGGGGCGAAGCTCAACCGCGAGCCGTTCTTCGATACGCTCACCGTTTCCAACGTCGCCGCCGCCCGCGTCCACGCCGCCGCCGCGGCCAAGAAAATCAACCTGCGTATCGTCGATGACTACACGATCGGCATCGCGCTGGACGAGACCGTGACGGTTGCGGACGTGGAACTGCTCATCACGTTCTTCAACGAGTCTACCCGTCCGTCATCTGACCTCACAGCTCTGACTGCTGATTTTTCCGCGCCGCACGCACGCAGCTCGGCCTTTCTCACCCACCCTACGTTCCATCGTCATCACACCGAGCACGAGATGCTCCGCTACATTCGGCGCCTCGAAGCGAAGGATCTCTCGCTGTGCCACTCGATGATCTCGCTCGGCTCGTGCACGATGAAGCTCAACGCCACGAGCGAGATGTTTCCCGTCTCGTGGGCGGAGTTCGGCAAACTGCATCCCTTCGCCCCGACCGCCCAGACGCGCGGCTACCAAAAACTCTTTCGCGATCTCGAAACGTGGCTCGCCGAGATCACCGGGTTCGCCGCCGTCTCGCTTCAGCCCAACGCCGGCTCGCAGGGCGAATACGCCGGTCTCCTCGTCATCCGTGCCTACCACGAGTCGCGCGGTGACGGCCACCGCCACATCTGCCTCATCCCCACGAGCGCGCACGGCACCAATCCGGCGAGCGCCGCGATGTGTGGTTTCAAGGTCGTGCCCGTCGCCTGCGATACCAATGGCAACATCGACGTCGCCGATCTGCGCGCGAAGGCCGACACGCACGCGCACGATCTCGCCGCGCTCATGATCACCTACCCGAGCACGCACGGCGTGTTCGAAAGCAGCATCAAAGATATCTGCGCCGCGATTCACGCGAGCGGCGGCCAGGTTTATATGGACGGTGCGAACATGAACGCGCAGGTCGGCCTCACCTCGCCCGGCCACATCGGCGCCGACGTCTGTCACCTCAATCTCCACAAAACGTTCTGCATTCCCCACGGCGGCGGCGGCCCCGGCATGGGCCCCATCGGCGTCGCGGCGCACCTCGCGCCCTTCCTCCCCTCGCATCCGGTCTCGCCGGTTTCCGTCTCTCAGCTCTCCGCTCTTGGCTCTAAGCCCAATCCCATCGGCGCCGTCTCCGCCGCTCCCTACGGCAGCGCGAGCATCCTCGTCATTTCATGGATGTATATCCGGATGATGGGCCCCGCCGGCCTCACCGAAGCCACCAAGATCGCGATCCTCAACGCGAACTACGTCGCTCAGCGTTTGGAAAAATTCTTCCCGGTCCTCTACCGCGGCAACGCCGGACTCATCGCCCATGAGTGCATCGTGGATTTCCGCGCGTGGAAAAAACACGGCGTCGAGGTCGAGGACGCCGCGAAGCGCCTCATGGACTACGGCTATCACGCACCCACGATGAGTTTCCCCGTCCCCGGCACGCTCATGATCGAGCCGACCGAAAGCGAAGCGAAGAGCGAACTCGACCGCTTTTGCGACGCGATGATCTCCATCCACGGCGAGATGCAGGCCGTCGCCAACGGCGAGTCCGACAAGACGAACAACCCGCTCAAGCACGCACCCCACACCGCCAAAGTCGTCTGCGCCGACGCGTGGGACCACCCCTACTCGCGCGAAACCGCCGCCTTCCCCGATCGCTTCACGCGCGCCAGCAAATTTTGGCCCAGCGTCGGCCGCGTCGACAACGTCTACGGCGACCGGAATCTCGTGTGCTCATGCGTGGGGATGGAAGCCTACGCCGAGGCGAAGGGGTAGTCCGTTTACGCGCCCGTCCACTCGCTCACGCTCGCGGCTACGATGAACTCGAACCACGAAGCGTCTGGTAGCCGCGAGCGTGAGCGAGTGGATAAAGGCCACCTCCCCCGCCTCGCCCCTGAATTCTACCGCGGCCGGGCCTTCGTCCACTGGACGCTCACGACCGAAGACCGCGCCACGGGTTGGCTCACGCCCGCTTTCCACCACGCGTGGCAACTCACACTTCTCCACGTCTGCGCGCGCTACGCCCTCGCCTGCCCCGCCTATGTGCTCATGCCCGATCATGCGCACCTCCTCTGGCTCGGCCTCGACGACCACATTTCCGACCAACGCGTCGCCACCGAATTTCTCCGCAAGCACCTGCGTCCCTTCCTCGCCTCCATCGAATGGCAGCGCCAACCCTACGATAACGTCCTTCGCGAGTCCGACCGCGAGCACGCCGCGTTTCAGCTCACCGCGCACTACATCTTCGAGAATCCCGTCCGCACAAACCTCGCCGCCCGCTGGCAGGACTATCCTTACACCGGCTGCTGTATTGCCGGCTACCCCGACCTAGACATCCGCCGCGAAGACTACTGGGATCTCTTCTGGCGAATCTATATCCGTCTCGTCGAGCGCCCCTGATCCACTCGCTCACGCTCGCAGCTACCGCTCATTCCCGTAGCCGCAGCTCAGCTCGTAGCCGCGAGCGTGAGCGAGTGGATCTACCCGAGAGCGCGGCGCGCGCGTTGCGAAAGGCCTCCACCCGAGTCCTGAGCCGCACCGCTCCCACAGCCAGTAAACCCGCCTACGATAGGATAGCCATTGCCGCGAGTTCGCCCTGCTCAATGGCCACCTCGACAACGCACTGAGCGCGAGCGAGCAGGGCCTGAGCTTCGCGGCGGGCGGTGTGGGCGGCGCGCACGGCGGCGGTGAGTTGGGGAGCGAGCTTTAGCAGGGAGTCAGGGACGGGAATCGCCAACAGGTCGTCTTCGCTGAAGCGCGGATGATGTGAACCGTCCTGCGAATACTTTAGGATCGTCTGCACCGGTAAGCAGCGGAGGAAGAGCACCAAGGCTTCTTGTGGCAGTGCGTCAGAGCGTGGGCGCAGGACGATGAACTCGGACGAACCCAAGGCGACTGCGGCGGCGTCGGTGCGAATGACGGCGATCTGGCGTAGATAGTGGCGAAGCCGTGAAATGATCACGTCTCCGGGCAGAAATCGCTTCTTCGCACTTTCGAAATCCTCCACCGAGGGCGTCGTGTCATCGATCACGGGCTGAGCGGCCGCCCCAACGTCGAAATTCAGGACTCGCTTGCTGGTGCCTACGTCTTCTGGCGCGACCATGTCGCGAATGGGTTCGAAATATGCGGAAAGCGGCTTGGAGCCACCACGACGCAAAATGCCCGCCGATTCGGTTTTGGCCGGACTAAAATA
>JANOAF010000423.1:0-1708 GCA_031411015.1 Opitutaceae bacterium | reverse complement strand
CGGAAAACCGAAGTGCAGGTGCAGGCCGACACCAACGGTTCGCGGCGCATCGCCATCGACCACAATCAGCCCCTCATCAAGGACAAGTTGGGTTTCCGCCTCAACCTGCTGCACGATGAGGCGCGCGAGTTTCGCAAATATGAGGGCAAAAACCAGGAGCGCCTCACGCTCAGTGTTTCCACCAAGCCCTGGTCCAACACCCGGCTCACGCTCAATCACGAGCACTACTCCCTCGGGACCAACGCCTCGAGTTTGATGTGGGGTTTCGACGGCAGCGCGCTGCGCTGGGCGGCGGCGGGAAAGCCGACGATTGAGTTTCTTCCGGCCGGTCAGCAGTGGACGGCGACCCGCCCGTATGTTGACGCACGTGGTAATCCCATCCCGGTCGCGCGCGGTGTCGTCGACGCGGACGGACTCGTCGATTCACGCAACGACTTCGACCCCAACCTCGCTCTCGCCCAAGCCACCGGCAACCAGCAGACGTGGATCGTCGGGCTCAACCTCGCCAATCCGATGGTCAACACGCGCTATCAGGGCCAGCTCGGTGCGGCCACGTTCGGCGGACAGGCCAGCCCCAACTATCAGTCGAAGGACCCGTGGACCGCGCTCGGCTTGAGCAAGAGCACCAATCTCAACGGCGGCACCTGGGACGAGCCTTCGAACAAGCAACACGGCCGGTGGACCCAACTCCTCGCCGAACAGAAACTCGCCGAGGGTCTCTTCCTCGAACTGGGCGGCAACCTCGCGCTCTACCACCAATCGCTCGATCCGAACAATTTCACCACCGTCACCATCGACCCCAACCGCTACCTCCCGGACGGCTCGCTCAACCCCGGCTACCTCGTGCCCTACGATGAAAACGCTCAGATGCAGTTTCGCCCCGCCACCAGCCGCTCGGCGGAATACCGCGCCACGCTCTCCTACGAACTCGATTTGACCAAGCGCCACCGCTGGCTCGGCCAGCATAATTTCGCCGGCCTCTTCCAAGTCAGTCGCACCGACTCCGAACAGGATCTCACCCGCGTCTTTAACCTCGCGACCGTCGGCCTCCCTGCGGCCGGCGGCTGGTCGGGCGATGCGGTCAACGCCGTGAATGTGCTTCGCACGCGCGTGTATTTCGTCAACGGCAACGTCCCCACGATGCCCGACTCGCGGCAGGTCCAAAACAACCTCGGGCTGCTGAACGGCTACGGAAAACTCCTCGGCGCGACCACCACCGAGCAGGCCCCAATCAACCTCAGCCGCCAGTCGTTCCTCAACGCGATGAAAAGCAAATTTGCCTCCGATGCGCTCTCGCTCGGCTGGCAGGCGAAGTGGTTCGGCGGTCGCCTCGTCACGGTCGCGGGCTATCGCGAGGACAACACCGAAAGCTTCGGCATCCCCACCCGCCGCACGACGGTCAATCCCGCCATCCCCGGCGCCGCCACCGATCCCTTGAAACAGTATTACGACGCCGCCCAGGACATCCCCTACAACGCCGCCCCGTCGATCGTCGCCAACGGCCTTTCGCGCACCTATGGCGGAGTTTATCACGTGCTTCCCTGGGTTTCGCTCACCTACAGCCGCTCGAATAATTTCCTCCCCGTGCCCAACGCCTCGTGGGTGGACGCGCTGGGCCGGTCCGCCCCGAATTCCGTCGGCCAGACCATCGACTACGGCGTGCGGCTCTCCCTGCTTCAGGGCAAGCTGGCCCTCGGCGTCAGCAAAT
>JANOAF010000422.1:0-2158 GCA_031411015.1 Opitutaceae bacterium | reverse complement strand
TGCAGGTCCATCCCGAGCTTGATCGTTTCGGCCTTGGTTTCCACCAGGCGTTCCAGCAGTTTCTTGACGTTAGTTTTTGCATTCATTCGGCGGACAAGTTGGGCCTTTTTCGCCCGCTTGTCCGCCTCATGGCATCTACTTTCAAGCTCCGCGCTCCGCATCACGGCATACCGCCGTTTTCCAAATGGCTCGCCTCATCCGCGCCGCACGCTTTCGCTCACGCCCGTGCGCCCTCCCCTCCGCATCGCCCTCGCCGCGCTCGCGCTGCTCACCGCTTTCGCCGTTCCGGGCGCGGCCGCCGATCTCTGGGCGCGCGAGAATCTCGTTGCGTGGTGCATCGTGCCCTACGACGCGGCCAAGCGCGACTCCGCCGCGCGCGCGGAGATGCTCAATCGCCTCCAGCTCCGCCGGCTCGCCTACGACTGGCGCGCGGAGCATCTTGCGTCCTTTGACGTCGAGGTCACCACGATGCAGGCCCACCGCATCGAACTCGTCGCGTGGTGGTTTCCCACGACCCTCAACCCGGATGCCCTCGCCATCCTCGACGTCATCGCGCGGCACGGCATCCACCCGCAGCTCTGGGTGACCGGCAGCGGCGCGGCGACAAAGGACGCCGCCGAACAGGAAGCGCGCATCGCCACCGAGGTCGCCCGCCTGCGGCCCATCGTCGTCGCCGCCGCGAAGCTCGGCTGCAAGGTCGGTCTCTACAACCACGGCGGCTGGTTCGGCGAACCGGAGAACCAGCTCGCCGTCCTCGCCCAGCTCCAGAGTGACGGCGCGGCGCACGTCGGCCTCGTCTACAATTTCCACCACGGCCACGACCACCTGGATCGCTTCGCCGAGTTCTGGCCAAAGATTCAGCGCCACGTGCTGGCCGTGAATCTCAACGGAATGATCGCCGGCGGCGACAAGGTCGGGAAAAAACTTCTCACCCTCGGCCAAGGCGACCGCGAACTCGGCCTCATGCGCATCATCCAAGCCAGCGGCTGGCGCGGCCTCGTCGGCGTGCTAAACCACGAGACGACAGTCGATGCTGAGGTGGGGCTGCGGGAGAATATCGTGGGGTTGGAGAGGTTGGTGGGGAAACTAAAGATGGAGAGGTGAACCAAGGAAAATGTCTTGTAGAGCAGCGGAGACCTTCGGGTGCATCCGACTCCAGCAGGGCTGACCAACCCGCACATTGCTATAACCCGATCCTATGCGAAAAATCACACGAAGGTCATTTCTACCTTGGCTGGCCTCAGGCCTAGGTTTGGTCGGTTGCCGATCGGCTGCGGCTGACCAATCAAAAGAACTCCTCCTATCAAGGGATGTCCCGGCATTCAGCCCAAATTTGAAGACCCTGAAAGCGAATGTCGTTGGTGTCGCGCGGTGGTGGCAGTTGCGCTTTGACAACCGCAACTTTCATCTATGCCGGCAGAATCACCCATTTCTGAATGTTAGCCGTTACGACATCCATTTATGGTATGAAGCCTACTCTCCGTTTTGGGAGGACGGGCGATTGTTTCATGTGTGGAGCACTCGAACGCATGGGATCGGCGACATAGCAGTGGAAATTGATGAAGCCGCCGGAACGGTTTCTATAGTCGGGCTCGAGCGAAAGGCGAAGGGCAAGCAAATCGCCTTCCTTTCACTAGCCGCCGTCGATCCTTGACCGCAGACACACGCTACGAGGCGAGCCGCAACATCTCGACCTAATCCACAAACGCCAGCTCGTTCGACAGCAGTAGCACCTGCGCGACTTCTTCCCAGCACGTCAGAGCGCAGTTACTTTGGCGGGTGACTCGAACTCCTGCTTCGCGCTCCACGTGCGCGATGTCATTTCTTCCGCTGCTGCGCGTAGAGCACGGCCGCCTCGGAGCGGCGGGACACGTGAAGTTTTTCGAAGACCGTGCTCAGGTAATTCTTCACCGTCTTCTCGCTCAAGTTGAGTTGGGCGGCGACTTCCTTGTTGGTGCAACCCTCCGCGATGAGCGCGAGCACGCGGCGCTCCTGCGGCGAGAGGACGGCGAGCACATCGCGCGAGGTCCCGCCCTCTTTCACAATCTGCATCACGCGCGCGGTGATGGCGGGATCGAGGGTGGATCGTCCGGCGGCACGTCGCGGATGGCGGCCACCAGACCGCGGCCGTCGATTTCTTTGAGCAGGTAGCCGTGGG
>JANOAF010000421.1:0-4596 GCA_031411015.1 Opitutaceae bacterium | reverse complement strand
GTCGATTGCGATGGGGTAGCTCCGACCGCCGATGAGGCGGAGCGTGACACGGTGATCGGGCTGGGCGGGGTTTGAAACGTTGACGTCGAGTGTCGCCTCCGCACCGGCCCGCAAATCGGGCTCGGCGTTTATCCAGGCGCGGACACTGTTGGGCGTGCGGATGATGAACTCGTGATCGCCGGTCTCGTCGGCGACGATCACGCCGCGCCACTGGGCGGAGAAACTGCCGGGAGTCGTGGAATTGGGTGTGGCGGGTTTGTCGGACGGCGGAAGCGAGAGCCGCGAGCGGAGTTCGCCGCCCTCGGGGAAAACGAAATCGACGGAGGTGTCGGTGCCACGGTGCGTGGCCTTCGCGGGGTCGAAGCGGCCGCGTTGCGCGAGGCTGTAATAGGTCGCGGCCAAGCCGGGCGCGTCGGCGGTTGCGGGCGAGTTCGCGAGCGGCGCAGGCGTGATCTGGGCGAGCAGATCGGCGACGGTGACGGCGTATTGGCGGTTGGTGAGGTGCGCGATCTCGATGCGCGCGGGATGGAGGCGAGCCTGGGCGGCGCGCGAGTAGAACGAATCGAAAACAAACGCGGCGACCGCGGCGGCCTCCGCGGCAGAGAGCGTCGCGGGATTGTCGTCCGGCATGTTCTTCGCGATGTAGCGCGCGAGCCGCGGCTGCGCCCAATCGCCGGCGAGCGCCTCCTTGTATTTATCTTCGACGCCCTGGCCCTGCGCGCCGTGGCAACTCGCGCAGGTCTGGCGGTATATTTTTTCGCCCGCGGCGACGGAGGAAGGGCGCGACGGCGCGACCGAGCAGGAAACAACGGCAATCGCCGCGGCGAGGGCGAAGAGCGCTGGGGCGGCTGGAAGGGGAATGGGCGGGGTCCGGGTCATCGGGCTCGGCGACAATGCGAAACGCTTTTTTCAGCCGAAGCAAACGTCACGCGCCGCCGGAGCCCCTTCGCCGAAAAACTTAGAACGACCCCTTGATGCCCAGCGTGAGCTGGACGCCGGTGGTCAGGACTTGGGAGACGCGGGCGTAGCCGGGGGTCTGCGAGCCGAAGCGCAGCAGCGTCTCGGGAATGTCGAAGACGTTTTGGGCGCTCGCATAGAGAAAGAGGTCTTTGCGCAGTTGGTAGTCGAGATTCACGTCGAGGCGGGTCCGCGACTTGGAGTATTCATAGGCGTCGGGGCCGAGGGCGGCGACGGCGCCGAGCCGCTGCTGGCCGCGGTAGTTCCATTTGAGCATCACGCTGAAAGGCTTCTTGCTGAAATCGAGGCCCCAGTTGGCGCTCTCGGGAATGAAGCCGCTGAAGTCGGCGTCGCGGCCCCCCTGCAGTTTGAGTTTCGTGCCGTTGGCGAAGACGCTGACGTAGCGGCCCCATGAGCCGAGCGAACGGAGCGAGTGGCGGAGGTTGAACTCCACGCCGTCGACGCGCGCAGTGCCGGGGACGTTGTAGGCGGTCGTGATCTGCCAACCGATGTAGCGCGGGTCGAGTTCGAGGAGTTCGAGGTCGGCGGCGGTGGCGACTTTCACGGCGTCGCCGAAGAAATCTCGGATCTCTTTGCGGAACACGCCGGCACTGAAAATGCCGCCCTGCGGCGTGTAGTATTCGACGGAGAAATCGTAGTTGTCGCCGGTCCACGGGCGCAGGCCGGTGTTGCGCGTGGTGATGCGGCCGGGGATCTGGTTGGGGTCCGGCGTGGCGTTGCCGAAGTCCGTTTCGTCGACGGTGGTGTTTGGGACGATGGCGCTGAAATCGGGGCGACCGTAGGTCTTGGCGTAGGCGGCGCGGGCGAGGAAATTTTCGCGGATCTGATAGGTGAGATGCACGCTGGGGTAGTTGCCGTCGTAGGTGCGAGAGGCTTTCGTGCCGCGTTCCTGGCGGGTGACGGCCAGCTCTGCCAAAGAGCCGACGGCGCCGGCCTCGCCGCGACGGATGCGGGCGCCGGCGGAGGTGCGGGCGAACGTGCCGTCGGCATTGCGCGCCCAGACGGCGTTGGGATCGTTGCGGACGCCCTGGCCGTCGGCGTCGGTGCGTTCGTAGCGGACGCCGGTGAGAACCTTGAGGCGGTTGTGGAAGAGGCCGAGCTCGGCTTGGAGGTAGCCGGCGGTGACGGCTTCCTGCAGCCACTCGGAATTGTTGAGGCGGAAAAGTTCTTCGGCGGTGACCTGAGCGGTGGTCTTGCTGAAAAGCGTGGGGTTGGCCTGGAACGCGCGCAGGGCGTTGGCCGTGGAGACGAACGGCATGTTCCGGAAACCGAAATTTTCGCTCTGGTTGACGTAGATTTTGTTGGCGAACAGCGAAGGTGAATCGGGCGTGGCGGGATTTCCATCGGGGCCGTTGTAGTTCCAGTTGATGCTCTCGCGGCGCACATCGCGGATCTGCTCGCGACGGAGACCGCCAATCTGAAGCGCGGCGGGGAACGACAGCATCGGGAGGGTTTTGCGCACATCCAGTTTGCCGTTGGTGAGACCGTCGCGGATGACGCGGGGCGTGGAGGTGGCGGAGTTGACCTGGTAGTTGTCCAAGTTGGTGAGATCGAAGGGGCGCTCAGTGTTGTCGAAGACTTGGATCGATTGCGGGCGGACGTCGTCGATTTTCGCGAAACTCACGCGGACCGGGACGCGGTTGACGATTACGAGCGCACGGAAGCGGCCGTGGATCGTGTCTTGATAACCGCCGGAGGAGTTCGACTTGCCGAGGGCGGCGACGATGCGCCAATTGCCGTCGTCGAACCGGTAGCGGAGGCCGACGGCTTCGGTGTCGAGCTGCTGGCGGACGCCGGCGCCGCCGTTGCCGATGGTGAGGGCGCCGCGACCGGTGGCGCCGGACGTGAAGTCGTCGCCGAAGGTGAGCGGCACGCCGGTGGCGGGGTTGGGCACGCCGTTGGTGCCGGTCGAGAGCAAGAGGGACGCGTTAGAGCGGTCGGAGACAAAGCGGCTGCGTTCGAGATTGAGCGAGAGCACGCCGTTGCGCGTGGGGCGCCAGTCGGCCTTGAGGCCGATGGCGGTGCGGGTGTTCTCGCGCGGCACGCTGTTGAGCTGAAAGGACTGCAGGTAGGGCCGGCTGATCGAGGCGCTGGTGACGCCGGTGGCGGTGGGGGTGAAGCCGCGCGGGACCCACTCCATTTCGATGAAGCGATTCTGACTCTGCCCCGTGACGACGAGGCCGAAATTTTTCGTAACCGGCAGCGTGTAGTCGAAGGTGAAACTGGGGAGAACTTTGTAGACGCGCTCGTCGGTGGTGTGCGGGACTTTCCGAAAACTCGCCGTGCGGTGGTTGCCTGAGAGGCCGACGCTGTAGCGAAGCTGGGCGTTTTTGCGTTCGAAAGCGCTCTTGCTCACCATGTCGATCGAACCGGCCATGGAGTCAGCGGGCGTTGAGGGAGTGGGCACCTTCGTCACTTCGAGGCGCGAGATGTTGTTGATGGAAACTTGGGTGAACTGAAATACACGCGACGAACCCTGCGGGTTACCGGTGTTGGCCATTTGGAGTCCGTCGCCCGAGACGACGGCCTGCGCGGTGGGGAAGCCGCGCACCGACACCGATGCGACGGAGCCGCCGGATTCGCGGTCATACTCGGCGGTGATGCCGGGCATGAATTTGAGAAATTCGCCGACGTTGCCGTCCATGACGTCGCCGAGGGCATCGGCTGAGACGACGTTTTTGATGTTCGGGGCAAAGCGCTGCTCGTTGATGGCGATGGCGGCGCCGTCGGTCTCGCGCGCAGTGGCCACAACGAACGAGTCGAGCTTCACGGTCCCGGATGCGTCCGTGCCGTAGCGCGAGGCGTTCGTGAGGCTGATGTCCTGCTCGACGACGTCGCCGGCGCGGATGGTCACGGGGAGTTTGAGCGGGTCGAGGCCGGTGAAGAACACCTCAAGGACCAGCGGGCCGCTCGGCAAGCCGGTGAGGCGGTAGCTGCCGGTTTGGTCGGTGAAGGCGACGACGTCGGAGCCCTGCACGCTGACGCGGGCGTTGTTGAGATATTGCCCGGTGGCGACGTTTTGGACGCGACCGGAAATCGCGCCGGTGGATTGGGTCGCGGTTTGAGCGGAGGCAGCGGCTGAGCCGAGCGGCGCGGCAAGGAGCAGGGAGAGGCAGGCCGCAGCGGAGCTGAACAGGCGGGGTGGAACGTTCATGGGTGGATAGGCGGGGTTTGGGACGGACGCAGCGGGGAAGTGACTGCGGCAATGTTGGGGAGAAAGGTGGGGAGTTGGCTGGGGCGGCGATGAAGGATGAGCGCGCTGCAACGGGCGCGGGGGCGGGGCATCGGCGGTGGGAAAACCGCGAGGACCGGGCTATTTCCAATCGTCCGTGCGGAAGGGTGAGGCGGGAAGTCCGGCGGCGTTGAACAGATTGCAGGTCGGGAAATTCTCCCACGCATAGCGCGCGGCGAGGGGTGCGGCCACCGAGGGAGAAGTGACGACGACGGTGTCGCCGACAATCCGCCCCTGTGCGGGCTGCCAAATGTGGTCGGCTCCGGCGACGACGAAGCCCTTCAACTCACCGTCTTTCGCGAGGAGTCCGCCGTCGGTGTGGGTGAAGCGCAGCACGATCTCCTGCCCGCGAATTTCGTGGCCGGCGGGCAGCGGTCCAGAGGTCG
>JANOAF010000420.1:0-7236 GCA_031411015.1 Opitutaceae bacterium | reverse complement strand
GGGCGGGTCACAGACCCGCCCTACTCCCAACCCGCCGGCATATCTGTTCGTTCGGGCAGGCTACGGGACGAGCTTCAATAGGCCAGCCACGAACCGCACGTTTCGGCCACGACGGAATCGACACCGGCCCACGCAGCGCTGAATTTCGTGCGATGCCCGACCGCCTCAAGCCGCACTTCTCGCTCCGTCGTCCGACGCCTGGCGCGGTCACGGCGTTCCTGCGCGACCAGGATGCGGTGGGGCAGTTCAGCTACGCCGAACATGGTGCGACGCGGGACAACGCGACGAGCCCCGCCGGTTACACGCTCGATCACAATCGCGTGCGGCTCGGCACCGGCGAGGTCGACTTCGGGGTGGCGTGCGCAGCGCTGCGCGCATGGCGGATGTTTCCCACCCCGTGGACGAAAATCATGCCCGAGGCCGCGCCGATCCGCACCGGCCAGACGGTCGCGATGATCGCCCATGCGTTCGGGTGTTGGTGGCTGAGCGCCTGCCGGATTGTCTATGTGATCGATGAGACGGTGGCCGAGCGTGAGGTGCGGCGGACGTTCGGTTTCGCTTACGGGACGCTGCACGCCCACGTCGAGCAGGGTGAGGAGCGCTTCAGTGTGGAGCTGCAGGCGGATGGCAGCGTGTGGTATGACCTGCGCGCGTTTTCTCGGCCCCGGTTCTGGCCGGTGCGATTGGGGAGACCACTCGCGCGGAGCGTGCAACGGCGCTTTGTCCGCGAGTCGATGGCGGCGATGATCGCCGCCGTGGAGCAGGCCAGGGCGACGGAAACCTAGCTAGGAACGGAAAACATATGCGCGCAACCACGAGAGCCATGGCGGGAGCGGCGGTCTGGATCGGATTTGTCGTGCTGCGCGCGCCCGATCCGCAGGCGGGCGCATGGGCGCACGCGTTGCTGTTATTTGCGGCTTTGGTGCTCGTGCCGCTGGCGCTGGAGCTTTTCGCGGAGACGGGAGAAACGGGCGCGCCCGTGCGGCTGCTGCAAGTGGTCACGCTGCTGCAATTGCCCTCGGCGCTCGCGCTGACCGTCGCATGCGCGCTGGCGCCTGGTGCGCTCGCGGCGGCGGCAGCGCTGCCATGGGTGGCGCTCACCGGCTTGCTGGCGGTGATTGGATTTCTGCGGGTGCGGCGCGAGAAATGGCGACGCTCGCTTGATGGCCTGTGCGCCGATGCCGCGTTGTTCTTCGCGGCCACCGGTGGCGCGTGGACGCTGACGGATCGGGCGGGTTGGCTGCCGCTGAATTTTCGTCCGGAAATTGTGACGCTCACGGCAGTGCATTTTCATTTCGCCGGTTTGCTGCTGCCGTTGCTGACGGGACTGGTGCAGCGGGAATTATTCTTCTGGCGCTTCGCTTCGCGGGCCGCCGTGGGTGTCGTGCTCGGCGTGCCGGCCGTGGCCGTCGGCATCACGGCGACACAACTCGGCTGGGGCACGAGTCTCGAAACCGCCGCGGGCTGCGGACTCGCCCTCGCCGGCATGGTCGTGGGCGTGCTGCATGTGCGCCTCGCCATCGACGGCCGGCAGGACCTCACGACCCGGATGCTCCTGGGCGTGGCGGGAGCCGCGCTCTTTCTCGGCATGGTGCTCGCGCTGCTCTACGCGCTGCGCACTTCGGCGCTGTCGCTGCCAGGGCTCGGCCTTCCGCAGATGCGATTGTTGCACGGCACGATCAACGCCCTCGGCTTCGGCCTCTGCGGCCTGCTGGCGTGGCGACGGATGGCGCGGGTGGGGTAGGCCGGTTCGCCTGCATCCGATCTGCCCTGGACGGGCGTTGATAACCGACCCGGTGCGGGCTCGCGTTCCGAAGCGAGTGCGACATCGTGCCGCCAACGCTTTCGCCCCGCCTGTCCATGAATCTGCCCCCTGCCGTTCCGTCTGATCCGATTGCCGATGCGATGGCGTTCAATGCCATGCAGCTCCTGCTCGCGGAGAAACGCACCGCGCTTTCCTCGCTGCGCACGGGCATCGCGGTCTTCGCGTTTCCGCTCTCGGTGTTGAGCGTGTTGATCGCGACGTCGCGCTCCTACGACGTCGATCACGTGTGGCACTGGCTGCTGCCGTTGCTCGCGATCAGCCTCGGGCTGTTCGTGCTGGCCGTGTATCTCGTCACGCGGAGCATGTTCAAAATCTGGCACTACGACCACGTGATCCGCGAATATCAACAGAAGCACAGTGTGTTGGCCGAGCTGCTGGGCTGAGGCGGAGCGTCCCGTTCGACGCGGTCCGTCACAATTCGCTTTGGATCAGGCCATGAGAGCGAAGACGACGGACCAACCGCGCCTCGCTTCGCCCCCGCAACTCGTGCTCCCAAATCCGCAGCACCCGCCAGCCGCGGCTGCGGAGCGTGCGGGTGACGAGCCGGTCGCGCGTGCGGTTGTGGGAAATCTTCCTCCGCCAAAACGCTGCGTTGGTCTTCGGCTTCGTGCCGTGAATCGGACACCCGTGCCAGAAGCAGCCGTCGACGAAGACGGCGAGTTTCAGGGCGGGCAAAACAAAATCCGGTTTGCCGAACAACGGCCGGTGCCGCCGCCAGCCGGCGATATTGTGCGCGCGGAAGATCGCGATGAGCCGCAGCTCGGTCTCCTTGTTGCCTCGCGAGCGGATGCGCGCCATCACAGCGGAGCGCTGGCGCTTGCTCAGGACGTCGGGCATGGGCTCTTCGGCTGGCGCATCCGCGCGCTGCCGCACCTCACGCCCTCGCCGTCAGCCGCGCAAAATCCTCGGGCGTCACGGCCTTAATGGGCGACCGGCGGAAATCCGCCGTGTTGCGGGTGACGATGTGCGTGGCGGCGGCGCTCTCGGCGGCCGCCGCAATCAGCGCATCTTCGAAGTCGGTCATCGGAAGAGCGAGCGCGCGTTTAACTTCGGCATTGTCGAGGCGCGCGATGTCCGTGCCCTCGATCAAGTCGGCGATGAATGCACGCGCCTTGGCTGCTCCGGCCGCCCGGCCGACCAGATAGTAGAAGGTGGCCAGCGAATGGATCGCCAGCAGGCCGGAGCCGGGGTTGTTCATGCACCACGCCACCACCGCGCCGCTGGCCGCATGCAAACCGGGCCGGGCGAGGGCGACGTCGAGCAGCACGTTGGTGTCCAGCAACGGTCGCATGGTCAGCGCAGGTGCTTCGCGGCAATCGCGGCCGCGCGCTCATCCTTGAGCGCGGCAGGGTCGAGCTTGAAGGCACCCTGCCATTTGGCGAGGAAGCGCTCGCCGGCGTCAGCGGAAGCGAGGCGGTTGAGGTGATCCTCGACCACGCGAGAAAGGGGGACTTGGCGGCGGCGCGCCCAGAGCTTGCCGCGTGTGACGGCGGCCCGGTCCACATAGAGGGTGAGCTTGGTCTTCATACGTAGAAACAAACATCCTACGTAGGCTCAGTCAACCGCCGTGTCGGGGGCCGGGCGCGGCGGCCACTCCACGGCCCTGTTGCCGCGCCAGCGAATGGGCGCCATCAGGGCGGAGGGCTTTCGTTTGGGGAAGATGTCGGACACGCCCCCCGCCATTACCTCAGCTTGATTTGAAATGCGAAAAGTCGGTCGAGAAACTCCGAGCGAATAAGCCGCCACGGATAACCGTGGTTCCGAATGCTTCCATTCGCTTTCTCCGACATCGCGAATTCGAACACGATGTTGCGATTGGTCACCAGGGCGACAAATCGAGTGATGCTGGGTCGGTCGCAGTAAACGAGTTCCTCGTAGGAAAATTGAGTCCTGGTCTTGGAGGTGCGAATCCGGGCTTTCAAAAACGCGGTGCGGGAGTGCTTTTCGATGAGAAGGCGAGTGACGCCCCCCAGAAAGGCATCAGTCGTTCGCTCTCTCGATTCGGTAGGAACAACGGTCGCGCTCGGAGTCCATGTTTCCGGAGACAACTGCGAGTCGAACGTCAGCGAAGAATCGATCGAGTGCTACTTGAGCTTCGGCTATGGTTTCAAATCGAGTCAGTTTGATTTCATTCCCGATTTCGTCGGTCCAGCCGGCGTCGCCCCAACCGTGGAAATATCGGAGTTCAATTTTGTATTTCATGGATCTTTCGGCCGGCCCATCACCACTTGTTCAGGCCGACCGAGGAGAACAAGCTTTCGTTTTATTTTGGGAGAATCATGTTCGTGGGATGTCTTCCGGACGAGGCTGGACGCGCGACGAACTTCTGATCGCGCTGAATCTTTATCACAAGCTGACCTTCGGGCAGATGCACGGCCGTAAACCTGCGATTATCGTGCTGGCCGAGAAAATGGGCCGCGGTGCGAACAGCGTGGCGATGAAGCTATGCAATTTTGCATCGCTTGATCCGGCGCTGAAGATGCGCGGGATCAAAGGACTGAGCGGGGCGAGTGCGCTCGATCGGAGTGTGTGGAGTGAATTTCACGGCAGCCTCGCCGAGACTGCGCCTGCGAGCGAAGAAGCATTCCGGAAATTGTTCGGTGCCGATGAAACGAAAGAAATCGAGGTCACGCCAAAGGAAGGCATTCGGGTAAGAAAACGTCCGCCGATGGGGCCAACCGAAGTGGCAGCGACCGTAAAGGTGCGGCGTGGGCAGGAGTATTTTCGGCAAGCAGTGCTAAATAACTTCGGCGGACGCTGCGGAGTGACGGGGCTCGCTGTTCGCGAGCTGCTCATCGCTTCGCATATTTTGCCGTGGGGCAAGCATGAGGCGGAGCGGCTCAATGTGCGGAACGGCCTGTGTCTATCGCGACTGCACGACGCCGCTTTTGATGTTGGCCTGATCGGCTTCGATGCCGGTCTTCGGCTCGTGCTGTCGCGGCAGTTGAAGTTGGCTTTGCCGCAGCGAGCGGTGGCGGAGTGTTTCGCCGCCTACGACGGTGAAGCGCTGCAACTAGCCAAAGATGCGGTGCTGCCGGATGAAACATTTCTAGCCGTGCATCACGCGACTGTTTTCCAGACATAACGTGATGCCGAGGCTGCACCAAGGCGCTGCCGCCGCGAGGCATTGCCACCTTGCAATGCGAACGGCTTTGGATTGAGAGCGAGGCGTGAGCAGAACGCAGATGGAATCACCATCCTTGGCCCGGTTGCGCGTCGCCGCGCGGCCGGTGTGCGAGAGCCATGGCGTGGCCCGGCTGGAAGTCTTTGGCTCACGGGCGAGCGGCACGGCGCGGGACGAAAGCGATGTGGATTTGCTGGTGGAGTTTCTGCCCAATTCGAATCCGGGACTGCTGGAGATGGGGGCGCTGCGCGAAGACCTTGAACAGTGTCTGGGCTGCCGGGTGGATTTGCTGAGCCGCCGGGCGGTGGAGAAAAGTCGCAGTGCGATTCGCCGGCGCTCCATTCTGGCGGCGCTTATTACGGTCTATGCTCGGTGAGAAGCAGGAGGGTTTGCACTGTCCCTCAACGGCGCGCTACGGCTGAGTGCGCTTTTGCAGGGTTTCGGCATCGGCCGCGTCCTTTGTGCGGCCGGTTGAAGTCTTGTTCTTGATTAGGTCGGCGTAAGAAATGAAGGGCACGACGAGATCGTTGACGGGCACCTCGACGCGCCTAGCATAGGCGTCGGGGAAGGCCACGCCAGAGATGCTGGTGAGAACCTCAAGGCGCACGGGCTCGTGGCCGATGCGCACGACGTTGTCCGGGGTCGTGAACAAGGCTGGCTTCATTTCCGTGCGGTCGAAACCGAACGCCGCGTAAACCTCAATCAGGCGGGCGGCATTTTCGAACGAGGCCTCCACGAAAATATCCAAGTCACCCGTGTAACGCGGGTGCCCATGAAACGCGACGGCGTAGCCGCCGACCACGAGGTAGCGGACCTCATGTGCGTTTAGCAGCCTCAAGAAATCCGCGAAATCCGCGTGCAGCGTAGGCATCAGGGTCGAAGGAGCGGCGCAGGTGTTCGAGGGCAGCCAGCCTGCGTTCGGGCGGTTGGGCGAGCCAGTAGTCCACCTGGCTGTCATCGTCCTGCAACCGGCCGACCGAAAAAACGGTGCGGTCGAGCGAGAACGTGGTGGCAGATTTCTCCGGCATGGCGGCGACACTAGGCGGAGACGCCGAAGCCGCAATGACAGATTGGCAATGAACCCCTGTGGATGTGTTGCCCTGCCCAGTTGACGTGACGGACAAAGAAAAAGCCCCGCGCTTTTCGGCGCGGGGCTGGGAGAGGAACGAAGCGGCGCGTGCGAGACACGCGCCCATCGGTTAAGGTGCGTCGCTTACTTCTTCGCGTCAGCGACTGCGGCTTGCGCCGCAGCGAGACGCGCGACCGGCACGCGATACGGCGAGCAGCTCACGTAGGTGAGGCCGATCTTGTGACAGAACTTCACGGAGTCCGGGTCGCCACCGTGTTCGCCGCAGATGCCGAGCTTGATGCCGGGGCGGGTCGCGTTGCCCTTGGCAATCGCGATCTGCATGAGCTGGCCGACGCCGGTCGTGTCGATCGTGGCGAAGGGGTTCTTCTTCACGATCTCGAGGTCGGCGTAGCCGGGGAGGAATGAACCCGAATCGTCGCGGCTCATGCCGAGCGCGGTCTGCGTGAGATCATTCGTGCCGAAGCTGAAGAACTCGGCGGTCTGCGCGATCTCGTCGGCGGTGAGGGCACCGCGCGGGACTTCGATCATCGTGCCGACGCTGTAGGCGATCTTCGTCTTCTTCTCGGCCATGACGGCCTTGGCGACCTCGTGCACGACGGCGACCTGCAGATCGAGCTCCTTCTTGAAACCGACGAGCGGGATCATGATCTCGGGCTTGGCCTTGAAGCCGGCCTTGTTCGCGTCAGCCGCGGCCTCGAAGACGGCGCGGGCCTGCATGGCGGTGATCTCGGGGAACTTGATGCCGAGGCGGCAGCCGCGGAAACCGAGCATCGGGTTGAACTCATGGAGCTCGTGCACGCGGTGCATGATCTTCTCGACCGGGACGCCGAGTTTATTGGCGAGGTCGAGCTGCGCTTCCTTGGCGTTCGGGAGGAACTCGTGGAGCGGGGGGTCGAGGAAACGAATCGTCGCGGGGAAGCCTTTCAGCGCCTTGAAAATTCCGAAGAAGTCGTCGCGCTGGTAGGGGAGGAGTTTCGCGAGCGCGGTCTGGCGGTCGGCCAGGTTGCCGGCGAGGATCATTTCGCGCATCGCATCAATGCGATTGCCCTCGAAGAACATGTGCTCCGTGCGAGTGAGGCCGATACCGACGGCGCCGAACGCGACGGCGATGCGCGTCTGCTCGGGCGTGTCGGCGTTGGTGCGGACAGACATGCGGGTGGCCTGCGCGCACCACTTCATGAGCTGGGTGAAACCCTT
>JANOAF010000419.1:0-1759 GCA_031411015.1 Opitutaceae bacterium | reverse complement strand
GCGCGCCATGGTGTCGCCGATTTGCCGCAGCTCGCTGATGTGCTCGTAGTCGAGCTCGCGGAAAAAATACCAGACGCTGGCGTTGGAGGGCACGACGTTGGGCTGATCGCCGCCGTTGGTGATCACGTAGTGCGAGCGGTGCTGGAGGCGGAGGTGCTCGCGGCGGTAGTTCCAGCCGACATTCATGAGTTCGACCGCATCGAGCGCGCTGCGCCCGCGCCACGGTGCGCCGGCGGCGTGGGCACTCTCGCCGGCAAACGAATACTCGACCGACACCAGCCCGGTGCCGCTACCCGTGCCCCACGAGGTGCGAAACTCGTTGTCCACATGACTGAAGATCACGGCGTCCACGCCCTTGAACGCGCCGGCGCGCACGAGGTGCGCCTTGCCGCCGAGCTGCTCCTCGGCGACGCCGGGCCAGAGCTTGATCGTGCCGGGAAGTCTCTCACGTTCCAGGAGGCGTTTCACCGCGAGTGCGGCGGTGACGTTCAGCGGTTGACCGGAGTTGTGGCCCTCGCCGTGGCCCGGCGCACCGACGATAATCGGGTCGCGATAGGCGACGCCGGGTTTTTGCGAAGCCTGCGGGATGCAGTCGATGTCGGAGCCGAGCGCGATGACGGGCTGGCCGGAGCCCCACGTGGCCATCCATGCGGTCGGCATGCCGCCGATCCCGCGCTCAATTTTAAAACCCTCTTTCTCGAGGATGCCGGTGAGGTAGCTCGAAGTCTCGAATTCTTGAAAACCCAGCTCCGCGAAGCTGAACACCATGTCGATCATCACCTGCGTCTGCTTGCGCATCGCCTCCACGTCGGCGGCTACCTGTTTCTTGTAGCCGGGCACGGGATCAGTTTGCGCGGGCGCGGGAACGGCGAGCGGGAAGACGAACGCGAGAGCGAGAGTGAGAACGCGCGGGAGGCGGGCGGAAGTTTTCATGAGGAAGAGCGTTGGTGTTGTGCGAGCCGTGACGCGCCGCTGCGGTGGAAGGAGTGCAATTCTCGCGCCGGTGAGCGTGCGTGCGATTAACGAGGATGGGTGGACGTTCACAGGCAGGGGACCGCGAAACGCTATTGTTTATTCCCGCGCCAAAACCGCTGCATCTCCAGAAACGTAAACGAGGCCGACCACCCGAGCAGAACCCAGCCGTTGAGCGCTTCAGTCGCCGCGATGAAACGAATCGGCCCGACCGGCACGAGATCGCCGTAGCCCACCGTGGTGAAGGTGACGAACGAGAAATAGATGTAGTCCAGCCAGCCGAGCCCCGGCCCGAGCGGTGACGTCGCGGCGATGTGCCCGAAACTCGCAGCGCCATCCAGCAGGCCGTAGCCGAGGGCGTAGACCCAAATCTCCAGGATGTGCGTCATGAGCAGGCCGAGAATCAGCACGAGCACGCGCGTGCGATGCAGTTGGCGCAGGCGGTCCAGCCAATCTGAAAGCGCGCGCAGGACTTCGTAGTGCAGGAGCACGCAGACAATCACCAACCCCACCGAGATCGCGGCCACGCCGTATTGCGCCCCGGGCATCGCCGGTAATCCCAAGGCTGCGACCAGTCCGGCGACGCCAAAACTCTCGGTGATAAAATTCACGGTGGTTGCGATGAAATGCTGAAGCGCCTCCGCGACCGACACCAGCGCATACGCGTAACACGTCGAACGACGCGCGCCATCGTCAGCGGGACGTTGCAGTTCGGGAGTAGGTGGAGCGCTTTGACCTCAACCCACTCGTTTGCGAGCGGGGCCACTGAAGCGCCTTGAGGTCAAGT
>JANOAF010000418.1:0-24741 GCA_031411015.1 Opitutaceae bacterium | reverse complement strand
CGGCCCTTGTAGATGCCGCCGACCATCCGGTTGTCGGACTCGCGCTCGATCTCGAATTTCTCGAGCCGGCCATCGACGAGCAGCGCGACGCGCTTCTCCAGCGGCTCGGAGTTGATGATCAACTCGCGGTAGGAACCTTTTTCTTTCTGGAACACCGCGAGAATTTTTTGCAGCAGCGGGCGGTTTTTCGCGCGTTCGGCGGCGCCGGCCTTTAGCTCGGTGGCGCTGACCGGGGCGGACTCGGTCTGCGGCGGGGGATTGACGAGTTCCTCGTCATACTTGGCGGCGACGTCCGGTGGGACGGCCGATTGAGGGTGGGATTGATCGCTCATGGCGGGTGTCGGTTGGGTTGAACACGGTGGCACCCCAGTGCGGCAGTTGCGGCGCAGGAAATTCTGGCAGGGCGGTCAATGGCGCGCTGAAGGACTTCATGTGAAATCCCTCCGGAAGCGCCAGACGCTCTGGACCAGTCCTTGCAGCAAGCAGCAACTAAGCACAAAGGAGCCACCGTAGCTGATAAAGGGAAGCGGTATGCCCGTGATGGGCACCAGCCCGATGGTCATGGCGATGTTCACAAACACATGCACCGTGAAGAGCACCGTCACGCCGATGGCGAGGAGGATGCCCAGCCGGTCCCTTGCGGAACCGGCGATGCGAATGCCGTTGAACAACACCAGTCCAAAAAGGCTGAGAACCGTAAGACTTCCCAAAAAACCTTTCTCCTCGGCGATGACCGAGAAGATAAAATCGTTATGCGCCACCGTGCGCGGCAGGTAGCCGAGCTGCGCCTGCGTGCCATCCGTCCAGCCCTTGCCGACGAGCCCGCCGCTGCCGACCGAGATCAGCGACTGCTGGAGATTGTAGGAGACGCCGATCCCCTTGGGATCGACTTTCTCCGGGGCGACGAAGACCAGAATGCGGTTCCGCTGGTAGTCGTGGAAGGGCAGGATCGGGTTGCCCTCTTTTTCGAACTTCTTGTTGTCCGCGCCATACGCATAGCCGTGGGCGTCCATGAACGCGACGTAGCGCGCGGCGTCCCATGCCACCAGCCCGACCAACACCAAAAACGCGCCGAGCGCCCCCACGAAAAATCGCGGCGAGAGTTTGGAAACGTAGAGCATCGAAAAAACCATCGGGGGCAGGACGATCACGGACTTAAGATCGTTCTGAAGCCAGATAAGGAACATGGGCGCACCCACCGCAAGGGCCAATTTCCCCAGCGTGCCCAGAGACTGCTTCACGGTGCCGATCTTGGAGTGCACGAGGATGCTCGCCGTGATCAGCAGCACCGCAATCTTGGCGGTTTCAGAGGGTTGGTAGGAAAAAAAACCGAGGTTGATCCAGCGCGTCGCGCCCCATTTCTCCGCCGAACCGCCGCCGATCCCCGGGATGAACACCAGGAGCAGGGGCACCATCAAGGCCGCGTAGATCCAGTGCGCGTTGCTGAACCACACGCGGTAGTCGACCAGCGACACCGCCAAATAGAGCACCGCCCCCACGCCGAGAAACACGATCTGCTTGATCCAGTCGTTGTGATGGAGAGGGGATTTCAGGACGGCCGAATAGACGAACGCAACGCTGATCAGGCTCAGTCCGATGAGTGCGAGCGGGGTCAGCACGTCCCAATTGGCGCGCGTCGTCCGCTTGAAGAGATTGAGGAGATCGAGTTGGGCGAGAAACTTCACGGGACGGGGGTCGGTGCGACTTCACGGTTCGTCGCCTCCGCAGGCAAGAGCCGATCCGCGCTCGCCGCGGATTCGTCGCCGTCCCGCATTTGCGGCTGGGCGAGGCCGAGCAGCGTCCAGAAAACCACCGCGCCCATCGGCCCCTCCAGCACAACGCCGAAACACGCGCAGGCCAGCAGCACCCACGCCGCGAGCCCGCACACGCCGGCCGTGAACGTTTCCCGCGGCTCGCGCAGCGCGCGCCACATGCGGGCCGTCAGCGCGCCAACCACGGTGAGAAACAGGCCCGCGCCCACGATGCCCATGCGCGCAAAGACGGTGATGAGCACGTTGTGCGGGCTGCGCGCGGAAAACTCCTCCGTCGCCTCCGGCAAATACTCGCGCACGAAGCGCGCCGCCAGATCGTGGCCGAAGCCGAGGCCAAACCACCGGTTCGTCTCCAGGGCTTCCTCCACGGCCGTGCGCCACCAGACGAGACGGAAGACGTTGTTGTCGCCCTTGAACGCATCCTCCGTCGCATATGTCCGCTGCCCGAGCGGATCCGCGATCGAGGCGACGCGTTCGTAGATCCGGTGCAGCGGCGTCTGCCGCCACGAGTCGTTGCGCACCTCGGCAACGACGAAAATCGCCACCGCCGCCACGATGGCGCCGACGGCGAGCGTGCCCGCGAAGCGCCACCGGCCCGCCACGCCAAGCCAGAGCGCGCCGAGCGCGAGCCCGACCATCGACGAGCGGCTGTTGGTCGTGAGCATCAATCCGGCGAGCGCGAGGCTGACGACGAGCCAGGCGTGCCGCCGCGTCGTCTCGAAGCGCATGAAACATAGCAGCGCGCCCACGCTCATGAAATTTCCCGCAAGGTCGTCTTTGAAGAAAATCAGCGGTGTGCCGCGCAGCGTGAGATTGCCCGCGAAGAACGCCGGGAACTGCGTTACCAGCGGATGCACGACGAGCAGCACCAAGCACGCGACCACGACGATGCGTTGCAGGAAGCGCGCACTGGCGGGCTCGCGGGCGGCGTGCTGCGCGAGAAAGAAAAATGCGCCGTAATAAACCACCGCGTAGTCGCGAATCGCGGTGAAGCCGTTGGCGCGCAGCCCAAACATCAGCCGTATCGTGCCGTAGATCATCCAGAGGAGCAGGGCGAGATTGAGGGCGTCGCCGCGAAACGGCAGCTCGCGCCGCCACGCGCACTGCACCACGAGCAACGCGCCGCCGACGAGCAGCACAAACTCCGCCGGCAGCAGCGGAAACCCGCTCGTGAGCGAGAGCTGGGCGAAGCCGCGGTTACCCACGATGTAGCCGAACATTGCGCCGCCGAGGAGCAGTGTCGCGAGTGGCAGCGGTTGCGCCTGAATCAAGACGAGGGCCGCCAGCGCGCCGAGGCCGACGGCCGGCCAGAGAAACGATTCGTTCGCCACCTCCACGCCGAGGGCGATCGCCAGCACCGCGCCGGCGAAGGCGAAGAGTCGGGTGCGCCATTGGGGAGCGAGCAACATGGGAGCGTGCGATCCGGATGACATCCCGCCGCCGCGCAAACGAGCCTGAAAGCGTGTCTCCGTTTCGGAGGGCGCGTCTCAGCTTCTTGCCTTGGTAGGGGCGTGCCTCGTGCGCGCCTTTTCCGGACCGAGCGGGAACGAGCCGCGCCCCTACATCAAGGTCTGAAAGAAACTGAGCCGCCGTCCCCTGAAAGCTACACCCACGCCCGCGCTTGCCGCGTCGCATTCGGAGGCGTTTCATGCGCACCCATGCCCGAGGTTTCAGTCGTCACTGTCTTTCACCGCGACACGCCGTTTCTGCGGCCAGCGATCGCGAGTGTGCTCGGGCAGACGCTGCGCGATCTCGAATATGTGCTGGTGGACAACGGCACCGGCCTGCGTGCCGACGATCTCGGCGAACTCGGGCGCGATCCACGGCTGCGTTTCGTGCGGCTGCCGCGCAACGAGGGCATCCCTGCCGGGCACAACGCGGGCGTCGCCGCGGCTGCGGGCGAATTCATTGCGCTGCTCGACTACGATGACCTCGCGCTGCCGCATCGCCTTGAGCGTCAGGTCGCCGCCCTGCGCGCCGATCCCGGTTTGGGTTTGGTTTCCGCGCTCGCCGAGCGGATCGACGAGCAAGGCCGCGCGTGTGGCCAAGAATTCTGCCTGCCCAACGCGGCCGAACATCGGGCCTACGCGCCGTATGCCGCCCCGGTCGTCACCCCGGTGGCGATGGCGCGCCGCGACGTGTTGCGCGCGTTTCCCTATCGGGCGGATTTTCCCTTTGCGGCCGATTTGGATTTTCAGGCGCGCGTTGCCGAGCGAGAGCGGATGGCCGTGCTGCCGGAGGTGCTGCTGCGCTACCGATGGTATCCCGCGCAGACGACCCACCAGCGTGCCGCCGCGATCGAGCAGAGTCGGTGCGCGATTCAAATTTTGGCGGGCCGCCGGCTCGCGGGCCGGCCCGAGGAAATGGCGAGCGTGATCATGGCCACCATGGCGGCGACTGCGGCCGAAACCTGGCGGCGTGGAGCCGAGTTATGCTTGGCAGAACAACTGTTCGTGTTCGCCGCATTTCAAGCGCGCCGCTCCTTCGCGCTCGATCGTTCGCCGGCGGGTGCGGTGCGCGCCACGCGCCTGGCGGTGCGCGCGTGGAGTCGGGCGCGGGGGCCCGATCGGGCGCGGGTGGCGCGGATGTTTTTCACCGGGCCGGTGCGGACGCTTCGCCTCCACCCGGCCTGAAGAAATAGCGTCGCGCGAGCGGCCGTGTGAGCACCCACGGGACGAGCGGCGTCGCAACCAGCCACCGGCTCATCCACTCTGCGCCCGCGGCCGCGGCCGCGACGCAGCCGACAATCAGCACGGCGGCCGTCGTGAGTTCGACGGGCGCGCACGCCGGCTCGCGCCGACCCGCGAGCAGCAGCGAATGATAGAAGACCATCGTTGTGGTCGCGACGCCGAAGCAGCCCGCGGGGAAAATCCATGGCAGCGCCGCGAAATATTTTTCGCTGACCAACGGCCCGACCAGCCATGGCGAAATGAGCGTGAGCGCACCGACGCCGACGATTCCCGTGCCCGCAAACGCCAGTGCCACCTGATCGACGCGTCGAGCCACTCCGGCGCGCCCGCCGCCTGCGCCCGCGGCGTCACCGAGGGCGAAAATTCCCGGCTGAAAATACTGCACAAAGATCGCGCCGAGCGCCGAGACGAGCACCGCCGCCGCGCCGCCCCCGAGCGTGAAATAGCCGGCTTCCGTCGCACCGAAAAACGCCGCGACGATCCAGCGGTTGAGCCCGGCCAGCACCCAGGTCGCCGCCGCCAGCGCGATAAATAGTGGTCCGTCATACGCACTCGCGAGCGGCGGCGTGGTCGCGCCCGTTTCGTTCCCGGACCAATGCGCGCGCAACACCCACGCTGCAGCGATCGCGGTGATGAGCGTGTGCCCGCCGAAGCCGAGCCAGAGTGCCGCCAGCGTCCCACCGGACAGCGTGAACAGCAGCAGGGGAAGAAACGTGCGCGTGAGCGAGGCATACACGCTTACGAAACAATCGCGCCAGTGGGCACCCTCCGCCTGCAGCGCCGCCTGCGCGAGCGCCACCCACGCGAGCAGAGCAGCTGCGCCGAAAAGCACGAACCCGAGTAACCATGTCCCGCCGACTCCCGCTGGCGGCAACGCGCTGGCGCCGCCGATCGCGGCGAGCGCGAGCCACGGCAGCCTTTTCGCCCATCCGATCGTCACAGCGCGCAGCAACGCGGCGCGCGCGGGCGCGCCGGCCCAGTGGCGCGCGACAAATTTCACCAGCCCTGCGTGCACGACCCACGCGCCGATGGGGGTGAACGTGAGAAACACGCCGTAAACGCCGAGCGCCTCCGGCGGCACGAGCGTGGAGTTCAGTTTCACGCCCGCCACGCCGCACCCGATCCCGAACGCTTGCGCGAGCAGGATCGGAATCAGACGAAGCCGGGAGTGGGCCGATGTGGGCGGCATGAAAGGAAAGCGGCGCGCGGAGCGCGGCTCGCGATGCGGGCAGAATCGGCGGGCACGCGCAAGCAATGGGCGGACGGTCCCGTCGGGCGGGAACGGGAAGTGTGGTCAGAGGGTTCGAGGTGGCACGGGCCTGTTCCCCGTGGGATCGGATCGGGGCGGCGTCTCGCCTCTCTGGACACGGGCGGGCCACCCGTGGCACTTCCTGGACGTTGCTCTGGCCTCACTTCCTTTTGCATCCCGTAGCGCGCATGCCTTTCGAGCGCCGCCAAAGACGATCGCACCACGGCGGACGCAAGACAGACGCCCGACGGCTGCGGTCGGTTTGCCGCGGGGCGCATCTCAGTTTCTTGCCCACCACCGTGGAGGAAACCCGGCCGTGAGGAGCACGGGCCGCCTGCCCGTGTTGCGTCGGAGAACGCGGTCGTGCCGCCTGACCGCGCTACGCCCGGTGCCGGGCGCGGCAAGAAACTGAGCTGCGCCCTTTGCCGCGGCTCCCTGCGTTTGGTGCTTCCCTGTGGCGGGGGGCGCGATTTGCTCGGGCGCAACTTTTCGCGCGTGTCCCGCACTGTCCTCCACTACACCGGCTCCGACGACGATCGCGGCGGCGTGATGTCGGTGCTTCGCGCCCTCGCTGGGGTTGGGACGTTTGCGTGCGTGCTCGGGGTGAACCCGGGATTTGTGCAACGTCGCACGCCGTCGCTGGCAGCCTTGGAGTTTCCGCGCATCGACGGGGAAGTCATCGGGTGGAAAACATTCTGGCGTGCGCGCGCCGTGGCGCGAGCGGCGCAGCGCTGGCTGGCCGAGGATCGGACGCGGATTTTTCATGCACACTCGCGCGCCGGGCTCGTGGTGGCGTTGTGGCTCGCGCGCGGCGGCGATCGGCGCGTGGTGGCGAGTGTGCATTGCTACGGTCGGCAGCGCTGGTTTTACCGCTGGGCGGCGCGACAACTCGAGGGACGCCTTTACTGGCTGAGCCCGGCGATGAAAAACTACTATGGCGCCGCGACCTCCGCGGCCGAGCCGTGGGCGCAGTGCATCCCGGGCGGCGTGCCCGCGGCAGCGGCTCCCGGGCCGACACCGCGAAAACGCGATCCCGCGTGGCTGCGGCTCGGCGGCGTGGGTGCACTCGTCGAGTGGAAGGGCTGGCACCTGGTGCTGGAAGCGCTGGCGCGCCTGCCGCCGGAGCTCCGCTCGCGCGTCGTTTTCGACCACCTCGGCACGGCGGGGAGCGGGGTCGCTGCTCAGCGCTACGCGGCGCGGCTGCGCGCCCTCACCGCTTCGCACGGGCTTGAGTCGGTCGTGACTTGGCGCGGCGAGCGGGCGTCGGCGGCGGAGTTTCTCCGCGAGATCGACTGCTTGGTCGTCGCATCGGATCACGAACCGTTTTCCATTGCGGTGCTGGAGGCGCTGGCGGCGGGCGTGCCCGTGTTGGCGGCCGACACCGGCGGCGCGCTCGATGCGATCCGCGAAGGCGCGAACGGCTGGCTCTTTCGCTCCGGCGATCCGACGGCGCTGGCGCGCGCGATCGCCGCCCGACTTGGCGCGGGGGCGGCGTGGCCGGAACCGGCCGCCGTGCAACGCACCGCGATCAAGGCCGACGACATCGCGCGCCGGTGGGCGGAGGTCTATCGGCGGATTTCCGCGGAGGACCAGATTCCCCGATGAAACGTAAACCAGAACGGGCGGTGGCAGGGGCGTGGCGACGGTCCCGGGAAATACTCGTGGGGATCCGGAGCAACTTCAAATTTAGCAACGGACTTCAGCTCAACCTGCGCCGGTTGTTTTTCCGCCGCGCCGCAGAGGTGACGTATGTGTGGGACCGGCGCATCCGCATGGCGTGCGACTGCGCGCGGCTGGAGCACTTGGCCGTGCGGGAAGTGTTCGTCGAGGGGTGTTATGCCCGCGCGTTGGCGCCCTGTGTTTTCCCGGGCAACCGGATCAGCGTGGTGGATGTCGGCGCCAATGTCGGAGCGTTCGATCTCTGGCTGTGGTCGCGCGGTCTGCGGATCGAAGGCGGGATCGCCGCGGAGCTGAACGCGACCACGCATCGGCGCTGCGCGCAGAATCTACAGCGCAACGGGCTCGACGCGGTGCGGGCCGTGAATTGCGGCGTGGCAGCGCGGGACGGATGGATCGAGTTCGTGCCCTCGCGCGATTCACCCGGTGACAATATTTTCGGCGCCAACCCGGCGCCTGGGGCCCGGCTGCCAGCGACGCGGGTCGAGTTGATTTCGCTGGCGACGTTGTTGCAGCGGCACGCCACCAATCGGACGAACTTTGATTTGCTCAAGCTGGATTGTGAAGGCGCGGAATACGAGATCCTGCGCACGAGCCCGGCCGTCGTGCTCCAGAAGTTCCGCTACCTGATCGCCGAGTTTCATGCGGAGCCCGCGGGCGAATCGCTCGCCGCGACCTGGGCGCGGTTGCGCGAGATCGGATTCGCCGCCACCGTTGAAATTCCCCTAGCCAGGCCGTGCATCGCGCTTTTCGTGCGCGGGGAAGTCGAGCGCACCGACGACCATAACCTCGCGGCGCAGTGAATCCTAGCCTTGGGGCGGCAGCCACGCGCGGAGCCGCGACATGACGGCATCGACGCCGATCCCGAGGAGGCAGTTGGGTTGCGCGAAGCGGCAGGCGTCGAAGCACGGTTTGTGCGGACACGGCGCGCCCTCGATCCACGCGGCCTGCGCATGCTGCGGCGCGAAGAGTTCCGGCAACTGCGGCCCGAAGATCGTGAAGGTCGGCACGCCGAGCAGCGCGGCGATGTGGCCGGGGCCGGAGTCGTTGCCGATAAAAAAATCCGCGCGGGCGAGCGCGGCAAAGAGCGCGTCGGGGGCCATTGACGCGGCGAGGGTTTCGACTTCCCAGCCGTCAGAGGCGAGTCGCCGGCTCACCTCAGCAAAGCGATCGACCGGCCAGCGACGCACCGCTCGCGCCGCCCCGGCGTGGATCACAATGCGGCGGCCGGTGGGCGGGCGAACCTCCGGTGCGGGAATCGACCAACCGAGCGAATTCGCGAGCGCACGCCAATGTTCGGCGCGATGCGGTTTCGCGGGTGGCGGAACGCAGTCGGTCAGGAACGCGCCGGAGCCGGCGCGGGCGAAACTGAGCCGGCGCCGCACTCCGGCGAGCTTGAGCAGCGCGTGGTCACGCGGATCGGGCCGCGCGGAAACTCCGAGCTCAAAATGCCGCGCGCGCAGGGCGCGTCTCGTGGCGCCCAACTCGGCCCAGGGCCAGCGGTGCAGACGGTATTTGCGGGTGAAAGCCGTCCACGGCGCGGTGAACGGCACAAGTTCGACCGCGGGGGCGAAACGCGCGAGCAGGGGCGCGGCGTGGGGCTGCGCGAGGAGGGTCACGCGTGACCGGGCGGAGGCCGCGCGCAGAAACGGCACCGCGAGTGCGAGGTCGCCGAGACCCCAAAGTTCGAGGACGAGTAGGCGGGGGCGGGGGGCGGAGTCTGGCGAAGGTTTTGCCAAGCGCGCGAAGTTAAGTTCTCAATGAGGCGCATGACAAGCAGCACGCCTGACCTGGCCGGGGCTTCGTCGGGTCGCGCGCACGCGTGGCTCGCGGCGCTCGGTTGTGCGGTGGCGGGGGCGGTGGTGTTTCAGTTTTTCGGCAATGCCAGCCGCGGCTACATCGACACGGCGTCGTTGTTTCGCTGGTGGGTTTTTCAATGGACCAACCCGGCATCGGAGACGGAGCACGGTTGGCTGATTCTGGCGGCGAGCGCGTGGCTGCTGTGGCGGAATCTCGGAATTGCGGATTGGTCCAATCCGCAATCCGCATTCCGCAATCCGCAATCGGCCCTGGCGGCGATGGCCGCTGGGCTGGCGTTGCACGCGTTGGGTTTCGCGGCACAGCAGGCCCGGGTGTCGATTTTCGCGCTGCTCATCTTCGCCTGGGGCGTGGTGCGGCTGGGCGGCGGGCGGCGTTGGGGCGCGGCGGCGATGTTTCCGCTGGGATTTTTGATTTTCGCCCTGCCGCTCGGGGCGCTCGATGAAGTGGGGTTGCCGCTGCGGCTGTGGGTCGTCGCCGCCGGGGAAAAGATCGCGCACGTGGCCGGCATCGACGTGCTCCGCAGCGGGACGCAGCTCGTCGCGCCGGATGGCAGCTATCATTATGATGTCGCCGCTCCGTGCTCGGGCGTGCGTTCGCTCACTGCTTTGTTGGCGCTGGCGCTGCTCGCGGGCTACCTGAATTTTCGCACGACGGGGCGGCGCGGCCTCGTGTTGGCGCTCTGTTTCCCGCTGGTGTATCTGGGCAACGTCGCGCGCATCGCCGCCATCGTATTGGCCGCGGATTGGGGCGGTCCCGCGTGGGGCGAGCGGGCCCACGCGGTGATGGGTTACGGCGTTTTCGTGATCGTGCTGGGTGGCGTGCTGTTGGCCGTCGCGGCGTTGCGCCGGTGGTGGCCGGAGAAGGCAAAATGGGAGATGGGAGATGGGAGATGGGAGATGGGAAGAGGGGCGGAAACTCACTATCGCGCTTGGCGCGCGGCCGGAATCGTCGTGGCGCTCGCCGTGGGGGAGCTGTTTTTTTTGCAGCACCTTGCGACACGGCCGTTGCGTGGTGACGCCGGCGTGGTGCTCGCAGCGGATGGCGTGAACCCGATCGAACTGCCGGCGATTGCGGGCACCGAATGGTTTGGCCGCGGCGCGGAGGTAGCGGCGGTGGAGCGGAAGATTTTGCCGCCGGACACGGGTTTCTCCCGTAAACTCTATCACGCTGCGGCTGACGCGCGGCAGCGGGTGTTTCTCTCGATTGTGCTCAGCGGCCGGGATCGGAGTTCGATTCACCGGCCGGAGCTTTGCCTCGTGGCGCAGGGCTGGACGGTGGTGGGCGCGACCGAGCACCGGTTTCGAAGTCCGAGTGGGGCGGATGCTACGTTTCCGGCGACCGTGCTGCACGTGCAACGCGAAGTGGCCACCCCGCGCGGCAAGAGCGTGGTGCCGCAGCTCGTGGCCTATTGGTTCGTCGGTGGCGACGCCGTCGTGGCGACCCATGGACGGCGACTCGCGGTTGATGCGTGGAATCGGGTGGCTCTGGGCCGCACTGATCGGTGGGCCTATGTCTTGATGCAGTGCGACGCTGCGGATGGTGCCGCCGCCGGGCTGAAACGGATGCAAGAAGTGCTCGATGGGACGCTGCCCGCCTTCCAACGGCCACTGCAAGCCCCTGATTCGCGGTCACCAACGGGCGGTGACGGGAAGAAGACTTGAGGTTTGGACCTGCGACCGTAGCTTCCGCGGCCACTTGACATCAGCAGGCGTAGCCGACTTCGCGTTTCTGATCGCCGAGAGCGACCCGCTTTACGACTGGTCGCTCGCGGTGGCGTTTGTCGTGGTCGGAGGGGCCATCGGCTTCTCGGTCGTTTGGGCGTTCACCCGGCACACTCGGCGCACCGCGCACGAACAAGCCGCGGAATTGGTTGAGGTCGCGCGGCGCGAAGCGGCGGTCGGCGCCGAGGAACTGAAACAAAAGGCCGAGGCGGAAATTCAGGAGAAGCGCGCGGAACTCAACCGCGAGTTCGACCGCCGCGAGATCGAGAGCGATGTGCGGCTCCGCGAAATCCGCGCGCACGAGGAATCACTCGCCCTCCTTGATTACCAACTTGAGCAGCGACAGGAGCGGCTGAACCGCGAGGGCTCCGCGATCAAGCAGGCGCGGGATGCGATGCGCGCGCTCTCGAAGGGCGTGCGCAAGCGGCTCGAGGGCGTTTCCCAACTCGACGCCGAGGAGATTACGAAACAGCTGCGCGAAGAGGTGCTCCTCGAATGTCAGGACGAACTGAGGGCGTTGCGCCGGGCGACGATGGAGAAATCCGAACAGGAACTGCAAAACGAGGCGCGCCGGATGTTAATCGCCTCCATGCAGCGCATTTCGAGCAAACCGAACAACGATCTCACCGCGACCATCATCCAGCTGCCAAGCGAGGATATGAAGGGCCGCATCATCGGGCGCGAGGGGCGCAACATTAAGTCCTTCGAGTCCGCCACCGGCGTCACGCTGCTCATCGACGAATCGCCGCAGATGGTGCTCGTCTCCTCGTTCGATCCGGTGCGCCGCGAAATCGCGCGCGTGGCGCTCGACGCGCTGGTAAAGGACGGTCGCATCCACCCCGCCTCCATCGAGGAGTTCGTGAAGCGCGCGCAGGACGAAATCGATCTTGTGACCACGCAGGCCGGCGAGGATGCGGTGGCGAAACTCAACATCAACGGCCTCCACCCCGAGATCATCAAGCTGCTCGGCCGGCTCAAATATCGGTTTTCCTACAACCAAAACGTCCTCGATCACTCGGTCGAGACGGCGTTCCTCGCGTCGCTCATCGCGAGCGAGGTCGGCCTCGATCCCAACGTGGCGAAGCGCGCCGGCCTCCTCCACGACATCGGCAAGGGCGTGCCCGGCGAACTCGAGGGCAGCCATGCGGTAATCGGGGCGGAGTTCATCAAGCGCTACGGCGAGACGCCGATCGTCGTGAATGCCGTCGCCGCGCACCACGAGGAAGTGAAACCCGAAACCGTTTACGCCGGCCTCGTGATTCTGGCCGATACCATTTCCGCGACCCGACCCGGCGCGCGGGCCGAATCGATGACGGGTTACATGCAGCGCCTCGGCCGGCTGGAGAAACTCGCGATGTCGATTGAGGGCGTGCAACAGGCCTTCGCGATCCAGGCCGGCCGCGAAATTCGCGTGGTGGTTTCCCCCAGCGAGGTGACGGACGACCGCGCCCGGGAAATCTCCAAGGAACTCCGCAAGCGCATCGAGGCCGAGCTGCAATACCCCAGCACGATCAAGATCACCGTGATTCGTGAGAGCCGCTTCACCGAGACGGCCACCTGAATTTTTGAACCACTAATGAACACTAATAAGGCGGGAATGCCGGGAATTCTGAGTTCTGGATTCCTCCTTATTTCCGTTCATTAGTGTGCATTAGTGGTTTCTTCCGAAAATGACCGACAAAAAAATCCTCGAGACCTTTCCCAATCCCGCGCCGCAGCGCGACTACGTGATTGAGCATACGCACCACGAGTTCACCTCGCTGTGCCCGATGACGGGGCATCCCGACTTCGCGGACATCACGGTGCGCTACACGCCGGAGAAGACCTGCGTCGAGCTGAAGTCGCTCAAGCTCTACTTCCACGCCTTCCGCAACGAGGGGATTTTCTTCGAGGGCGCGACCAACAAAATTTGCGACGACCTCGGCTCCGCGCTCAAGCCGCGCGCCCTCACCATCATCGCCGACTGGAAGGCCCGTGGTGGTTTCTCGTCCCGCGTGACGTGCGTGTGGAAGGCGAAGAAGGGCCGGTGAGGGTTGACAGTGACCCTGCGCACCGGGGGCGGACGTTTTTGAAGGTTTCGGCACCCCCTGCTGACGGATTCTTTCGGTTCGGTTAGGAATCCGCTATTGCTCTGCGTCGCAGGTCCGCATCGTAGAGGGTGACCTGAACCCTGCCTACGATGACCTCCTCTGCCTACCGTCCGACCACCTTCTTATTCACCTGCGCGCTGGCGACCGCCGCATTTGCTCAAAACGCAGCCGACGCCGTCGTCGCGCTCGATGAGATCACGGTCTCGGCCACGCGCATCGCGCAGGCGGTGTCGGAGGTGCCGGCGAGCGTGTCGGTGATCCGACTCAACGATCTCTTCAACCCCGTCGGCTCGCTGCGCGATCTCGCGCGGGCGGAGCCGGGGGTGTCAGTGCCGGCGGCCTTTGGGGCGACGGGTAATGCGCCGCGCAATTTTCCCTCGGCGCGGTCGATTAACATCCGCGGCCTCGATGGCAATCGCGTGCTCATCCAGATCGATGGCGTGCGGCAGCCGGAGCAGTTCACGTTTGGCAACGCGCAGCTGATCGGGCGCGACTACTTCGAGCCCTCGCTCTACCGCACGGCGGAGATTTTGCGCGGCTCGGCTTCGGCGCTCTACGGTTCGGATGCGGTGGGCGGCGTGCTGTCGTTCATCAGCCCCGCGCCCTCGGCGCTGCTCACAGAGTTGAAACGCGACCAGCTCGGCGGCGTGTCGTCGTCGTATGCGTCGGCCACGCGCGAGTGGACGCACACCGGCAGCGGTGCGATCCGCAGCGGTGCGGTCGCCGCGCTCGCGACCGTGACGCATCGCACCGGCCACGAAGCGGAGCCGAACGGCTCCTACCCCGCGGATCCTTCCAGCTTCACGATCGATGCGGGATTGTTTCGCGTGGATTATACGCCGGCGACGGGCCGCACGCTTTTCCTCACGGGCGAAACCTTCACGAAGACGACCGAGGCGTCCTTCCCCAGTCTCATCACGAGCACGTTTACCGGCCAGACGGGCCGCCAGCGCGTCACCCGCGATCGCGGGACGCTGGGCTACGACGCGGTGAACACCACCGGCTATTTCCGCAACCTGCAGGCGCGCCTCTCATGGCAAGGCAGCAAGGTCCGCGAAATCTACGCGACGCGGCAGGGCGTGCCAGTCGGGCCGCCGCCGCCAGCGCCGCAGATTTTCGCGTCGCGGCTGCGGTTGCGTGATTCGGATTATCGCAATCGCGGTTGGTCCGGCTCGGTGCAGGTCGAGAGCGCGGCGCAGCTCGACGGGCGGGCGCACCGCATCCTCTGGGGCGTCGATGGCTCGCAGACGAAGCAGACGCGCAACGAAGATTTCTCGCAGTTCGACGGCACGACCGGGGCCTTTCTCAACAAGGTTTTCGTCGGCGAAAATTTCCCGCTCAAGCGGATTCCCGATGGCAAGGTCGGCCGCTACGCCGTGTTCGCCCAGGACGAGTTTCCGCTCGATGCCGCGCAACGCTTCATCGGCACCTGGGGCCTGCGGCTCGACCGCTACCGGCTCGATGTGACCGACGACGCGCTCTACCAGAATCTCGCGAAGGGCACCGCGCCCGTCGGCTTCAGCCAGTGGGCGGTCGCGCCGAAACTCGGCCTGCTCTGGCGCGTGAGTGCGCAGGAATCGTTTTTCGCCCGCTACCACCGCGGCTTCCGCAACCCCACCAACGAGGATCTCAACGGCTCGATCGTGAACCTCACGACGCCGCCGGTCTTCTATCGCACGAAACCGAATCCCGCCCTCAAGGCGGAGACGAGCGACAGCTTTGATTTCGGCATGCGCGCGCGCCGGCCCGGCGTGACCTACGTCGCGAGCGTGTTCTACAACGCCTACGAAAACTTCATCGAGACCTTCAGTCCCACGCGCAATCCGCAGCTCCCGAGCTCGCCCAACGACCCGGTCGTCTACCAGTCGAAGAACATCAGCCGCGCCCGCATCCACGGGGCCGAGGCCACGATCGAACTTCCGCTTGGGCACTACGAAAAATCTCTCGCCGGCACGACGTGGTCGAACTCCCTCGCGTGGTCGCGGGGCGACAACGTGACCGACGGCAAACCGCTCAACTCCGTCGAGCCGCCGAAGTGGGTGAGCGCGCTCGCCTACGCCGCAAAAGACGGCTGGGGGCTGCGCCTTACCGCCACCACGCACGCGCGCCAGCGTCGCGTCGATTCCGGCGCGATCCTGGCGCTTTGGGACGGCCGGCCGCCGACCCCGGCGCAGTTCGTGCCCGGCGGCGTCACGCTCCTCGATCTCGCAGGCTACGTGAACGTCTCGAAAAACGTCCGTCTCAGTGCCGGCCTCTACAATCTCACGGATCGCCGTTACTGGTTCTGGCAGGACGTGCGCGAACTCGACCGCGGCCGCGCTGACTTGCAGCGTTTCGCGCAACCCGGGCTCAACGCCCGCGTGACCCTCACGCTGAGTTTCTGAACCACGCTGGGCGCAATCAAGGTGGAGCGATCTCGCGGAGCGAGACTGCGACGATAGCCGTGGGCCTTCAGCCCACGGATCTCCGACGGAAGCACGCGGCATCGCGGAGCGATGCTTGAACCCAGCGGCCGTTGAGGCGTCGCTCCGCGACGCCTTCCCCACGAATTTCAGCCCGTGGCTTGAAAGTCACGGCTAGGTTCACGTCGTCGCTCCGCGACCGCTTAAAATAGCTTTGGGCCCATCTGTGCCGCGCGGGCATTTTCCGCCTCGCCGCCACCGGTGCCGCGGCGCATGTTTTCATTATCCCCATGAAACTCCGCCTTACCCTACTCGCCCTCGCCTCGGCGATCATTCTGCGCGCGGCCGATGCACTGCCCGTTTTCAACGCCACGCTGAGCGTCGGCAAAAACCACCGCTTCGTGCTCATCGATGCCGGCGGCAAGACGAGCTCCTTTCTCGGACTCGGCGAATCGTTTGCCGGCTACACGCTCAAGGCCTACGACCCGAAGACCGGCGTGCTTGAGATCGAGCGCGACGGCAGAGTCACGCGGCTCACGATCGTGGCCGACGCCGCGGTCATCAACGCTCCCGCCGCCGCGATGCCCGCCACCGTGGCCGACGCCGAGGCGCTGCTGAATAAAATCAAATTTGAGGACATGATGGAGCGTGCCCTCGGCCAGCAGAAGAAGGCCATCGCCGCGCAATTTCAGCAGGTGAGTGCGAGCATGGTGGCGAAAGGCGCGGACAAGGCCGAGGCCGAGGCGCTGCAAAAAAAGATGACGGACGAAGTCCTCGGCGTGCTCGACGCGAAGCAGATGAAGGCCGACGTGGCGAAAATCTACAGCGAACTTTTCACCAAACAGGAACTCGACCAGGTGGCGGCCTTTTACTCGACGCCGCTCGGCGAAATGTTGGCGGCCAAACAACCGGCGGTGCAGGAAAAACTCGGCGCGGTGATTTCAGGCCGCATGGGCGAGGTGATGCCGAAGGTGCAGAAAATGGCCGGCGACTTCGCCGCCGAGCAGAAAGCGAAACGTGACGCCGCTGGCGGCGCGGTGTCCGCTCCGACATCCACGCCGGCTCCGAAAAAGTAGGGCGGGTCTCTGACCCGCCCTCGCAGGCGTTGAGTGGACGAACCCAGGGCGGGTCACAGACCCGCCCTACTTCATGTTCAGTGCCGCGATGATCTGCTCATGCAATTCGGGGGTCGCCGCCGCGATGGTCGACTCCGCGGGATAGGCCGCGCCGCCTTGCCAGTCGGTAATCACGCCGCCGGCGCCGCGGATGACGGGCACGAGCGCGGCAATGTCCCACGGGTTCATGATCGGATCGAGGCAGAGATCGGCCCAGCCGGTCGCGAGGAGCAGGTAGCCGTAGCAATCGCCCCACGTGCGCACGAGCCGGGCGCGCCGCGCGAGCGCTTCGTAGCGCGCGCCGTCCTGATATTTCGCCGGGTTGAACGGATCGCTGGTGAGCAGGGTAGCATCCTCGATGCGTTGGGTCGCCCGGCAACGCACGCGCTGACCGTTCAGCTCCGTCGTGGCACCGTCGCCAATCACGAGTTGGTTCAGCACGGGTTGGTGAATGCAGCCGAGCACGGGTTGCCCGTGGTGCAGGAGCGCGATGAGCGTGCCCCAGAGCGGCAGGCCGGTGATGAACGCCTTGGTGCCATCGATCGGATCGAGCACCCAGACAAACTCCGCATCCGCGCGCTCGCTGCCAAATTCCTCGCCGACGATCCCGTGCGCGGGAAATTTTTTCGCGATGCGCGCCCGGAGCAGTTCTTCCGCGCCGCGATCCGCGACGGTGACCGGCGACTGGTCGGCCTTGATCTCGACGGCCATGCCCGGCTGAAGAAAATGCGGCCGGATGAAATCGCCGCTTTCGCGGGCGAGTTCGATCATGAACGTGCGGTAGGGCGACAGATCCACGGATGGAAAATGGCCCACGGAACACACCGAACACACGGAAAAAAGAATCGGATCTTTCCGGTTCCGTGTATTCCGTGTGTTCCGTGGGCCACGCTTGGACCGAGCAACCGATCTTCTTCGTCGATTTTGAGGGCAGTCGCGCGTCGGGGATTTTGGAGTTTGGCGTGGTCGAAGTGCTGCGCGGTAGCGTGATGTCGGTGCGCACGCGGCTGTGTCGCGCGATCGGCCGGGTGCGGCCGGAAGATATGGCGGTTCACGGCCTGAGCGAGGATGTGCTGGCGCGGCACGCCCCCTTCGTCGAGGAGTGGAATTATTTTTCGAGTCTGCGCGAACTGGGCCCGCTCGCGGCGCACTACGCCGGCGTGGAAAACGGCCTGCTTAAATCCGTCTGGCCCTATCCGCGCAGCGTGCCGGATTTTGCGCGCCCGGGGAAACGCGTGGTGGACTGGGGCCCGTGGGTGGATTCGGCGCGGCTGTATGCCCAGTTCTACCCGAAATTTGAGTCGGGTAAACTCGAGTCGCTGGTCGCGGCGTGCGGCTTGCAGAGCCAGCTCGATGACCATGCGGCGGCCTACTGCCCGCCCGAGCGCCGCCGCTATCACGCGGCCCTCTACGATGCGCTCGCCGGCGCACTCCTGCTCACGACTCTCGGGCGCGACCCGCAGATCGCGGGACTCACGATGATGCAGCTCCTCGCCCTCAGCACGCTCGACGGCGAGAAGCGCGATGCGCTCCAGCAGGGGAATTTGTTTTAATCGCGGAAGCGCGGAAGGACGGAGGCGCGGAAGGACGGAGCGACTGAGAGAAGGCGGGATGGAGTGAATTCTGCTTCCGATTCCTTTTCCGTGCTTCAGCTCTTCCGCGCTTTCGCGATTTCGATCGGGTATTTTTTCACGCCGCATTTTTGCGCGAGCACGCGGAGGACGAACAGCGGGTTCGTGGTCAGGTAACGCCAGCCCAGCCGCCGCGGTTCTGTGCCGAGGCGAAAGAGCCACTCAAGTCCGCGGCGCTGCATCCAGCGCGGGGCCTGGGGCACGCGGCCCGAGTGGAAATCAAACGCTGCGCCCACGCCGATGAGCACGCCGGCGTCGAATGAAGCCCAGTGTGCCGCCATGAATTTCTCCTGCTTCGGCGTGCCAAGTCCGACCCAAATCACGTCGGGTCGCGTCCGCGTGATGTCCGCGCGGAGGGCGGCGAGTTCCACGGCGGCCAGTGCTCGAAACGGCGGCGCAAGCGTGTGCACGACGTCCAAGCCCGGAAAGCGCGCGGTGAGTTTTTGCTGCAGTTCCTCCGCGACCCCCGGCACACCGCCGATGAAACTGTGCCGCAGCCCCAAGGCACGGCCCGCCTCGCACACCGCGAGCATCAGGTCGGGGCCGTAAACCCGTTCCACTCCGTGCGGCCCGAGCCAGACCAGCGGCATGCCGTCTGGCGTGGTGAGCCACGACGCGTTGTAGATTTGCCGCAGCTCCGGATCGCGTCGCGCCTCGGTCAGCCCGTGGGCGGTGCCAAGACAGATGTAGCCGCGGCGCAATTGCCCGCGCACGCCCAGCACCAGATCGCGCGTCTGTGCGAGCGTGAGCGCGGAGATGCCGATGCCGATGACGTTGTAGCGCGGCGGCGCGGGCGGCGGAGTGGACGCGGGGGCAATCGGCATTTTTCTCACGGCGACCTTGCGGTGCGGGGGGCGGGTCGTCCACGTTGTTCGGTTCTCATGGCCATTGTCAGTCTTCTCGATGTCAGCCTGAGCTTCGGTGGCGCGCCGTTGCTCGATCGGGTCAATCTCCAGATTGACCGGGGCGAACGCGTATGTCTCGTCGGCCGCAACGGTGCGGGCAAGTCCACGTTGATGAAAGTCATCGCCGGCGAACTCAACGCCGACCTCGGCCAGGTTTTCCGGCAGCAGGGCGCGGTGTTTTCCACGCTGCGGCAGGAAGTGCCGGTCGGCCTCTCGGGCACCGTGCAACAGGTGGTCGAAGGCGAGGGCGGAGCCTACGAAGAGCACAACGACTGGGAACGCCACGATCGTTGCGAGCGGCTGATCGAGCAGATGGGGCTGCCGGCGCAGCATGAGTTTTCCGCGCTGTCCGCCGGACAAAAACGCCGCGTGCTGCTCGCGCGCGGGCTCGTGGAAGAACCGCAGCTCCTCCTCCTCGACGAGCCGACGAACCATCTCGATCTCGAATCGATTCTTTGGCTCGAGGAATTTCTGCTGGAGTGGGGCGGGGCGCTGCTCTTCGTGACGCACGATCGCGCGTTTCTCCGGAAAATCTCCACCCGCATCATCGAAATCGATCGCGGCAAGCTCGTCGGCTGGGCCTGCGACTACGACACGTTTCTCGTGCGCAAGGAGGCCGTGCTGGAGGCCGAGGAGGTTGAGCGCGCGCAATTCGACAAGAAACTCGCGCAGGAGGAAGTGTGGATTCGCCGCGGGGTGAAAGCGCAGCGTTCGCGCGCGAATAACCGCATCCACGCCTTGGAAAAAATGCGTCTCGAGCGCGCCGCGCGCCGCGATCGCACCGGCAAGGCGACCATCACCGCGCAGGAGGCGGACCGCAGTGGTTTCAAGGTCATCGAGTGCAAAGACGCCGGCTTCCGCTACGGCGAACGCTGGATCGTGCGCGGCCTCACCACGCGCATCGAGCGCGGCGACAAGATCGGGATCGTCGGCCCCAACGGCGCGGGCAAGACCACGCTGCTCCGCCTGTTGCTCGGCCAGCTCGCGCCGCAAGTGGGCACCGTCGAGCAGGGCACGCGGCTCGAGGTGGTTTATTTCGACCAGCTCCGCGCGCAGCTCGATGAGACGATGCGCGTCCAGGACGCCGTGGCCGACGGCAACGCGACCGTGACGATCAACGGCCGCAACCGGCACGTGATTTCCTACCTCGAGGATTTTCTCTTCGAGCCTTCTCGCGCCCGCACGCCGGTCAAGGCGCTCTCGGGCGGCGAACGCAACCGGCTGCTGCTGGCGCGTCTTTTCACGAAGCCGTGCAACGTGCTCGTGCTCGATGAGCCCACCAACGATCTCGATGCGGAGACGCTCGAATTGCTCGAGGATTTGCTCGTGGAATTCGGCGGCACGCTGCTGCTGGTGAGCCACGACCGTGCGTTTCTCAACGAAGTGTGCACGAGCCTGCTGGTCTTCGAAGGTGACGGAAAGATCGCCGACTACATCGGCGGCTACGACGACTGGCAGAAAGAGAAAGCCGCCAAAGCCGCGGCCGCCGCCGCCGCGGTGGAAGACGCCAAGCGGCGCGAGAAAACCGCCGCCACTGCGCCCGAAAAGAAGACGCGCAAGCTGACGAACAAGGAACGCGCCGAACTCGAAGCGTGGCCGAAGAAGATCGAAATCCTCGAAGCCGAGCAGACGAAGCTCACGGCCACGTTGGCCGATCCCGCGTTCTTCAAAAAAGGCGGCGCGGAAGTATCCCGCGCCACCGCCCGCCTCAGCGAGATCGAGAGCGAACTTGCCAGCGGCTTTGCGCGGTGGTCGGAGCTGGAGGGCTGACGCCGGCGGAGATCGCTGTAGGGTGGGGTCGCCGAAACCCGCCGAAAAAACGTCACAGCGAAGCGACGGGAGAAAAACCCGGCGGGGTTCGGCGACCCCGCCCCACAGCAATCAGCGACCGGAAATTTTCGGCGAAGGTCTTGGCTTTCTCCGTCAATTCGCCTCGCTGGTTTTTGTGCATCCCATCGCTCGCCTGCCTCTCTCTCTCGTTGGCCGGATTTTTTTGGGCGTGGCGCTGCTGGCCGTCGGGTCGGCGAGCGCCGGCGCGGCGGATCACGTCGTCGATTCCATCGCGGCGCTGAAATCGAAAGTGTTTTCCGCGGGACCGGGGGACACGATCACCCTGAAGAACGGGGTCTACGCCACGACCACCGCAATCACGGTGCGCGGGCGCGGGACGGCCGCGGAGCCGATTACGATCACGGCGGAGAGTGTCGGCGGCGTGGAGATCTCGGGCACGAATGGTTTCAATGTCGTCGAGCCGGCGGAGCACGTGGTCATCCGCGGCTTCACGTTCACGCACCCAGCGGGTAAAAACATGATCGGGGCTGGCACCACGCATGTGCGTTTCACGCGGAATGTTTTTCAATGCCCCGGCGACGGTGCGTATCTCTCGGTCTCGGGTGACGACGCGCAGATCGATTTCAACGAATTCCGCGACAAGCGGACGGTCGGCGCCATGCTCGCGGTGGGTGGCACCGGCAGCCAGATCGCGCGGCGGCTCTGGGTGCATCACAATCAGTTTCGTGATTTTGCGAGCGCAGCCGGCGTAACGGGGGAGATGATTCGCTTCGGGCTGGGTGCGTTCGCGCTCTCGACGGGCGCGGGTCTGGTGGAGCACAACCTCTTCGTGCGCTGCCGCGGCGACAACGAGATCATCTCGAATCGTTCCAGCGGGAACACCTACCGCTACAACACGCTGCTGGAGAGCCCGAGTTCGCAGTTCACGCTGCGGGTCGGCCACGATTGTGTGATCTACGGCAATGTCTTTCGCAACATCGAGGGCCTGCGCCTCTACGGCGACCGCCACCAGGTGTTCAGCAATTATTTCGAGGGAAACTACATTGGCATCGCGCTCGGCAATGGTGATGGCGAACTCGCCGACGGCGCCTCCCCATCCGCCCACGATCGGCCCGATTACTGCGTGATCGCGTTTAATACCCTCGTCGACAACCGCACGCACTACCAGCTGATGCGCCGGGTCGTGGGCGCGCTCGGGGCGACACACACCACGTTTGCCAACAATGTGATCGCCGGCAGCGGCATCGCCGCGAAAATCGAGGGTCCCAACCGCGATGCGATTTGGAGCGGCAACCTGCTGTGGAATTCCGGCGGCCCCGGCGATCTGCCGGCGGAGGCCTACACGAAATCTGATCCGCTGCTGGTGGCCGGGCCCGACGGCCTCAAGCGACCGCAGCCCGGCAGCCCGGCAATCGGGGCGGCGGTGGGAGAATTTCCGTTCGTGAAAGTCGATCTCGACGGCCAGCCGCGACCCGAAAAAAAATCCACGGGCGCGGACGAAATCAGCGAGGTGCCGGCGGTTGCGCGCGTGCTCACGCCGGCGGACGTCGGTCCGCTCGCGCCGGAAATGAATTTGCCGCCGCGCGCCCCTTGACAACCGGGATCGGAGTTTCAGCCTGCGCGTTGAGGCCGTCATGAAAACCATCGCGATGCATTTCCCCATTCGTGCGCTCGGCGCGCTCGTTTTATTCTCGCTCACCGGTGTGGCCGGATTGCACGCGCAAGGCGCTGCCGCCGATCTCGGGGCGGCGAGGTCTGTCGTCCCCGAGGAACTGAACACGGCCGAGCTGCTGAAATCCTACCTGCAAGTGCGCGAGCAACTGCACGCGACCCAGCTCGCGATCGTGAACAGCCGCATCGAGGCCGAGGCCGCCGCGCGGGTGCAGTCCGCCGCGATTACGGAGAAACTCGAGGGCATCAAGGCGGCGATGGCGACGGAGCGCGATCGCTACCAGACCGAGACGCAACGGCTCAACGCCGAGCGCCAGCGGCAGCAGGCCGAGACGGAACGCTCGATCCGCACGGTGCTCTGGGTATCGGCGATTTTTGGCGGCGTGGGCTTGGTGGCGATGCTGCTGATGCCGGTGTTTCAGTGGCGCGCGATGAACCGCCTGGTTGCCGCCAATGCGTTGCGCCCGCAGCTCGGGATGTCGGAGCGGCCGGCGCTCATGCCCGGCGAGACGGCGCTCAGCCCGGCCGACAACACGGTCGCGCTCGCCAACCAGCGTCTCACCTCGGTGATCGACCGCATGGAGCGGAGGATTTTCGAACTCGAGCACACCGCGGTGCCGCCGGCGGCGACGGTTACGACGATGTCCGCGACCACGGGGGCGGAGTCACCCGTGCTGCCGGCGCCGCCCAACGATCGCGAGGGCCGGATTGCGGCGCTCCTCGGCAAGGGGCGCGCGCTCATGAGCGCCGACAAACCGCGCGACGCGCTGGGGTGTTACAATGAAGTGCTGAAGCTCGATTTGAATCATCCCGAGGCGCTGGTGAAAAAAGGCGCGGCACTCGAGCGGCTGAAACAGGACGACGAGGCGCTCCAGTGCTATGACCGCGCCATCAAGGCCGATCGCCGGATGACGGTGGCGTATCTCTACAAAGGTGGTGTGTGCAACCGCCTTGAGCGTTACGAAGAGGCGCTGAAGTGCTACGAACAGGCGCTGCAGTCGGAAGAGGAATTGAAGAAGGCGGGGTTGATTTGAGGAGTAGGGCAGGTCTCTGACCTGCCCTTTCGCGCGTTCAGGCCTCGAACGAAGGGCGGTTCACAGACCCGCCCTACCGCCGAGCGCCGCGACATCCGCCGGCGTATCGAGATCGACGGCGAGCGCGGGCAGATCGACGGAGGCGACGCGCGCGGGATCGGCATTGAGCAGCGCGCGGGCACCCTCTTCGCCGGTGAGTTCGGCGAGGGTGGAAAAATGTTCGCGTAGGAAAAGCGCCGGCGCGGCGTGTCGCCCGCCATAGTGCGCCGCCGCGATGCTGCGGCCAGTGCGGCGGTGCGCGGCGATCAATTGCGCGATGGTATCAGCGGAAAATGCCGGTTGATCGCAGAGCGCGATCAAGGCGGCGTCGAAGTGGCGGGAGAATTGCCGCAGCGTCGTGATACCCGCGCGAATCGAGGCCGCCATGCCTTCGGACCAGGCGGGATTTTCTGTGACGAGCACCGGCAGCCGCGCCAGCACCGGGCGGATTTTCTCGGCGTGAGCACCCAGCACGACCACGACCGGCCAGGCGGTCGAGGCGAGCGCGGCTTCAACCGCCCCGACGAGCAGCGGTCGGCCGCCGATTTCCAGCAATTGTTTCGGCGCGCCCATGCGCGTGGAGGCACCGGCGGCAAGAATGATGACCCCGAAGCGAAACGAGGGGCGTGGCTCACTCATGGATCGGGCGCGTGCGTTCGCGGAGCGGGCGGGCATCGCGACCGCCGAGTGCCGCCTGCATTTCGGCGAGGATCGAGAGCGCAACCTGCTCCGGCGAATCCGCGCCCAAGTCGAGCCCGACCGGGGCGTGTAGTCGGGCGCGTTGAACGGGAGTGGCCACAACGCCGGACTTTTCGAGGTCGGCGAGGATTTTTTCGGCACGCTTCTTTGGTCCGAGGAGACCGAGGTAGGCAAGGGGACGCGTGAGCAGATCGCGGAGAATGGGGACATCGTGCACGTAGTGGTGCGTCATCACGACCGCGAGGCCGTCGGGGTGCGGGGCGACTCGGGCGACGAGTTCGTCGGCGCGGCTGACCACCAGAGCACTCACTGCCGGAAAGCGGGTGGCAGTCGCGAACGCCGCCCGGGGATCGGCGACCGTGATGTGCCAACCGAGTTCGCCCGCCAGCCGCGCGAGGGGTTGCGCATCGTCGCCAGCCCCGAAGATCGTGAGG
>JANOAF010000417.1:0-2454 GCA_031411015.1 Opitutaceae bacterium | reverse complement strand
GAGAAAAAACAGCCGCGGGTGATCGCGGTTCGCGCGCAGGAAGCGCGAGGGAATCTCGATCAGCCCGGCCGGCAGTGAGGCCGACATGTCGTCTCCCTGCGGCAGCGTATCGCCGAGCGCCTGTTTCGCGACGACTATGCCCTCGGGAGTAACGGCCACGACTTCCGTCGCCATCCCACCGAGCGCGTGGATAAGCAGGAGTTTTTCCAGCAAGGCGCGGTAGCTGCCCAACATAGCCTCAGCGAGCAGCTCCGTCTCGTCGCCCGGACGAAAGCCGAACTCGCTCCCGACGAAGTGCTCCTCGCGTGGCAGGAAAAATTTATACACTGAGCCGTCGTCCACCGCCACGAACGCCGAAGCCTCGACGCCACTATGGAGGTAACGCAGACGCGCGTTTGGCTCCTCCAATGGGTGCTCCACATCGGCGTGGAACCCGAAATCATCGAGCCCATGCAGCGGGAGCATCACCCGAAACGCGCGGATCGCGTTGCCCAGTTCCGCCCACTCCGGCCCCGAATTTTCGAGGAGCGCTATTTCGTCTTCGGCAAGGAGGACGAGGTCGCGGTCCGGGTCCGAATGCGCTCGGAGATCGCATTTTTCTGCTGCCGCGCCGAGGCGAGCGAGCGCTTCCAATCGTCGCTCGTGATCGTCTTGAAGACGGGCGCGCTCTTCCGCGCCGGGGAGGGCGCGGCCTTGGATGCAGGTTTTTTTTCCGGTGAAGCCATCTTGCATGCGGAGTCCGCAGACATGGCGCGCAACGTCACGCGCGCCGCCCGCGATAGCAAAGGGTTTTTAAGAGCAACGTGGCACCCCGGAGCGGAGGGCGCCCCTACAGCGCCGCGAGCAGCCCGCCGTCCACGTAGAGGATTTGGCCGTTCACGAAATTACTCGCGCCGGATGAGAGGAAAACCGCTGCGCCGACGAGTTCCTCGGGCTTGCCCCATCGGCCGGCCGGGGTGCGGCCGCAGATCCATTTGTTAAACTCCACGTTTTCCACGAGCGCGCGGTTCAGCTCCGTCACGATGTAGCCGGGGCCGATGCCGTTGCACTGGAGGCCGTGCTTTGCCCACTCAACGGCCATCGCGCGCGTGAGCATTTTCAATCCGCCCTTCGCGGCGGCGTAGTTGGCGATCGTGGGCCGGCTTACCTCGCTCATCACGGAGCACGTGTTGATGATTTTCCCGGTTCCCCGCGCGATCATTCGCGGCGCCACCGCGCGAGCCACGAGGAAGACGCTCGTGAGATTCGTATCGAGCACCTCGCGCCACTGCGCCTCCGTCATTTCCGCGAGCGGGGAGCGGCGCTGGATGCCGGCATTGTTGATCAAGATGTCGATGGGCGCAAAATCCGCTTCGATCCTGGCCACGGCGGCCTGGCACGCCGCGCCATCGGTCACGTCGAAGGCCGCGATCGTCACGCGCGCCCCGGGAACCGCGGCCCGCACCGCGTCGGCAGCCGCGGTGAGTTTCTTTTCATCGCGGCCGTTGAGCACCACCGCCGCGCCCGCCTCCGCAAGACCGCGCGCGAGCGCGAGGCCGATGCCCTGACTGGAGCCGGTGATGAGCGCCGCGCGCCCGGTGAGATCGAAGAGAGGATTTTTTTCAGGCATGGATAACCGCTAATCTTCGCTAATCAGCGCTGATGCCCAATCCAAAATTCGGGCCCGTGTTGGTTTTAGATTAGCGTCAATGAGCGAAGATGAGCGGTTCACCGTCTTCATTTGAATTTGTCCCGCATCGCCTGGATGCCGGGGATTTTCGCCAGCAGGTGGGTGTGGGTGGGCTCAAAGAATTGCACGAGCGAACGCTGGTGGCGCCCGACGAGGATCGTGAAAATGTAGCCCTCGTGGCCCGGCGCGCGCAGCGTCGGGTGATAACCGCGATCGATGAGAAACGTATCGCCGTGGCGCGTCATCACGACCTCGGGCATGGTGCCCCCGCCGTCGGTCTCGTAGCGGAACTGCGCGCCGAATCCGGTCTCGGGCCGGTAGCGGTAATGGTAGATTTCCTCGAAATCGGTCTCGTCGGGCGGACGCTCGGTGTCGTGCTTGTGCGGCGGGTAGCCCGACCAGCAGCCGGGGTCGCCGTAAAGTTCGCTCACGAGCAGATTGCCCGCGCGCCCCGCGCCGTTTTGCCCGAGCACATGGAAAATCCGCCGGCGCGAATGCGTGTCGTGCGACCCGACTTCCACCATTTCAACTTCCTCCGGCGTGATGCGAAACGGCGCGAACCGCGTCGCGCACACCGCGCCCGCGACCGCCACCTCCGTGCCATCACGCGTCGCCCGCACCGTCACCCGGGCGCCCGTGCCGCAGTAAACCGAGTCCGCATTCCCGCTCCAAATATCCACGCGCCGACCCACGCCGGAAAATGACTGCGTGCCCACCGTGATGTCCGCCTGCCCCGAGAGCACAACGCACAGAAGCTCGCAGCCTGGCACCTCGAGCGCGTGCGA
>JANOAF010000416.1:0-2113 GCA_031411015.1 Opitutaceae bacterium | reverse complement strand
CTAATAGACGCCTGCCACAAACGTGCAAGACCGATTGTGATGACCACCATCGCCATGGGTGCAGGTATGCTACCCATTGCAGCTGGCTGGAGTGCTGGTGACACCTCATTCCGCTCACCTATGGCTGTCGCTGTGATCGGTGGTTTAATGACTTCTACTCTATTAAGCCTATTAGTGATTCCATCAGTATTTAGCTATGTGGATGATGTTAAAAATTTCTTTAAGCGCAGGTTTGAATAGTTAGATTCTAGTTATTGGGCTTGAAATTAATAAATTTAGTTCTACAAATAAACGAAGATATCAAAATGGAAAATCTCAGTGACATTATTTGATGAAATCATTACCCTTCTTAGTGATAGAAATGGCTCTCTAACAGATGCTTTGCTTAAGACCAAAGTATTAATGCATAAAATTGGTCACAAAGAACTAGCTGATTGGGTAAACGATGAACTTAACGGCTATCCTGTAGGTAAGCCTGTACCTCATTATCGTATTGTGCATTCTAGACTGGTTGGTAATCTTCAGAATGTGGCTTATTTACAGTCAAATATTGAGCTTCCTACTGGCCATCTATCTGAAAAATTGCGTAAAAATTTCCATGAAAATCATATAACTCAATCAATTAGTGTAGTCGAGCAGCTTGCTAGCAACACGAAGGGGCATCTTACGGTTCCTATCACTCCGGAGTTTCATCACAAGATCGATGAAGTACTTGACGGATACTGGGTTCAAAAAATGTGGATTCAGATAGAGCCTACTCAACTTTTGAATGGTCTAACAGAGATACGATCGAGACTTCTTGATTTTGTACTCGGCCTACAAGACAAGTTAGGTGATATTGACGATAAAGATATAAAGGAAGTGGCGAAGAGTATTGATGCACCAGCTATGTTTCAACATATGGTAGTTGGTGACAATGCTACTTTTGTAATTGGTAATCACAACTCCACAAATATAAAAAATAAAATTAAGAAGGGTGACTTTGAGTCTTTGGCATTGGCCTTATCGGAGGAAGGTATTGAAAAAACTGACATAGTCTTGTTAAAAACAGCCATTGATAAAGATGGCATGGAAGTTATAAATGCAAATAACTTTGGTCCAGAAGTTAAAGGCTGGTTCAAAATCATGTTAGGTAAAGTTATAGATGCCTCTTGGAATGTTGAGCTCGGAGTTGCGGCTGGATTGTTAACTGAGGCTTTAAAGGCTTACTATTTCTAATTATAAAATCTTAGGCTTTTCGTCAGGGTACGCCTGCAGGTAAATCGCTAAATCCTCATCTAGCGTATCCCAATTGATAGTCTTGGCTACCTTGGTATACACCCAATGAATAATAGGATTTTTATGCGTGCAGTAATTGGTGAAGGGCACTAACTGGTTGCCCAACTCAATTTTTGCGGAATAACCTGTTTGCCCGCTTTGTATGGACTTTGCTTTGATTGAGGCTGTCCAATCAACTGCGGCTTCCCATAATCTGAAGTATAAAAACCACTCTTTTGGTTTTGTGTATTCGATGCCGATGAATTTATTAATGACATGGTCGCCCATTGCAAAGCAAAGCATAAACGCAACCACTCGCTTGCTTTCGCGCTCTTTTAGCACCAAAAAATAAGAGTGTTTTTCAGCAGCGATTAAATCAAAAAACTTGCGATTTAATCGCTCGAATTTGGTTGAGCCTTTTTCATAGGTTTGCCAAAACAGGTTAAAAATCTCATCCATTATGGCATTATCTGGCTGCTGAATGACTTCTACATCCACAGGTGCGCCTGCCGCAGCTTTTAATTTCTTTTTTAACTTATTGCGACGTGACGATTTAAGGGTGCTTAAATAGCCTTCTTTGGTTGAGTTTGGTAGCTCCACCACAGTACCGGGGAAGCTGACTAATGGGAATAAGTTAGACGGGAATGCGGCAAAGTCTGGTGCATACTCCTGCGGAAAATCTTTCCAAACGCGCATAGATGCATTGAGCTTTCTAGCTTGAAGCACCATTGAGTCATTGACAAGACGTAGCACTTCAACACGATTGACGTTATTGAGCATGCCTACCCTGCCCTCATCGCTGCAAGGTGAGCCGATAAATAGCGTGCGTTGGTACAAAGCGGATGGTATGGCTTTT
>JANOAF010000415.1:0-5562 GCA_031411015.1 Opitutaceae bacterium | reverse complement strand
GCGCACCTATGGCGGAGTTTATCACGTGCTTCCCTGGGTTTCGCTCACCTACAGCCGCTCGAATAATTTCCTCCCCGTGCCCAACGCCTCGTGGGTGGATGCCTTGGGCCGCTCCGCACCCAACTCCGTCGGTCAGACGATCGACTACGGCGTGCGGCTCTCTCTCCTGCAGGGCCGGCTTGCCCTCGGCGTCAGCAAATTCGAAACGTCGGCCGACAACCAAGCCCGCAATGCCAACGCCAGCGTGGGCGGCACCCGCAACATCCTCGCGCGCCTCCGCACCAATTACAAAATTCCCGGCGACCCCTATTTTGCCGATTTGCAGGAAGTGAATTTTTACCCGGTGGACACCGGCAATGTCTCCGACACGTGGAGCTATGTGGCCGAGGGCTACGAGATGAACCTCACCTACAACCCGTCGCGCCAGTGGCGTGTCGCACTTTCCGGCAGCATCAACACCAACAAACTCGGCACGCATCTGGCGTCGCTTGGCTCCTACCTTGCCACCGATTCAAAATTCCAGGGCCTCGGCACCTGGAAGAAATTTGCGAGCGAACTGCGCAAGGTCGAAGCCGGCCAAGCCTCCGCGATTTTCCGCCTGGACCCCACCAGCGCCACCGCCCGCGCCCAAGCCGCCGCCGATGCGCTCTACCTCGAGCAGCAAACCACCGCACAGGAAAAAGGTTATCTCGACGATGTGGCGCTCAGCGGCGTCACCACCGCGCGCAACGGCAAATACGCGCTCAACGGCCTCGTCACGCGCGTGTTCAACGAAGGAAAACTCAAGGGCTGGACCGTCGGCGGCAACTACCGCTGGCGCAGCGCCAACACGATTGGCTACCAACGCCTGCCCGATGCGAGCGGCGCACCGGTCGGAAATTTGAACGTGAGCCGCGCCCTCTTCGGCAAAGAGTTTTGGGACCTCGGCGCGATGATCTCCTACCAGCGCCGCATTCTTGGTAACGTGAACCTCCGCACCCAACTCAACGTCCAGAATCTCCCCAACTGGCAGACCCCGCGGCTCGTAAAATCCGACTACGATACCAACGCCGTCTACGGCACCACCAACGCGATCGTGCCCGTGCTCTGGGAACTTCGCCGCCCCCGCAACTACGTCCTCACCGCGACATTCGAATTCTGAGTCCCACGTAGGGCAGGGTCTCCGACCCGCCCTCCGTTCGCATGCCCCACGCTCCAATGGGCGGGTCAAAGACCGCGCCCTACTTTCCAACGACCCATGCAATTCCGCCTCCTCGCCCGCTTCGTTCTCCTGATTCTTTCACTCGGCCTCGCCGCAGCCGCAGTCACCGCAGCTCCGCGGCCCAACATCGTCTTCATCTTCGCCGACGACTGGGGCTGGGGCGATCTCTCGGCCCACGGCCATCCGTGGCTCAAGACGCCGCACCTCGACCGGCTCGCGCGCGAGGGCACCGATTTTCATCAGTTCAACGTCCTCAATCCTGTCTGCTCGCCGAGTCGCGCCGCCGCCATGACGGGTATGTTTCCCTCGCGCTTCGGCATTTCTCAGCACTTCGCGGCGCCCGCCCAGAACCTCGCGCGCAACATGCCCGACTGGCTCGATGCCCGCGCGCCCAGCGTTGCACGTTTTTTCCAGCAGGCGGGCTACCGCACCGCGCATTTCGGCAAGTGGCATCTCACCAATCGCAACACCCACGGCGCCCCCGCGCCCACCGCCTACGGCTTCGATGAATTCGCGGTCTTCAACGGCGGCGCCGAAACGGCCTCCGCCGATCTGCACGCGACGCCCGACAACGCCGTGAAGTTCATCGCCGCGAACAAGGACCGGCCGTTCTACGTCAACGTCTGGCTCCATGAAAGCCACCTGCCCCACGTGCCCACCAAGGCGTCGCTGGAAAAATGGAAATACCTCGACGAACAAAAACGCGTCTACGCCGCCGTCATCACCGATGGCGACAACGCTGTCGGCCGCGTGCTCGATGCGCTTGAGTCCGCCGGAGTCGCGCAAAACACGATCGTCATTTTCTCCAGCGATAACGGCCCCGAGACCACCGCGCCGAAAACCCAGCAAAACTCCCGCGACGACGATGCCGGCGTCAGCGGCTACGGCGGCTATTACAGCGTCGGCTCCAGCGGCGGCCTGCGCGGCGAGAAACGCAGTCTCTTCGAGGGCGGCGTGCGCGTGCCGTTCCTCGTGCGCTGGCCCGGCCGCACGCCCGCCGGCGCGATCAACGACACCACCGCCTTCACCGCCGTCGATCTCCTGCCCACGCTCTGCGCCGCCGCCGGCATCACGCTGCCGCCCGAATATCGCGGCGATGGCGAAAACCTGCTCGCTGCACTCCAAGGCCAGCCCGCCAAACGCACGAAACCCATTTTCTGGACGTGGACCGGCAAGGCGTCCGATCCCGACTGGTGGCCACGTCTGGCCGTGCGCGACGGCGATTGGAAACTCCTCCTGACCGCCGACGCCAAGCGCGTCGCGCTGCACCGGCTCACCACGGACCGAGCGGAAGCGGTCGACGTCGCGAAGGATCACCCGGAAATCGTCGCCCGCCTCACCCAGCTCGCGCTCGCGTGGAAAGCCACGCTGCCCACCACGGTCGATCCGTCGTGCATCAGCGCCGCCGACCGCGCCGCCGCACCCACCACGCCCACGCTGCCAGCCGCGCCAAACGCTCCCGCCAAGAAGGCACCCGTCGATCGCGCCGCCGCCTTCGCCCGCATGGATACCAACCGCGACAGCCTCCTCTCGCTCGACGAATACAGCGCCGGAATGAAAGACGCGCCGAACCTCCCACAGCGGTTCAAAAACTTCGACAAAAACGGCGACGGTAAGTTGAGTCGCGAGGAGTTCGTCACGCCGTCCGGAAAATAGATCATCCCCACCAAGCACCATGAAAGTCGCATTCACTCTCATGGCCGTCCTGATGGTCACGCCCCCGCTGCCGGCGGCCAGCGCGCCGGCGCAATCCGGCAAGCCCAACATCGTTTTCATTCTCGCCGACGACCTCGGCTACGGCGATGTCCGCTGCTACAACGCCGAATCCAAAGTCGCCACGCCGCACCTTGATCGCCTGGCGCGCGAGGGGCTGCGCTTCACCGATGCGCACTCGCCCTCCACGGTCTGCACGCCGAGCCGCTACAGTCTCCTCACCGGCCGCATGGCGTTTCGGATTAACTATCGGAGTGTGTTCGAAGGCGTGGGCGGCCCTTGCCTGATCAAGGAAGACCAACTGACGCTGCCGCAAATGCTCCGGCAGCAGGGCTACGCGACCGCCATGATCGGCAAGTGGCACGTCGGCCTCAGTTTTCTCGACACGGACGGACAACGCATCACGCAGGGCGGCATCGAAGGCGTGAAACGGATCGACTACTCGCGCGCGATTCCGGACGCACCGATTCATCGCGGCTTCGACCGGTTCTTCGGCACCGCGTGCTGCCCCGCCACGGATTCTCTCTATGCCTATATCGACGGTGATCGCCTCCCGGTGCCGCCGACCCGGCTGCTCGACAAGACCGGGCTGCCCAAGCACCCCTATGCCTTCGACAACCGCGCGGGCCTCATCGCGCCGGACTTTGACCTCGAGGAAGTGGATTTGGTCTTCCTCAAGAAGAGCCAGGAGTTTCTCGAGCAACACGCGCAGCGCGACCGGGCCAAACCGTTTTTCCTGCTGCACTCCACGCACGCCGTGCACTTGCCCTCGTTTGCGGCCAAGCAATTTCAAGGCAGCACGAAGGCGGGGCCGCACGGCGACTTCATCCACGAACTCGACTTCATCGTCGGCGAATTGATGCAGACCCTCGAACGCCTCGGCCTCGCGGACAACACCATCGTGATGTTCTCCAGCGACAACGGCCCCGAAACCACCAGCGTCGCCCACATGCGCGCCGACCATGGTCATGACGGTGCCCGGCCGTGGCGCGGGGTGAAACGCGATCAGTGGGAGGGCGGACACCGCGTGCCGTTCATCGTCCGGTGGCCGGGAAAAATCACGCCGGGCCGCTCGACCGACGAGACCGTTTGCCTCACCGATGTCATGGCCACGTGCGCGGCGATCGCGGGCGCGGCGTTGCCGGCCAACAGCGCCGAAGACAGCTTCGACCTTCTGCCCGTGCTGCTCGGATCCGAGCGCAACACGCCGGCCCGGCCCTACACGTTGCACCAGACGATCAGCCTCGCGCTCGCGATCCGACAGGGGCCGTGGAAGTATCTCGATCACCGCGGCTCCGGCGGAAACAACTACGATAAGCGTGAGTTGAAGCCGTTTGCTCTGACCGACACCGCCCCCGAGGCACCAGGCCAGCTCTACAATCTCGCCACCGATCCTGGCGAAACGACCAATCTCTACTTCCAGCACCCGGAGAAAGTGCGGGAGCTGAAAGCACTGCTCGACGCGAGCAAGGCCGCCGGGCGCACGGCCACCCTTTCCAACCCGGCCACCGCACCCTGAACCACCAGCTCGCGCGAGGCCGTTCGCGCGCCTTACTCACCCCCATCCCTCGCTCGGAGAAGTTTCCATGCGCCACGAAGCCATTCCTTCCTCGTTGTTCGTCGAAAACCGCACCCGCCTGAAATCGCGGCTGCCCGCCGGCTCACTCGCCGTCGTCAACGCCAACGACATCCCGCCGACGAACGCCGACGGTTCGCGGATTCCGATCCCCAACTCGGACTTGTTCTACCTCACCGGCATCGAGCAGGAAGAGACGATCCTCGTGCTCGCCCCGGATGCGCTCGACCCGAAACTGCGCGAGATCCTCTTCGTCCGTGAACCCAGCGCTCACCTCAAGACCTGGGAGGGCCACAAGCACCCGAAGGACGAAGCGCAGGCCATTTCCGGCATCAAGGAGATCAAGTGGCTCACCGAATTTCCCGCCATTTTCCACCGGCTCATGTGCGAACTGGAGCACGTCTACCTGAACTCCAACGAGCACAACCGCGCCGTCATCGAGGTCGAGACCCGCGACGCGCGTTTCGTGCAACAGGTCCGCGCGAAATACCCGCTCCACGACTATCGCCGGCTCGCGCGATTGCTGCACGAGCTGCGCGTCGTGAAATCCGACGCCGAGATCGAGCTCATCCGCCGCGCCTGCGGGATCACCGGCCAGGGCTTTCGCCGCCTCCTACGCACCGTGCGGCCCGGCACGATGGAGTATCAAGTCGAGGCGGAGCTGGCCCACGAGTTCATCGGCCACCGCGCGCAATTCGCCTACAACCCGATCATCGCCTCAGGCGCCAATGCCTGCACCCTCCACTACAATCAAAACGACCAGCCCTGCCGCGAGGGCGACCTGCTCCTCCTCGACGTGGCCGCGTGCTACGCCAACTACCAGTCCGATCTCACCCGCACGATCCCCGTCGGCGGCCGGTTCACCAAGCGCCAACGCCAAGTCTACGACGCCGTGCTGCGCAGCCTGCGCGCCGCGACGAAAGCCGCCGTGCCCGGCAAGCTGCACAAGGACTGGCAGAAAGAGTCCGAGAAAATCGTCGAGCAGGAATTACTGCGCATCGGCCTGCTCAAGCCCCGCGACATCAAACGCCAAGACCCCGACAAACCGGCCGTGAAGAAATATTTTATGCAC
>JANOAF010000414.1:0-27053 GCA_031411015.1 Opitutaceae bacterium | reverse complement strand
TGCCGGGGCCGGGCCGGCGCTTGCCGCCGGCCAGCAGCCGCGCGCCCTTGGCCACGGCGTCGGCGACCTGGGCTTCATGAAGGCCGCTGGCGTCAAGACGTGCGTGTGTTTCGAGTGCCGTTTCTCGAGTCAGTTTCTCTCCACCAAGGCCGTCCTCGACGCTGGGCTGCTCGGCAAGCTGCATTACGGTGAAGTCGATTACTACCATGGCATCGGTCCGTGGTATGGCCAGTTCAGCTGGAACACATCGAAGGAGACAGGCGGCAGCAGCCTGCTTTCCGCGGGCTGTCACGCGATGGATGCTCTGCTCCTCTGCATGGGCAGCGAGGTGGAAAGCATCACGAGCCAGACGGCGGTGTCGTCGAACGAGATTTTCGCGCAGTACAAGTATCCGACGACCAGCGTCAGCATCCTGCGCTTTGCGAATGGGGCGCTCGGCAAGGTCGCGTCGGTGATCGACTGCATTCAACCTTACTATTTCCACACGCACCTCGTCGGCAGCGAAGGCTCGCTCCTCGACAACAAGTTTCACTCGAACCGCCTCAACGGCCTCAACAAGCACGCGTGGAGCAGCCTCTCGATGAAGATGCTCGATTCGGGCGACGTGTCGGATCACCCGTATCAATCGCAGTTCGAGGCCTTCTTCACCGCCCTCGAACGTGGCAAGGAAATGCCGCTCACCAACCTCCGCGAAAGCATGCAATCCCACCGCACCGTGCTCGCCGCTGATTTGTCGGCGGAACTCGGCCGCGAGGTGAAGATGAAGGAATTGAAGTAGGTTCAACACTGGGGACGAAAGTCGCACGCCGGATGCGACTTTCCTCTTCGCTGCTGGGATTCCTATGTGTGGACGATTCATCACCGCCGCCTTCGGAGTTTTAAGCATGATCGCGCTGCACGCGGCCGACCGGCATCCGGCGCTTTCGCCGGCGGAGGCGCTGACGCGTTTCCAAATCGAGCCCGGCTTACGGATCGAACTCGTGGCGGCGGAGCCGCTGGTCGTGAGCCCGGTGGCGTTTGCTTTTGAAAATCCGCGCAAGCTCTACGTCGTCGAAGGCCGCGGCTATCCCGATCCCGTCGAGGGGGATCGGACGACGGCGGGGCGGATTGCGCTGCTGGAGGACACGGATGGTGACGGCCGCTTCGATAAGCGCACGGAGTTCGCGACGGGTCTCGGCTACGTGAACGGCATCATGCTCTGGCGCGGCGGCATGTTCGTCACAGCGGCCCCGGATATTTTGTTTTTGCAGGACACCGATGGCGACGGCGTGGCTGACGTGCGGCGCGCGGTGCTGACGGGATTCGACAACACGAAGACGGCGCAAATCCGCACGAGCCATCCCACGCTCGGACTGGATGGAAAAGTCTATATCACGAGCGGACTCAACGGTGGCAAAATCACCTCGCCGGCCCACCCGGAACGCGCGGCGGTGATGTTTACCGGGCGCGACGGACGCTTCGATCCGGATACGTTTGAATTCGAGAACACGGGTGGGCGCGGGCAGTTCGGCCTCGCGTTCGATGCGTTTGGCCGCCGCTTCGTTTCGTCGAACCGCCATCCAGTGCTGCAAATCGTGCTCGAACCCTGGCACCTGCGGCGCAACCCGCACCTCGCGTTCAGCGACTCGATGCAGGAAGTCTCGAAGGTGGAGGCCGAGGCCAAGGTCTTTCCTATCAGCCGCGCGGTGATTACCGCCGAGTATATTCCGAAGCTTATGGCGGCGCCGCACACGGGCACGTTTACCTCGGCGTGCGGGCTCGTGGTTTTCAACGGCACGGCCCTCACGCCGGCGCACGTGGGCAACGTCTTCATCTGCGAACCCGCGCAAAATCTCGTGCAGCGCCAAGTTTTCCGGAGCGAGGGTGCATCGCTCCGCTCGACGCCGGCCGAAACGGGCAAGGAGTTTCTCGCCTCGACCGACGTGTGGTTCCGCCCCGTCTTCCTCGCGAATGGTCCGGACGGCGCGCTCTACGTCGCCGACATGTATCGCCGCGAAATCGATCATCCGCGTTATGTGCCCGAGGAATCGCGCGGTCTGCTCGACTTCGAGAGCGGCAGGGATCGCGGGCGAATTTACCGCGTGGTGAAGGATGTGCCGCGCGCGGTAAATTCGACGCTACGTGGCCCGAGCGCAGCGACGTTGGTCGCGGATCTTGAGTCGCCGGAGGAGTGGTGGCGCGCCCGGGCGCAACGGCTGCTCCTTGAGCACGGCGAACGTCCGGCCACCGTGATCGCGGCGCTCGAAATGGTCGCCACCACCGGCAAGTCACCCGAAGCGCGCACCCGCGCCCTGTGGACGCTCCGCGATTTGCAGCCGCTTCCGATTGCGATCATCGCGGCCGCGCTGCGCGACGTTGATGCGCGCGTGCGCGAGCAGGCGGTGCAATTGGCGGGTGAGCGGGTCGAGGCCGAGCCGGAGTTGCTCGCGCTGATTCGCGCGGCCGCGCGCGATAGCGATGCGCGCGTGCGCTTCTGGGCCGCCCTCGCCCTCGGCTCCATCGCCGATGCGGCTGCAGTGCCGGCCCTCGCCGAAATCGCGCTCCGCGACGGCGCCGATCGGTGGACGCGTGGGGCGGTGCTGAGCGGAATTGGCGCGCGGATGGGTGAGTTTCTCGCGGCGCTGCAAACCCAGCGCGCGGTGAATCCGGCGAACTTCGCCGTGGTGATGGAGCATCTCGGCCGCGTGTTCGGTGCGGGCGCGTCGCCCGATGCGTGTCGCGATTTCCTGCGGCCGTTGTTCGCGGGTGAGGGCGACTTGGCGTGGCGGATGTCGGCGGTGCTCGGTTTGGCGGATGGCCTGCGCGGTCGTGCGGCGACAAAGGCCGCCGGCGAAAAGCCAACGCTGGCGAATCTGCTGCGCGGCGAGGAGGCCGCGGCGTTACAGGCGTTGTATCGAGCCGCCGCCACGCGGGCGAACGATCCGCAGGTCCCTACGGCCGAGCGTCTCAGCGCGCTGGCTTTGCTCGGCTACGCTGATTTTGCGGTCGTGGCCCCGGTGCTGACGCAGACGCTCGGCAGCCTGCAACCGCCGGAGTTGCAACTGGCGGCCGTGCGCACGCTCGAGCGAATCGGCGATCCGCGCGGGGGAGCACTGCTGCTCGCGAAGGAGAACTGGCCGCGTTACACGCCGCAGATTCGCGAGGCGGTGGTCGCGACGTTGAGCGCGCGACCGGCTCTGATCGCGGCGCTGTTCAGTGCAATTAAAGCGGGCGTGATTGCCCCGGCGGAGATTTCCTCGAACCGCCGCACGCAATTGCTGAAGCATGCCGACGCCGCGGTGCGCGCCGAGGCCGAGACACTTTTCAAATCAATCGAAAGTGGCGACCGGATGGAAATTTATCGCGCGCATCGCGCCGTGGTTTCGGCGGCAGGCGACATCGCGCTCGGTCGCGGGGCGTTTCAACGTTCGTGTTCGGCGTGTCACACGCATCGCGGCGTCGGTGGCAAAGTGGGTCCCGATCTCACCGGTCTGCGCAATCAGCCGGCGGATGCGATTCTGCTCCATATTCTCGTGCCCAACTACGAGGTCGCGCCGAGTTACCAGACTCTGACGGTGGTCACGCAGGACGGGCGCACGCTCACGGGTTGGCTCGCCGGCGAGAGCGACAGCAGCGTCACGCTGCGCACGGCGTTCGGCACGGAGGAGACGGTCCTGCGTAAAAGTATGACCTCGCTCACGGCGTCGGGCCTTTCGCTGATGCCCGACGGCTTGGAGCAGACGATGACCAAGCCGGAGCTGGCCGGCTTGATCGCGTTTCTGAAAAGCGAAGACTGACCGTCGCGTTAGCGCACCACGCGCGCGCCGCCGCCAGCGATCGCTTTTTCGACTTCCTTGCGCGTGGCCATCGAAGTGTCGCCGGGTGTGGTCGAGGCGAGCGCACCGTGGGCCGCACCATAGTCGACGGCTTTCTGCCCGTCGTTGAATTGGAGGAAACCGAACTGCAGGCCGCTCGCAAACGAGTCGCCGCCGCCGACGCGGTCGAGGATCTCGAGGCGGGGATACTGGCGGCTTTCGTGGAATTTGCCATCGTGCCACAGGATCGCGGACCAATCGTTGACCGTCGCGGTGTGGACGTGGCGGAGCGTGGTCGCGGCAACCTTAAAGTTTTTAAACTCCTTCACGGCCGTCTCAATCATCGCCTTAAACGCGTCGGTCTCGATGTGCTTCAGATCTTCCGCGCCCTTGACGGCGAAACCGAGCGAGGCGGTGAAGTCCTCTTCGTTACCGATCATGACATCGACATACTTCGCAATCTCGCGGTTGACCTCCTGCGCTTTCTTCAGGCCACCGATGGTTTTCCACAGCGAAGGACGGTAATTCAAATCGTAGCTCACGATGGTGCCGTGCTTGTTCGCGGCCTTCACGGCCTCGATGGTGACGGCGGCCGTGCTCTCGGAGAGCGCGGCAAAGATGCCCCCGGTATGAAACCAGCGCACGCCGAGTTTACCGAAGATGTGCTCCCAGTCGATTTCACCGGGCTTGAGCTGCGAGGCGGCGGTGTTGCCACGGTCGGGATTGCCGACGGCGCCGCGGATACCGAAGCCGCGCTCGGTGAAGTTGAGGCCGTTGCGGACGGTGCGGCCAATGCCGTCGTCTTCGCGCCACTTGATGAAGTCGGTCGCGACGCCGCCCTGCATGATGAAATCCTCGACGAGATGGCCGACCTCGTTGTCGACGAACGCGGTCACGACCGCGGTCTTCAGGCCGAAGGCTTTGCGGAGACCGCGCGATGTGTTGTATTCTCCGCCGCCTTCCCAGACTTGGAAATTGCGCGCGGTGCGAATCCGGCCCTCGCCGGGATCAAGGCGAAGCATGACTTCGCCGAGGGAGATTTGGTCAAAGGCGCACGACGACGCGGGCTTGATAGTGAGGCTCATGGAAGGAAGAGGCTGAGGGTTAAAAGGTGAAAGTTGAAAGACGCGCCGGGCGGACGGTCAACTGCCGACTCGGGCATACGCCGAGGATTACAAAAAGAAGAGACCGAGCCGCTGAGGTAGGGCAGGTCTTCGACCTGCCCTCAGGGCTCCAAAGGCGGGGCAGAGACCCGCCCTACTTTCAAACCCGCGCCGTCCCACCTTGGGGAAGCTCAATAATTTCACCGGTCAGATTCCTGATTTTAATTTGTCCGTGTAGGCAGCCCGCTTGCGGGCGCGGTTTGGACGCGCGCAAGCGCGCTTGCCTTCGGAAGAGCAATCCGGCTTCAACCGGCGCTGAAAAATTTCACGATGCGCCGCAGGCTCGCGACGAGCAGATCGATTTCTTCCTCGGTATTGTAGAGGTAAAAACTCGCGCGCGTGGTGCCCGTGAGGCCGAGTTTGCGCATGAGCGGCTGGTTGCAGTGGTGGCCGCCGCGGAGGGCAATGCCGTCTTCGTCGGCGAAGGTCACGACATCGTGCGCATGCACGTCAGCGAAGGCGAAACTGACGAGGCCGCTGCGCTCGCCGCCGGTGCCGGGTCCGATGATCCGAATGCCGGGGATGGTGGCGAGTTTCTCGCGCGCGAGTGCGGCGAGCTGACGATCATGTTGCGCGATTTGGTCACGGCCGAGGGCGTCGAGATAATCGCAGGCGGTGCCGAGCGCGATGGCATCGGCGATGTTGGGCGTGCCGGCCTCGAAGCGCTCGGGGGCGGGTTTCCATTTCGCGTCCTCGTAGGTGACGCTGACGACCATGCCGCCGCCGGTCTCATCGGGAGCGAGATTGTCGAGGAGGGCGCGGCGACCGTAGAGCACGCCGATGCCGGTGGGCCCGCACATCTTGTGACCGGAAAACGCGACGAAGTCCGCGCCAAGCGCACGCACATCGAACGGCCCGTGGCCGATGGACTGCGCCGCATCCATCACGCTGATTGCACCGACGGCGCGCGCGCGGCGGCAGAGTTCGGCGGCGGGGTTGATCGTGCCGAGTGTGTTGGAGAGGTGCGTGAAGGCGAAGACCTTGACCTGTGGCGTGAGGAGCGCGTCGAGCGCCGTGAGATCGAGGCCGCCCTCGGCGTCGGCACCGAGCACGGGCACATAGCGCAGCGTCGCGCCGCTGGCCTTGGCGGCCTGCTGCCACGGCACGAGGTTGGAGTGGTGCTCCATCTCGGTGATGAGAATCACGTCGCCGGGTTTGAGCCGGGCCGCGTAGCTGCTGGCGACGATGTTGATCCCCTCGGTTGTGCCGCGCGTGAAAATGATTTCGGCGGGATCGGCGGCGTTGATGAACTTGCCGATGCGCGTGCGCGCCCCCTCGTAGGCATCGGTTGCGCGCATCGAGAGCGCGTGGAGCCCGCGGTGGACGTTGCTGTTGTCCCGCTCGTAATAGTGGACGAGAGCGTCGATTACGGCGCGCGGCTTCTGGGCGGTGGCGGCGCTGTCGAGATAGACGAGCGGCTTGCCGTTCACCTGCTGGTGCAAAATCGGGAAGTCGGCGCGGACGTTTTTCCAAGAAGAAGTCATGGCAATTTATTTTTGAAGCCGGAATCAATTCGGAAGCCAGGAAACCAGGAAGCAGACGGCCGGTTCGTGGCTTTCTCGCTTTTGAATCAATTGCCTTAGTCCGTGTATTTTTCGGTCGTCGCCGGTGTGGCTTCACCGTGCAGCGCGTTGAGCGTGGCGTGCCAGCCAAGGGTAGCGCACTTTATGCGGGCAGGAAACGCATGCACGCCCGCGAAGGCGGCCAGGTCGCTGATCTCTTCGGCTGTCTCGCCCGTCGTCACGATGTGGTGGAAATTTTTGAACATCGCCTCGACCTCGGCGGCGGTCTTGCCCTTCACCTGCGTGGTCATGAGGGAGGCGCTGGCCTGCGAAATGGCACAACCGGAACCATCGAACGAAATCTCCGCAATGCGCTCGGGTTGTCCCGGTGCGCCGGCGTCGAGCCGCAGGTAAACGCTGCACTGGTCGCCGCAGGTCGGGTTGTCGCCGTGGGCGACGCGGTTGGCCGTGGGCAGCTTGCCGCGATTGCGCGGGCGCTTGTTGTGGTCGAGGATGACCTGCTGGTAGAGTTCGGAGAGATCGCCGGACATGAGGGACGACCGTAGCGCAAACCCGCCGGCACGCAAAGCCGCGATTTCGATTTGCGTGTCAGCAGGTGGAAAAGGAAGTGAGTTCAGCGTGGGGAGTGGCACGGGCACCTTGCCCATGGGCGGCTTCGGCGATTGCCGCGGGCCAGCCGACGCGCACAGTTCGGCCCGCGCATGAATCACCGCACCGTGGGGGAATTTTGGAATAAGAACGCCGACGCTTGGACGAAACTCGCGCGCGCGGGCTACGACGTTTACCGCGACCAGCTCAACACGCCGGCATTTCTGGAATTGCTGCCACCCGTGGCCGGGCGCGTCGGTCTCGATCTCGGATGTGGCGAGGGGCACAACACCCGGCTCGTCGCCAAGCGCGGCGCGACGATGACCGCGATCGACATCGCCGCGACCTTCATCCGCCACGCGGAGGCCGAAGAAACGCGCGCCCCGCTCGGTATCACCTATCGCGAAGCGAGCGCAGTGGAACTGCCGTTTGCGGACGCGTCCTTTGATTTTGCGACCGCGTTCATGAGCTTGATGGACATCCCCGAGATCGAGCAGGTGCTGGCCGAGGCGTTTCGGGTGCTGCGGCCCGGCGGCTTCTTGCAATTCTCGATGACGCACCCGTGCTTCAACCCGCCGCATCGCCGCAACTGTCGCGACGAGGAGCGCGTAACCTACGCGATCGAAGTGGGGGACTACTTCGTCGACGCGCGTGGGCGCGTGGACGAGTGGATTTTCGGCAACGCGCCGGAGTCACTGCGGCGCGGGCTGCCGATGTTCAAAGTGCCGCGCTTCCATCGGACAATCAGCGAATGGCTCAATCTCCTCGTGGCGGCGGGCTTCACGCTTGAGAAATTTGCGGAACCGTGTCCCTCCGCCGCCTCGGTGCGCGCGCACCCATTGCTGCAAGACGCCGCGGTGGCCGCCTACTTCCTGCACATCCGCGTGCGGAAGCCGGAGCCGAAAGTCGTGCCGTAAGTTTGCTCTGGCACACGTCCGATGCGCCTTCGGGGCGGCCCGGGCGATCGCCGATTGCATCCGACGGAGAATCCGTGCAGCAATGCACCATCCCCATGCCCTTCCTTGCTCTGATGTTTCGTCGCGTGTTACTGATAATGGTCGCCTGCTGTAGCGTGAGGACGGCGGGTGCCGCCGAACCAGCGCCGGCGATGCGCGTGATGTCTTTCAACGTGCGCTACTCCGCCGCCAAGGATGGGGACAACGCGTGGCCGCAGCGGATCGATCAATTCTTCGCGGTGATCGCCCGCTTCGATCCGGATTTGATTGGGTTTCAAGAGGTGCTCGCGGATCAGCACGATCTGATCATCGAACGAATGGCCGGCTACGCGTTCGTCGGTGTCGCGCGCAGTGACGGCAAGCGCGCGGGCGAGTGGGCGATGATCGGTTTCAAAAAGTCGCGGTTTACCGTCGGAGCGCAGGGTGATTTCTGGCTCTCGGAAACGCCGGACGTGCCGGGCAGCAAATCGTGGGACGCCGCGCTCACCCGCATTTGCACGTGGGTGCGCTTGACCGAGCGGGCGAACGGACGCGACTTCCTTTACGCCAACACGCATTTCGATCACGTCGGAAAAATCGCCCGCCTGGAAGCGAGCAAACTGATCGCGCAGCGCGTGGCCGAGCTGGCCGCGGGCGCACCGGCGCTGTTGACCGGCGATCTCAACATCAACGAGGACAATCCCGCCTACGCCGTCCTGGTGCGGCCCGAGACGCCGGGCGCGATTCGCTGGATCGACTCGTTTCGCGCCGTGCATCCGGTGCGCCGCCCCGAAGAGTCGAGTTTTAATGGGTTCAAGGGCACGGTGAAAGGCTCGCGGATCGATTTCATCTTTCACACCGATCATTTCGTGGCCCGCGCCAGCGAGATCGATCGCTCGTCGCGCGACGGGCGTTTTCCCTCCGACCACTATCCCGTGACCGCGGTCTTGCACTGGCGCTAGTCAATGCCGGTTGAGGCGCGCTCGGCTGAACTGCAGTCCTCTGCTCGTGAAACAACTTTCTGATTGCTTCGGGACGAACCGCCGTGGGCCACGCATTTTTCGGCTGAGCTTCATTTGCGCGCTGTCGGCGACGCGCGCCGCTGCGGATATCGCTTCCGCTGATCGTGCGGCCGGCCGAACATTTCTGGGGCACGTTGAGACGCTCCGCCAACGCGCCAAGATTCCGGGCCTCGCGGTGGTTGAAGCGGCGGTGGAGCGTTCCCCCTTTGTCACGGCGCTGCTGGCCGACGTTCCCCGCTGAGTCGCGGCACGGGCCGGCTATTTTGCGTCCTTCTTTCCGGCGGGGCGCTGCGGCGGCGGCATTTGGGCGTGCCACGTTTGCCACTTGGTTTTGAGGGCGGCGACGCGCGTGGACTCCGCGGCGGCGAGATCGGTTTTTTCGGCGATGTCGCGCGCAAGATTGAAGAGGTGCGGCGTGCCGTCGGCGTCGAGGACGAGTTTCCAATCGCCGGCGCGGACGGCGCCGAGGCCGCTCATGGCGAAGAAGAGCGCGTCGTGGGGCGCGGCGGTGCGGGTGGAAGGATTCTTGGCGGTGAGAAAGGGAACGAGGTTTGCGCCATCGAGATCGGTGGGCGGCGTGACGCCGGTGAGCGCGGCGACCGTGGGGAAAATATCGAGTGAGCTGACGGGCGAGGAAAACGTGAGGCCCGCGGGAAAGACGCCGGGATAGCACGCGAGAAACGGCACGCGGATTCCCCCTTCGTAGAGGCTCCATTTGTAGTCGCGGAGCGGGAGGCTCTCGCTGCGGTTCTCGGGGTGGCCGCCGTTGTCGCCGAAGAAAACGACGATGGTGTTTCGCTCCAAGCCCGCAGACTGGATCGTGTCGAGGATGCGACCGACGGCTTCGTCGAGGGCGGCGATGGTGGCGACGGTGTCGGCGCGCGCGGTGTCGCTGGGAAACTGCGCGGCGTATTTCTCGGCGTCGCCCGAGCGCGCCATCGGGACCTTCGGGATGTCGAGACGTTTGCCGGCCGCGAGCGCGGCGTCGTAGTCGGCGCGGATGAGCTGGGCGTTTTTCACGACGCGGAGGATGTGCGGGGCGTTGAAGGTGACGGTCAGCGCGAAAGGGTTCGCCTTGTTGCGCTCGATAAACGCGACCGCCTCGCGCGCGAAAAGATCGGTGGAGTATTCGTCGCTCTCCTCGACCACGCCGTTGCGGGCGAGCTTCGGGTGGTGGTAGTCAATAAACGGGCTGGAGACCGGCGAGCAGAGCGTCTCGTCGAAGATGCCGCGGGCGTGCGGCATCGGCCCCGTGCTGTGCCATTTGCCAAGGAGGGCGGTGCGGTAGCCGGCGGCACGTAGCACGCCGGGCAGCAGCATCTGCGTGGTGGGGATGCCGCCGCTGTTGTCCACGAACCCGAAGCGCTGCGCATAGCGTCCGCTGAAATACGCCGCGCGTGACGGCCCGCAGAGCGGAGCGGTGACGTAACCGGAGGTGAACTTCACGCCGGCGGCGGCGATGCGGTCGATATGGGGGGTCTTGACCGCACCGTTATTCAGGCAACTCACGTCGCCCCAGCCGAGGTCATCGACGAGGAGAACGACGACGTTGGGGCGCGGCGCAGCGGCGTGGAGTGTTCCGAGGGAAAAAAGCAGAAAGAGCGGGAGCGCGCTTGGGAAGGTCATGGAGGTTGGACATCAGAACGAATACGTTGTCGTGAACCGATACTCGCGCGGCTGGGTGAGATCATAACGGCTGTAGGCGACGCCGCGGCCGCCGGGCAGGATGAAACCGTCCGGCGCGGTGGCGCTCGTCGCGAGGCGCGACGGGATGATCTCGTCGCGATTAAAAAGGTTCGCGACGTTGACTTGGAAACGCACGCGGCCCGGCAGGCCTTGAAATTTCCGCGCATAGCCGAGCATGAGATCTGCGGCGGTGATTACGGTGCCGCGGATTTCCTGCCCTTTGGAATTCTCGCCGATCACATTGGCGCTCCGCCAGCGCCAGCCGCCGCCGACCGTGAAACCCGCGAGCCGGCCCGACTTGAAATCGTAGGCCGTGAACAGACTGATCTTGTGCGGGCGCACGCCCCAGCGTTTCTGCTGCGATTCTTTTTCCGCGTTCAACGTGTCCACGAGATTGAAAATTTCCTGCGCGATCGGGATGCCCGTCGAGGTGGTGACCGTGTTCAGGTTTGCGCCGGGATTCTGCCGGGAGAGCTCGATCCATTTCGCAATCGTCCCGCCGGTCAAATAGGCGGCGGGATCAACCACATATTGGCCGGCGGCGTTTTGGGAGACGCCCTGCGCGAGCAGCACCGGATCGAGCTGCTTCATCCCATACCAATCGATCGCCTCCTGCGCGAGGCCGTTGCGGCCGGAGTCGGTGTAGGAGTAGTTGGCGACGAGCCGCCAGTTGCGCGTGAGGTTCGCGGTGACGCGCGCCTCGTAGCCCTTCGAATCGAAATCGTTGGAGATCGAATTCACCGGCGGCGTGTAAGTCTTGTAGATCGGGCTCCACTGCGCGGCGGAAAAGGGCAGCCCGTTGCCGACGAGCACGCCGGCGAACGCATCCATCACGCGCACGTTCGTGTTCGCCAACGTCCCAGCGACGGGTGCGGTCACGCGTCCGCGCTCGCTGCCGGTAAAATAAACGAAACGCGCGTTCAATTTTCCGTCGAGGAGATCGAGGCCGAGGCCGTAGTCCTCGCCGCGGCCCTTTGAAAGCGGGGCCAGTCTCCCCTCGGGAAACGTGGTGCGCGCGAGCGGCGGCACGCCGACGTTCGACGATTTGTTGGCGATGAACGAGAGCCAGTCGGTCACGTGAAAAACGAGGCCGGCGGTGCGCGTCTGCCCCAGCATGTTGACGATGTTCCCTTTCGAAGGATCGCGGTCCGCGACTTCGCCCTGAATCGGATCGGTGCGATAGCCGAGTTGGTTGTTTTCCACCTTGTCCTTGCGGTAGCCGAACGTCGTGACGAGCCGGCCGCTCCACCAGTAGCTCTGGAGCGCGCCGAGCGTGGAATCGATCTGCTGTTTCATCCCGCCGTTGTCCGCGCCGCCCGCCGCGACGTTCGCATACGCGGTCGAAAAGGTGCGGCCGTCGAAATTGATCGTGGCGGGGAGCGAGCGCCAGTCGCCGACGCGGTAGGTGCCGTAGTTTCCCTCGGTGAGATAATTCCGCACGTTGATCCGATTGTTGGCGTTGCTTGGGTCGGCGTTGTAGGGACGACCGGCGAGCACGAGCCAGGAGTTGGCCCGGATATCCGTGACATTGGTGCGCGAGGCGGAGGCGGCGAGGCGGTGGGTGCCGAACCATTTTGATTTCGTGTCGAGCGCGTAGGAGGCGGAGAGGCGCGACTCGCGGCTGTCGCCGTAGTGGATGTCGCGCGTCCAGTTTCCGTCGAAATACATCCGGCCCGCGTAGGGATTGGTCGGCCCACCGATGCCGAGCGTGCGGTTGGCCTCGCCGCGGAGGACGGGGCTGTTGCCGTTCATGAGATTCACGACGGCATTCGTGCGCTGATAATTTTGGGCGAGGTTGAGGATGAGATTCTTCGCGGGCTGCCAGTCGGCGATGATCGTGTAGTTGCGCAGGTCCTGATCGCGATTCATGCCGGGGCCGGCGGCGTTGCCGTTCAGCGGATAGAATTTCGGATCGTGGATGCGGAAGACCCCGGAAGTGATGCCGGGCGTGCCGTCGGGCGCACGCACGACCGCGCTGTTGTAGCTGCCGGTGAGAAACGTGCCGACCGCGTCGAATATCGTGCCGTCGTTTTCGATAAAGGTCGCGCGGCGGTTCAGGCCGCCGCGCGTGCTGTCGCGGGCGGTGACGCCGAGCGCTTGCTGCGCGGCGGTGGGTGCGACGAGGGCGGGCACGAATGTCACCGCGTCCGCGCCGCGTGCCATGCGGTTGTCATACCACGCGAGCACCTGCTCCATTTCGGAAAACGAGCGGACGACCGCGGTCTTGTCGCGGCCCGTCTCACCCATCGCCGTGATCGTGAGCGTGCGCAGCGGGCGGTAGGTGACAGAGCCGAAGAGGCGGCGCTTGTCCTGAAAGTCGAAGGCGCGCCAGCCGCCGTTGTTCTGGTCCAGCGCGGCGAGCGAGAACGCGAGTTGGTCTTTGATGAGGACGCGGTTCACGTCGAGTTCGCTGCGGTGGCGGCGCCACGAGCCGCCCGTGTAGCGGAGGTTGGCCGTGTTGCGGTGCGTTTCCGCGATCTTCGAGGACTGGTTGAGCAGGCCGCCGGGCGAACCGATGCCGAAGAGAATGCTGTTGGGCCCGCGGCTGTCCTCGTAGCGACCGACGCGGTAGGGATCACTGGGCGTGATGCTTGGAAAATAATCCATCCCTTGGCCCGCGATGAGACCGCGAATCTGGATGCCGGCGGTGAGCGCGTGGCCGCCGATGATGCGGTTCTGCTCGGAGCTGGCGCCCTGCGAGTTGGTGTCCATCTCACCGTTCACGGTGTATTCCATCAACTGCGTGAGATCGGTGATGGCGAGGTCGTCGAGAAACTCCTTCGTGAAGACGGACACCGAGCTCGCGGTGTCGCGGAGCTTCGTGTTGAGCCGACTGCCGGCGAGCGTGTTCTCGGCGACGTAGCCGAGGTCGGTGCTGGTGTTGACGGTGAAAGGACTGAGTTCGACGACCTCGGCGGACTTCGGTGCGTCGGCACCAAACACAGCGGGGGAAAATGCCCACAGCAGGCCTGCGCATGGTGGGAGGATTGCCAGAGGTTTCATAGGGGTGGTGGGGATGTCCAATAAAGGCTGCGGCCACGCGGTGGGCCGGCGCTATTTGGGTAGCGGCACCTGGGTCGCGGTCGTGAGGTAGGAGATTAGGTCGCTGACTTGCCGGTCGTCGAGCGCGTTGAGCAGACCCTCGGGCATGAGGCTCACGGGTAGTTGTTCGAGTTTCGCGATGTCGGTGCGATCGACGACGGTGACGAGGTCCAGCATTTTCAAAGTCAGGGTGCGCTCGGTCCGGGTGCTCACGAGACCGTTGAGAACGCGGCCATCTTTCAACGTGACGACGTTCAACAAAAAATCGGCGGCGACGACGGCGCTGGGGTCGGCGATGTTTTCGATGAGGTAACCGATTTCGTGGCGGCCGCTGCCCGTAAGATCGGGGCCCACCGCGGCGCCTTCGCCGTAGAGTTGGTGGCACCCGGCGCAGACGCTGCCGAACACGGCGCGACCGCGGCTGGGATCGCCGCGGCGGATGAACTCGGGCGTGAGCTTCGCTTTCAGCGCGGCGATGAGCTTTTGCTTTTCGGCGGGAGACTCGCGCGTCTCGCCCCAGACTTCGGCGAGTCGCGCGGTGAGCGCAGAGTCGTTGAAGCTGCGGATCTGCCGCGCGAACACCGGCGTGAGATCCTCGCGGGGGATGACGGTCTTCGCGGTGGGATTGCCCAGATAGTTGAGGAGCACGCGCGCGAAACTCGGGCGCGATGCGAGCGCCGCGATGGCGGCGGGACGTTCGTGGGCATAGAGTCCGCGGTAGCGCGCGATGATGCGCTCGGCGGCCGCCGGATCGTCGAAAGTCGCGAGGCCCTGAATCGCGGCGACGCTCAGCGCGGGCACGCTCAGGAGCGACTCGCAGACTTTGCGTGAATCCGGGGCCTTCGCCTCGATGAGCGTGCGCAAGGCGGCGCGGCGGTTGTCGGAACTCGCTTTGGCATCGAGTGCAATGGCGCGGACATCTGCGAGGGCGCGACCGCTGCCGAAGACAACTTCAAGATCGCGCAGCAAATTTTTAGCGGAATCGTCGAGTGACGAACTGACACGCGCGGCAAACGCATCCCACGCGGCGGGCCGCTTCGCCTTGCTCCAGCCTTTGAGGGCATCCGCGAGGCCGAGAAGAATGTCGGGCGCGAGCGTTCCGTCCGCGGAAGGCGCTTCGAGCGCAAGCAGTGCGTTGAGCACACCGGGATTCGTCTCGATGTCCGCGGCGATGCGCCGCGCGATGAACTGGTTGACGAGCGGCACCCGACAGTCGCGCACAAGTTTGAGCAGTTCCGCCGGCGGCAGATCGCGGAGGCCAAACCAATACAGCAGCGGAAGATTGTGGTCGGCGGAATCCGCGGGAAACGCGAGGAGCCGCGCGGCGAGGGCGACGCGTTCGCGGACAGGGAGGGCGGGCAACTGCGAAGCCCAGGCGAGACGAATGAGCGCGCTCTTCACCGCGAGTTCGGGACGATCGCGTGCGCCGATCGAGGCGGGCACCCACCGTTGCAGGTATTCGCTGTCGCTACGGAGCAGCGCCTGTTGCATGCGCGCGGAGATTCCAATCTCCGGACTCGTGGCACTCGGTGCGAATTCGGAAATCTGCTGGAGCGTCCACCACGCGTTGAGTTTTTTCGCTGCGGTGGGAGCGGAGGAAAATTGATCGAGCAGCAGCGGTGCGGTCGCGGGCAGGCCGGAGTTTTTCCACGCGCGCTGGCGCAATTCCCAGCGCGCCATGCGGACGAGCCACTCGTTGCCGCTGAGCTGCAGACGCACCAGTTCTGCATCGCTGAGTTTCGCAAGATTCGTTTCAGGAGGGCGCTGGGCGTCGCCGTAAGTGATTTTGTAGATGCGGCCGGATTCGCGATGGACGCCGTCGTTCTCGTGGCATTCGCCGATGTCGCTCCAGTCGAGAATGTAGACGCCTCCGTCGGGGCCGGATTGGATTTCGACGGCGCGGAACCATGGGTCGTCCATCGTCATGAAGTCGGGTTCGTGCTTGCCGACGTAACCGCTGCCGGAGCGCTCGAGGCGATCGACGTTCACGCGGCGGCCGTGGAGGTTATTGGTGAAAAATTTGCCGCGATACTCGGGCGGGAAATTCGTGCCCTGGTAAATCATCATCCCAACATGCGCATGACCACCGCCCGCGCGGGACGACACGTCCGAGACACCAATCGTGCGCACATCGCTCCACGCCTCGCCGGTATTCCAATGATAGTGATCAGCGTGCTGATCGAGCAGGCCGTAGATGTTCGGATAGGGGTCGTCGCCGTGCATGCGTTTGAAGTGCGCGCCTTGGATGCCGTGCCAGAGGTGGCCGATGACGGTGTTGATGAAGAAGAGTTCCCCGTGTTCGTCCCAGTCGGAGCCCCAGGGGTTGGTCGTGCCGTGGCAGTAGGGCTCGAAAATTTTGCGCGTGGGATGGTAGCGCCAGATGCCGCCGGCGGTGGGCTGCCGTTTTTCGAGTGGCGTGCCGGGCACATCGATCCAACTCGTGCTGCTGATGCCGATGCGGCCGTAGAGCCAGCCGTCGGGGCCCCATTTCAGCCCATTGGCAAAGGTGTGTCGGCTGGCCGCTGTCGTGCTGAAACCGTCGAGCAGAATCTGCGGCGGGCCGCTCGGGTGATCGTCCTTTGTCGGGATGAAAAGGAGGTGCGGCGGACACAGCGCGTAAACGCCGCCGAAGCCGCGCTCGATGCTCGTGAGCATTTGGAGGTCGTCGGCGAACACCGTGCGCCGGTCGAAGCGGCCGTCGTTGTCCGTGTCCTCGAAGATGACGATGCGGTCGCGCAGCTTCAGGTCGAAGCGCTCTTTGCTGTCGGAGTAGGTGTAGTTCTCGGCGATCCAGAGGCGGCCGCGTTCGTCCCAGCACATCGCGATGGGATTTTGGACATCGGGCTCGGCGGCGAACAGCGTGGCCTTGAAGCCGGGCGGGAGGTGGATGCCGCGGAGCGCGGCTTGGGGCGACGTGAGCGGATTACCAGTGACGTCTTGGTTGTTCGTCGGTGCGGGGAATGCGGCGCGAGCCGCGAGGGCGCACGATGCGATGGCAGCCGCGGCGAGAAAACGGCGGATGTGGCATCGCGGGAAACTCATTTCTTCTTGGCGTTAACCGGCGTGATCAACGTCACGGGTTCACCGCGGAGAAGCGGTTTTCCGACGACGGGTTGGGTGTCGCCCTGTTGCTTCATCCACGCGTCGAGCTCGGCGCGCAGCGCGGTGAGGCGGGCGGCGTGTTGCGGATCGGCGGCGAGGTTGTGCAGTTCGAACGGATCGGTGGAAAGATCGTAGATTTCCTCGGCGGGGCGCTCGATGTAGCGTTGCACCACGGCGGCGGCGGCGGGGTTGCGTTCGGCGGCGGCGAGCCAGGTGCGCCAATATTGGATGCCGTTGGGCTCGCCGGAGGAGCGGGAAATGTGGGTATGGTGCTGAAACTCAGGGTGCAGGTTGCGGATGTATTTCCAGTCGCGCGTGCGGACGCTGCGAATCGGGTAGACGTTGAAATCGCCGTCGCCGGTGCAGGTGGCGAACACGCGTTCGCGATGAGCGGTGGCCGTGCCGCGCAGAACACTCGCGAAGGACCGACCGTCGAGGCCGGCTGGGACCTGACCGCCGGCAAGATCGATGAACGTCGGAATCAGGTCGGGCAGGCAAATCATGGCGTCGGAGTTCGTGGCGGGTTTCAGGTGTCCGGGCCAGGCGACAAGAAATGGCACTCGCGTGCTGGCGTCGTAGAGATCCCATTTCGCAAACGGCCACGCGGCGCCGTGGTCGGCGGTGTAAATGAAGACGGTGTCGGCGGGAAGATGTTGTTGTGCGAGCGCGCGAACTTCGCCGAGGAGGCGGTCGGCCTCGGTGACCGAGGCGGCGTATCGGGCGCGTTGTTCGCGGGTGCCGGGCGTGTCCACGAAGGTGGGTGGAAGCTTGATCTGCGCGGGATCGTAGGCGCTGGCGTCGAGCCAAGGGGTGTGCGGGTGGCGCGTGCCGACGAAGAGGCAGAGCGGTTTGGAGGCGTCGCGCTCCGCGAGAAATTTCGCGACGGCGGCGGTCTCGGTCACGCCGACATTGGGACCGGTGGCGAAATCGAAATCGTGATATTTGGCGAAGTCGTTGTGCGCGACCTTGCCGATGGCGGCGACTTCGTAGCCGAGCGCGTGGAGCACGGGCGGGAGCGAGGCGACGCCGGGATTCTTGGGCTTGTGGTTGGGCTCGGCACCGTTGCGGGCGGGCCAAAGGCCGGTCAGGAGCGCGGTGCGGCTCGGCCCGCAACTCGGCGAGGCGGTGAAGGCGTGCGTGAACTTCACGCCCTCGGCGGCGAGGCGCGTGAGGTTGGGCGTGCGAATGTCGGTCGCGCCGTAGGGTGCGGAGTCGAGCAGGCTGTGGTCGTCGGAGATGAAGACGACGATGTTGGGCCGGGGGGCAGTGGCGGCACGGAGCGCAGGCGCGCCGAGCGCACCAAGCGTAACGAACAACAGCAGGGCACGGAGATTTTTCATGGGGGCGAGGGCGGGACGGGGAGGAAAGTCTTGGGTGACCGTCGCGGGGAGATGAGCAAACGATGCCGGATCGGACGCGCGGACAAGTCCATTTCGAGTCCACGTGCCGAATGGGGCGAAACCGAAAGTGAGATCAGCCAGGTGCTGTGGTGGCACGGGCGTCACGCGCGTGGGCTGAGGCGCATGGGGAAGATGCTCGTGCCACGCCGACCGTTGACGTCACGTCCTCTGCGCCCTGCCGAATGCGTGATCGAGGCAGCCGGTTGTCATGGGCACGAAAAACTCGAATTGGTGCCGGGTATTCTTTCTCGGTGCCGGGACTTGTCGCCGGCGAGAATACTCCGCACAAAGGCGCCGTGGATCCACTTCCTGCCGCGCCCCAGAATGCCAATGTCGGGTGGTTTCGTCGCCTTGGGGCGGCGGGGCCGGTCGCGATCGTGCTGTCGTTCTGGCCGCCGCTGGGCGGGTTTGTGTTGTTGGCGACGCTCACGCAATTTGGCCCGTGGTTGCGGGCCCATGGCAACGAGGGGCTGCTGATTTATTTTCTCTTCATCGGCCTGCTCATGGGGCTCTCGTTTGTGCCGACGTATTCCTGCGCGATTCTCGCGGGGTGGGCGTTTGGTTTCGCGCAGGGCCTGCCGCTCGCGCTGGTGACCATCACTGCGGCCTCGCTCATCGCGTATGCGATCGGCCGTTGGATCGCGCGTGATCGGGTGCTGGAGGTAATTCGCGAGAAGCCGAAGTGGGACGCGGTTTTCCGCTCGCTCTTGGAACGGGGCCCGGGCCGCACCCTGTTTGTCGTCACGCTGCTGCGGATCCCGCCGGCATCGCCCTTTGCCATCGCCAATTTCGTGCTCGCGGCCGGGCGGGTGCCTCTCTGGCCCTACACCATCGGCACGCTTGTTGGCATCACGCCGCGCACGGCGCTGGCGGCGCTAGCTGCGGCCAAGCTCGAGCAGCTGCGCTTTAGCGATGTGATGGAGACTTGGATGTTTGTGGCCGGCATCATCGCCACGCTCGTTGTGTGCGCCGTGCTTGGTCGGCTCGCGAATCAGGCCTTGCGGCGGGTCACGGGATATTCCGAGGCGAATTGAATGCGTGAGGTGATGTTGGGATGCGCACTTGAAGCGGCGCGGGCGTCCTGCCTCCGTGGGCCATGACCAAGCCGGCCGAGATCAAAACCGAGATCGCGACGCTCGTCGCGCGGAAGGATGCGGCGGCGCTGAAGAGGTTACTCGAACCGTGGCTCGCGGCCGATCTTGCGCCGTTGGTGGCGGACCTCCCGGTGGAAACGCTCGCGGCGCTGTTTCGCCTGTGCGCGCGCGAGCTGTCCGTTGCGATCTTCACTTACATGCCGCATGCCGAGCAGAGAAAGCTCCTGCGCGCGTTGAATCAGGAGCAGGTGGCCGCGCTGCTCAACGCACTGCCACCGGACGATCGCACGGCCTTCCTCAACGAGCTTCCCCTCGATGTGGCGATGCAGCTCCTCGCGATGCTCTCGCCGGCGGAGCGGCAGGTGGCCGAATCGCTGCTCGCGTATCCTGAGCATAGTGTCGGGCGGCTGATGACGCTGGATTTTGTCGCCGTGCGGCCGGAGTGGACCGTGGGGCAGGCGCTCGATTACATCCGCACGCACGGCTACGACCGCGAGACGCTCAACATGGTCTACGTCGTGGACGACGAGGGGCGACTCATTGATGACGTGCGCGTCCGCCGCTTCCTCGTTTCGCCGCTGGAGCGGCCCGTGCGCGAACTGCTCGATGGCATTTACACGACGCTCGCGCCGTCCGACGATCGGGAAAAGGCGCTCGCGCTCTTCAAAAAATTTGATCGCGTGGCGCTGCCGGTGACGGATGCAAACCAAGTCCTCATCGGCATCGTGACGGTCGATGACATGCTCGACGTCTCCGAAGCCGAGGCGACCGAGGACATTCAAAAACTCGGTGGCAGTGAAGCCCTCGACGAACCTTACACCACGATCGCGCTGTCGCGGATGGTGAAGAAACGGGCGAGCTGGCTCGTCGTGTTGTTCCTTGGCGAAATGCTCACGGCGACGGCCATGAGTTATTTCGAGGACGAAATCGCGAAGGCCGTGGTGCTGGCACTTTTTGTCCCCCTCGTGATCAGCTCCGGCGGCAATGCTGGATCGCAGGCCGCGAGTCTGGTGATCCGCGCACTGGCGCTCGGAGAGTTTAAATTGGGCGACTGGTGGCGCGTGATGCGGCGGGAGCTGGCGGCCGGCACGCTGCTCGGTCTCTTGCTGGGTGCGATCGGCTTTCTGCGCATCGTGATTTGGGCTCAGTTTTCCGACATCTACGGCCCGCACTGGGGGTTGGTGGGCGTGACCGTCGGTTGCTCCCTGGTCGGCGTCGTGCTCTGGGGCTCGCTCATCGGCTCGATGCTTCCGCTTGGGCTCAAGCGGCTGGGCTTCGATCCGGCGACCTCAAGCGCGCCGTTCGTCGCGACGCTCGTGGACGTGACGGGGCTGATCATTTATTTCAGTGTCGGCTACGCGGTCCTGCGCGGGACGCTGCTGTAGAAAATACGATTGCAGCGTTGCGCCGGCCATGGCGCGCGACCACGTTTCCGCTGCCTCATGCGGATTCTCCTGCCCATCGTTTTTCTCGCGACCCTCGCCCGCGCGGCGCAGCCGGTGCCAGACTTCAATCGCGACATCCGGCCAATCCTCTCGGAGAAATGCTATCGCTGCCACGGGCCCGATGGCCACGAGCGAAAGGGCGGCCAGAACGGTCTCCGGCTCGACACCCTGGAGGGGGCGACAACGGATCTCGGCGGCGGTGGTTTCGCGATCGTGCCGGGCAAACCAGAGAAGAGTGAACTCCTTGCGCGCATCCTCAGCACCGATGACGAAGAAGTCATGCCGCCCCGCAAGGCGGGGAAATCGCTTTCGCCCACGGAAGTCGATTTGCTGAAGCGCTGGATTGCGGGAGGTGCCAACTACGCGACGCATTGGTCGTATGCCCCGCCGCGGCGCGCGCCCCTGCCCGCGGTGAAGGACAAGGCGTGGCCGCGCGGCGCGATCGATCGTTTCATTCTGGCGCGACTGGAGCAAGCCGGGCTCCGTCCGCAACCCGAAGCGGATCGGGCGACGCTGGCGCGTCGGCTCGCGCTCGATCTCACGGGGTTGCCGCCGACCTTGGCGGACGTCGATGCCTTCGCCCGCGACCCAAGTGCCAACGCCTACGAAAACTACGTCGACCGCCAGCTTGCGAAGCCGGCCTACGGCGAGCATTGGGCGCGGGCGTGGCTCGACCTTGCGCGCTACGCCGACTCGAAGGGCTATGCCGACGACCAACCGCGTAGCATCTGGCGCTACCGCGACTACGTGATCGACGCGTTCAATCGCAACCTGCCGTTCGATCAATTCACCGTTGAGCAGATCGCGGGGGATTTGCTACCGAACCCGACGGACGAGCAGTTGTTCGCGACAGGATTTCATCGCAACACGATGAACAACACCGAGGGCGGCACCAACGACGAGGAGTTCCGCAGCGTCGCGGTCATCGACCGGGTGAACACCACGATGGCGGTCTGGATGGGCACCTCGATGGCGTGCGCGCAATGCCACACGCACAAATACGACCCGCTCACGCAGAAGGAATATTTCCAGATCTACGCGATCCTGAATCAGACCGAAGACGCCGACCGCAACGACGAGGCGCCGACCGTGGAATTTTTCTCCGACGCTCAACTCAAGGAGCGCGCCGCCGCCACCGCCGAGATAGCGAAACTGCACGGGACGATGCTCGCCGCGCGGCCCGCGCACGTCGTCGCCGCACAGAAATGGGCGAGGGAATTTCCCGTGACGATCGCCTGGCAGGGCGCGAAGATCGCGGCGGCGAAATCCGCCAAGGGTGCGAAGATTACGACGTCGGACGACGGACGCGTGAGTGTGACGGGTGGAGCGAAGGCGGACACGCTGACGTTTGAGGTGGCGGCGCCGGCTGGGGAAAAAATCAACGCGCTGCGGCTGGAGTCGCGGCCGATCGAAGCGACGGAGCGAAGTTTTCTGGTGGCGCGGCTGCGGTTGAGCGTGAAGCCGGCGGAGGCGTTTCGCCGCGCGCGGTTCGTGCGGGTGGAGATGCCGGGCCTGAACCGCACGCTGGCGCTCGCCGAGGTGCAGGTTTTCAGCGCCGGAGCAAACGTCGCGCCGCGCGGCGTGGCGGCCCAAATCTCGACGGCGGGCAGCGCCGTGGCGGAGCGGGCGATCGACGGAGAAACGAACGGAGCTGTCGCCAAGAATTCCGTGAGCGACACCGAGCCGGGCGACAATCCGTGGTGGGAGCTGGACCTCGGCGCGATGTTGCCCTTGGAGCGCGTCGTCGTGTGGGGGCGCAACGGCCTCGAGCCCACGCCGGGCGGCCTGCGCGTTACGGTGCTCGATGCGGAGCGGCAGGTGGTTTTTGAGCAGGTCGGCAAGGAGGCGCCGAAGCCGAACCGCGCGTTTGCACTCGCCGAACCGCGCGAGGTGAAGCTGGCGCGCGCGACCGCCGATGCCCCCGACGCGGAGTATGACGAGAATGCGGTGACCAATGATGCGGAACCGAAAGTGCCGGCGAAGAAGCGGAGCGGCCCCATGAAACGCGAGCTGCAGAAACGCGGCTGGAGCGTCACGGGTGTCGAGGGCGTGCGGACGCTTTCGCTCGTGCCGGAAAAACCCCTCGCGCTCGCGCCCGGCGAGACATTGATTGTGACGATCGAGCGCGCGACGGAGAAGGCGGGTGCGATGGCGGCAGAGTTTCGCGTGAGCCTGAGTGCCGACGCGCGCGCGCAGGAGCACCTCCGGGTGCCCGCCGCGGATATCGCGGTGCTGGTGCTGCCGGAGGTGACCCGCGACGCGGCGCAGCGCGAGCGGCTGCTCGATTATTATGTGCGCGAGGTCGCCCCGGAATTGCGCCAGGAGCGACAGCGGCTCGCGTCGCTCCTGCGCACGCTCGACGAGATGCCGCTGCAGACGACGCTCGTGCTGCGCGAACTCGCGGCCGACAAGCGCCGCGTGACGAATGTGCAATTGCGCGGAAATTATCTGGCGCTGGGCGAGCAGGTCGAGGGTGGGGTGCCCGCGGTCTTTCCGCCGCTGGCTGCCGGCGTGCCCGCGGATCGGCTGACGCTGGCGCGGTGGCTGGTGAGCCCGGAGAATCCGCTCACGGCCCGCGTGCTCGCGAACCGCTATTGGGAGGCGATCTTCGGCATCGGGCTGGTGCGCACGGCGGAAGAGTTTGGATCGCAAGGCGAGCCGCCGACTCATCCTGAGCTGCTCGATTGGCTGGCGGTGGAGCTGTCCGGGAACGGCTGGGACACGAAGCGATTGCTCAAGTCACTCGTGATGTCCGCCGCTTACCGCCAGAGTTCGCGGGTAACGTCGGACGCACTTGAGCTCGATCCCGAGAACCGACTGCTCTCGCGTGGTCCGCGCTTCCGGCTCAGCGCCGAAATGGTGCGCGATCAAGCGCTCGCCGTGAGTGGGCTGCTGAATCCGAAGATGAGCGGTCCCTCGTCGCGACCATTTCAGCCGGCGTTCGGTCTCAGCGCCGCGTTCGGCTCGGCGCTCGATTGGAAAACGAGCGCGGGCGAAGACCGCCTGCGGCGCGGCCTTTACACCGAGTGGCGACGCAGCAGCCCTTATCCGTCGATGGTGACCTTTGACGCCCCCAATCGCGAGGTTTGCACCCTGCGCCGCAATCGCAGCAACACCCCGCTCCAGGCGCTCGTGACACTCAACGATCCGGTTTACGTCGAAGCCGCGCAGGCGCTCGCGCGGCAAATTGTGGCCGGCGAAGGCCCGCCCGAAGTCCGCGTGCGCGATGGATTTCGTCGCGTGCTCGCGCGCGTGCCGTCGGTGGCCGAGTCAAATCACCTCGTGGCGCTTTATCGCGACGCGCTGACTCGCTATACTCAGGCGCCCGCGCAGGCAGCGGCGTTCATCGCCAACCCAGAGAATCCGACTCCGGCCACGATTCCGCCGGCGGAGCTCGCGGCGTGGACGGCCGTGGCCAACGTGCTTCTGAATCTCGATGAGACTCTGATGAAGCGCTGAACCGCACCGACCGACATGAATCTCCATCTCCAACAGCTGCAGCACCAGACGCGCCGGCAATTTTTACGCAACGTCGGCCAGTTTAGCCTCGGTGCCATCGCGATGGAAGCGCTGGGCACGAGTCCACTGCGCAGCGCGCCGGCGTTGAATCCGATGGCGGTGCGCGCGCCGCACTTTGCGCCGAAGGTGAAGCGTGTGATCTACCTGCACATGTCGGGCGGGCCGCCCCACCTCGATCTTTTCGACTACAAGCCCGAGCTGGTGAAACGGGACGGGCAGCCGGCCCCGGATGATTTCGTGAAGGGAAAGCAATTCGCGTTCACGACCGGCACGCCGAAACTCATGGGCACGCCGCGGACGTTTTCGCAGCATGGCCGCGGGGATATTTGGATGTCCGACGCCATCCCGAATTTTCAAGCGGTCGCGGATGAGCTGTGCGTCATCAAGTCGATGCACACCGATCAGTTTAATCACACGCCGGCGGAGCTGTTATTGCTCACGGGTTCGCCGCGGGGTGGGCGGCCTTCGCTCGGATCGTGGGTGACTTACGGGCTCGGTTCCGAAAACGAGAATCTTCCCGGCTTCGTCGTGCTCATCAGCAGCGGTGTGCAGCCGAGCGCGGGGCAGAGCGCGTGGGGCACGGGATTTTTGCCGTCGGTGTATCAGGGCGTGCAGTGCCGCTCGAAAGGCGACCCGGTCCTCTACGTCGGCGATCCCCCGGGGATGGATCGCGCGATGCGGCGGCAGACGCTCGATGCGCTGCGTGCGCTCAACGAGCTGCAGGCCGCCGAACTCGGCCATCCGGAAACCGCCACACGCATCGCGCAATACGAGCTCGCCTACCGCATGCAGACGAGCGTGCCAGAGGTGATGGACATCACGCGCGAGTCGGCCGCCACGCTCGAGGCCTACGGGGCGAAACCGGGCGAGGCCAGTTTTGCGAACAACTGTTTGCTCGGCCGCCGGTTGTTGGAGCAGGGCGTGCGCTTCGTGCAGCTCTTCGACTGGGGTTGGGATTTCCACGGCACGAATCCGAAGGAGGACATCCGCGACGGTCTCACCGCCAAGATGGCGCGCACGGACAAACCCGTCGCCGCGCTCATTCGTGATCTGAAGCAGCGCGGGCTGCTCGACGACACACTGGTCATCTGGGGCGGCGAGTTTGGCCGCACCCCATTTCGCGAAGGCCGAACCTCGGGCAGTGACGTGCTCGGCCGCGATCATTTTCCCGACGCCTACTCGCTTTTCCTTGCCGGTGGCGGCGTGAAGCACGGGCTGAGCTACGGCGCGACGGATGAACTCGGCTTTGGCGTCGTCGAAAACAAAGTCCACGTGCACGACCTGCAGGCGACGATTCTCCATCTGCTCGGTTTCGACCACACCAAGCTCACGTTCCGTTTCCAAGGCCGTGACTTCCGGCTGACTGATGTGCACGGCAGCGTCGTGCAGGGAATTCTCGCCTGAAAAACATGAGGCGTCGTGCCGGTTGAAGATGCCGCGTGATCGCCGGGCGCAGGCAGCGGTCTACTTGAGTATGACCGAGGCCATAGGCCGCGTTATGCCTTATGTTCGCTTCACGATTCGGGAAATTTTGAGACAGAAATGGGGGTAGAAAACGTTCCGTTCGCGACTTGGTTAATGCCCCTAGCCCTTCAAATTTACGTTTCGCTTCTCCCCAGTTTTAACAGGTTTTCTTTCGAGCGATGTGCTGGATCGACGTCCGGTGATTGCTGCCAGACTCGCCTGCCAGATTACATCAACTCGCGAGTTCGATAACGGCACGAAGGTGCCGGGCGTCAGGAGCGCGCTTTCACTGCCAGTTCTTCCGGCGGCTAATTCTATGATATCGAAACTGCCACTCTTGGTTAGCTTCTTGTTTTTCCCAGGCGCGTTCGGCTTGGCCCAGACCGCGAGCGCGCCAGCCGACGACTGGAAATCCATCTCAAGCGTCGCTCCCGGTCAGCAATTCCCGCAGCTCAACTCGGAGAACCGGGCGAAGTTCCGCGTCAACGCTCCCAACGCCAAGGAAGTCGGGGTGAGCCTCGGCAAACCGCTTACGGTCACGAAGGGCGAGGACGGCGTTTGGACGGTTGTGACCTCACCGCTGGTCGAGGGCTTTCATTACTACCAGATCGATATCGACGGGGCGCGTGCGGCCGATCCCAACACGCGGACCTTTTTCGGTTCCAGCCGCTGGATGAGCGGCATCGACGTGCCGGCGCCAGATCAGGATTTCTTTGCGACGAAAGAAGTCCCGCACGGCGAAGTGCGGGAACGCCCCTACTATTCGAGTGTGACCAAGGCATGGCGTCGGTGCTTCGTCTACACGCCGCCAGATTACGATCAGAATTCGACGGCACGCTACCCTGTGCTCTACCTCCAGCACGGCGCGGGAGAGGATGAGACCGCTTGGCCGGTTCAGGGCCGGGCGAATTTCATCCTGGATAACCTCATCGCCGAAGGGAAAGCGAAGCCGATGATTATCGTCATGGATAACGGCGGCGGCAGCGGATTGTTCGCCGCGCCGCGTGGGGGGCGTGGTGGCCCGCCGGGAAACAATCTCGTCGCTCCGAACGCCACCGCGGCGCCTGCTCCTGTTGCCGGCGCAGTCGCCTCGGCCGCGCCATCGACTCCCGCTCCGGTCGCGACAGCTCCGGCCGGAGCCCCGCCGGTCGCCCCCGGCGGTCCGGGTGCACCCGGTCGCGGACCGGGCGGCATGAATTTTTCCGAATTCGTTCGGCCGCCTCGAGTCGCCGGAGCCGCGGATTGATCTCGGGATGGCGTTGCGCGGCGTGGCCAG
>JANOAF010000413.1:0-6164 GCA_031411015.1 Opitutaceae bacterium | reverse complement strand
GATTTTGTCGGCACGTGGGGACCGGCGATTCACGGGCACAACCATCCCGTGATTCGCGACGCCATCGCCTCCGCGCTGGAGCACGGCACATCGTTCGGCACGCCGAATCCCGCCGAGGTCGAGATGGCCGAGTTAATCGTGAAGTTCGTGCCTTCCATTCAGAAGGTTCGCATGTGCAACAGCGGCACCGAGGCTACGATGTCGGCCATCCGGCTCGCGCGTGGGTTCACGCGACGCGACAAGATCATCAAGTTCGCCGGCTGCTACCACGGACACTCTGACTCGTTGCTCATTAAAGCCGGCTCGGGCGCGCTCACGCACGGGCACCCCGACAGTGCGGGCGTCCCGGCGTCGTTCGCGCGCGAAACGATCGTCCTCCCCTTCAACGACCGCGCGGCGCTGGCCGCCGCGTTTGCCGCCAATCCCGGCGAGATCGCGGGTGTCATCATCGAGGCGTATTGCGGCAACGTCGGCTTCATCATGCCCGACGCGGGCTACCTCGCCTACCTGCGCGAAATCACTGCGCAGCACGGCACCGTGCTCATCTTCGACGAAGTGATGACCGGCTTCCGCATCGCCAAGGGCGGTGTGCAGGAGCGCGAAAAAATCACGCCGGACCTCACGTGCCTCGGAAAAATTATCGGCGGCGGTCTGCCGGTCGGCGCGTTCGGCGGCCGCGCCGACATCATGGATTTGCTCGCGCCGCTCGGGCCGGTTTATCAGGCCGGCACGCTAAGCGGAAATCCCCTCGCGATGGCGGCGGGCATTGCCGCGTTGAAACTTCTCGAAGAGCAAAATCCCTATGCGCGGCTCGACGCCCTAGGCGGCCAACTGCGCGACGCCGTGCTCGCCGCATGCAGAGCGAAGGGCCTCGCCGCGCAGGTGCCGCAGTGCGGTTCGATGTTTAGTATTTTTTTCACCGCCACGCCGGTGCGCGATTACGCGACCGCGCTTACCGGCGACGCCAAACTCTTCGCCCGTTTTTTCCACTCGTGCCTCGACCGCGGTGTCTATCTCGCGCCCAGCGCCTACGAGGCCGGTTTCCTGAGCACCGCGCACGACGGAGTTGCGATTTCGCGCGCTTGCGAGATTCTCTCCACCGCCATCGCTGAACTCTAGTCCTTCCATGCGGAGCCCGCGGAAATCGCGCCGCCCCGTCCACCATGAAACCATTTCGCCTCATTCTGATTTGCTCCGCGCTCCTCGCGTCCTCCGCGTTTAACCCGGCCGCATTCGCCGCGCAGCCCCTCGATGCGGCCGCGATCCCGCTCACCGAAATCAAGGCCGGGCAAAAGGGCGAGGTCTGGACCGTTTTCACCGGCACCACCCCCGAGCCGTTCGCCGTCGAGGTCACCGGTGTTCTCCAAAACGCCCTAGGCCCCGGCAAATCGCTCATCGTCTGCCAGCTCACCGATCCTCGGGTGCAGCATATGGGCGCGACCGCTGGCATGAGCGGCAGTCCGCTCTACATTGAGGGCCGGCTCGCGGGCGCGCTCAGCTACCAGATTCAACGCTTCGAGACCGTGCGCCACGCTGGTTTCACGCCTACCGCCGATCTGGAGGAAGTCGGTGCCAAGGACGCCAGTCGGCCGCAGTCACTCGTCTCCACCCCGCTCCCGTCTTCATCCCCGCTCGATTCGAGCTATCGCGCCATGCAACCTGTCTTTGCCTTCGGTGGCCTGAGTCCGGCAGTGGCCGAACTCCTCGCGCCGCAGTTTGCCGCCCTCGGAATTAACGCTATCGCGCTCGGCGGTAGCGCGGCGGGGTCGTCACCGAATTCCGCGCCGCTCAGTCCGGGCTCCGCGGTATCGGTCGCGCTCGCGACGGGCGACATCACGCTCGCCGGCACGGGCACCGTTTCGAGAGTCGCCGGCAGTCGCGTGACTGCATTCGGCCACCCGATGCTGTCGCTCGGCGATGTGGCGCTGCCGATGTGCGCTGCGGAGATTCTCACGATTCTGCCTTCACAAATGCAGTCCGTGAAACTCGCCAACACCGGCGCGGTAATCGGCACCATCTCGCAGGATCGGCTCTCGGCGATTTCCGGCACGCTCGGACCCGGGCCGCAAATGACCACCGTCGAAGTCACCGTCCGTCCGCTGCGCGGTGAGCCGCGCACGTTGCACTTTTCCGTGGTGCGCCAGCAGCAGATTACGCCCGCGCTTGTCGCCAGCGGCCTCAGTCAGGCGATCCTCGGCTCCAACGACGGGGGCCTCGCCAACGGATTCCGCCTCTCGGGTAATATCGCTTTCCCTGCGGCGGCGCGGCTCGAAGTCCAAACCGTTTATTCCGGTCCGCAGGGTTTCGCCCAGGGGCTCAGCGAGTTTGTCTCGGTTCTGGCCGCCAATCTTCAGAATCCTTACGCGAAGACGTTTCCCGATCACGTGTCCTTTTCTATCGAGCCGCTCGAAACCAATCCCGCCGTCACGCTCGATCAATTCCAACTCTCGCGCACGCACATCTCAGGTGGTCAGGTCGTGCAGGCCACGCTCGCTTGGCGCGATTATCAGGGCGCCGCGCACCGCGAGATCATCGACCTGCCGATCAACCCGGCGTGGACGGGCAAGCAGCTTGAGGTCGTGCTCGCCCCGGGCCGCGCCCTCGATCAACTCACCGGCCGGCCGCGCACGATCGCGGCTTCAGAGTTGCGCAGCTTCGACGCCTACCTTGCCGCCATCCGCGACGACCGTCCTTCCGACGGCGTTTACATCGCCGTCGTGGAGAAAACTTCCCTCTTCAGCGACCAGACCGTCAGCACGCCCGACGTGCCCGGATCGTTTGAGCGCATCGCCCGCGGGGCCGACGAGGCCCGCTTCCGCCGCCGCGAGGCGCTGCTCCCGCTCTGGGAAAAATATCTCCTCCCAGGCAAATTGCTCAACACCGTCGTCCGCCGGCCGCTCGTGGTGGTGGAGTGAGAGGACGGATCGCAGGTTTTTGCAGTGGTAGGGGCGCGCCTCGCGCGCGCCCTCCGCAATCCGGGCGCGGACGAGCCACGCCCCTACGGAACGCGCCGCTCGGGCAATAAAATGAGATGCGCCCGATGGCACACCGGCCTCAGTCTTGCTTTTCGCTATTCTTCGCATCCGAGTAGTCGGCGTGTTGCGTATCAAATTTTCCGCCGTCCTCGGGATTCTAGCCTGCTTCGCCGCCTCGGCGACATCGGCCCAGACACTCTCGAAGAAAACCGATATTGATTTTTTTCGCGACGTCCCGAGCCGCAACCTCAAGGGCCTCGCGACGCGCTCCGACGGACGCCTCGTCGCCGGTCCCGTGTTGCGCGATCTCGCGGCGCCGGCTCCGGCCGATTTGCTGTGGTGCTTGGAGCCGACGGGTGATCCGGCGAAATTTCTCCTCGGCACCGGGCCCGACGGGCGGATCTTGGAAATTACGCTGGACGGCGCGGGCACGGCCTTCACCACCCGCGAAATTCTGAAACTTGACGACCCGCAGGTCTTCACCGTTAAGCGGCTCGCCGACGGCTCCCTCTTGGCCGGCACTTCGCCAAAGGGCGCGGTCTACCTCATCCGAGACGACAAACCCCTCGCCCGTGTCGCGCTGCCCGTCGATTCCATTTTCGACCTGCTCGTGCTCGACGCCCAGACGGTGCTCGTCGCCACCGGCAATCCGGGAAAAATCTATCGCGTCGATCTGGGCAAGTTCGCCGACGCCGGCATCGGCCTGGAAAAAATCACCGACAGCACAATCCTCGCGGAGCGGGGCTTCACGCTCTTCGGCGAAATCCGCGACCGCAACGTCCGCCGGCTCGCCGCGCTCGCGGATGGTCGCATCGCCGCCGGCTCCGCGCCGAAGGGAAACATCTACACTTTCACGCGTCCCGGCGAACCTGCGGCAAAAGCAGAGCCCGTTATTCTACAGGAGAACCGCGACGCCGAGGTCACGGACCTGCTCGCCCAACCCAACGGCGATCTTTTCGCGACCATCGTGTTCTCGACCACGAACAATGAGTCGCGCATCACGCCGCCGGCATCCTCGGCCCCGGGCGGCACGCCGGTCCCGCGGGACAACACCCCGCCTCCCGCCCAGGTCGAACGCTTCGCCGGGCGCAGCTCGCTCATCCGTTTTCCCGCGGGCGGCTTCCCCGAAGTCCTCACCTCGCGCAACAATACCGCGTTCTACCGCGTCGTGATGCGCGGCGACATGCTGCTCGTCGCCGGTGGCGAGCTCGGTGAACTCCTCGGCTATGACCTCAAGGCGCGGCTCTCCCTCACGTTTGCCGGCAGCATTTCCGCTCAGGTCAACGGCCTCGTCGCGCTCTCGCCCGACAAATTTCTCCTGCTGCGCAACAATGCGCCCGGCCTCGCCGTGCTCGATTTCGCCGCGGGCGGCACGCGCGAGGCCGAAACTCGCCGGCTCGATTTGGGCGTCGCGTCGCAGCTCGGGGCGCTGCGTTTCAATCGACTCCGCAACGTCGCGGAGTCCGGCATCGCCACGGAAATACGCCTGAGCAACGGCACCGACGAAATCGAAGGTTGGGGCCCATGGACGCCTCTTGCCGCGTCACCTGATGCTGGATGGCGCGCCGAAGGTCTGCGTGGACGCCATGCGAAAATTCGCCTCCGCCTTGCCAGCGATCCTGCCGCCGGCCCGACCCGCGCCGGCCTGGAAATTGATCGCGCGTCACTTTTCTTTCTCCCGCAAAACCGCCGGCCGCTGCTGCAGGAGTTTCGCGTTTTGCCATCGGGCTACGCGATCGTGCCGCCTTCCGAACCAGCGCCGACCATCGTCACATCGATGGCCCAACTCACCCAGCCACCCAAGGAGGAAGAGCGCCGCCGCAGCCTCACCGGGGCGCAAGCCGTCGCGTCGCCCGGCGCGCAGGTCGTCACTTGGTCAGTCACCGATCCCGACGGCGATTCGTTGCTCTGCACCTTTTCCATCCGCCGCGACGGCGATTCCGCCTGGACCGATCTCGTGCACCTGAGCCGAGATAACTACGCGCTCTTCGACACGAAGAGTCTGCCCGACGGCGTTTACTTCACGCGCCTCGTCGCCACGGAAAACGCGCCTCGTCCAGTGGCCGAGCGCCTCGCGCAGACGTTTGAGACCGACGATCTCATCGTGGATCACACGCCGCCGGAAATGATCGCGGCGACGGCGCGACGCGACGGTGCTTCGCTCATCGTGACCGTGAGTGGCCGCGATCAGCTCTCGCTGCTCGATGGAATTGAGGTCGTGTTCAACAACGGCGTGCATGAGACGGTCGAGCAGCCCGTCGACGGCGTGCGCGACGGTCGCGAAGAAACGTTTGTCCTCGAAATCCCGCTCTCCCGCCTCTCCAACGCCACCTCGCTCGAAGTCACGTTGGGCGATCAGTCCGGGAACACAGTCGCGCGACGGCTGACGTGGTGATTTGAGTAGGGCAGGTCTGTGACCTGCCCTTTCACGCATCGAGCGGGCGAGGGTGGGTCACAGACCCGCCCTACTTCGGGCCTCGCCGTCACACGCGCCTAAAGCGGTCTCGTGCTGGTCATTCCGAGCGGAGCGAAGAATGACAGACTCACTCACGCCCGCGGATGCGCCTTCGCGTAGATTTCCTTGAGGCGCGCGGTGCTCACGTGGGTGTAGAGTTGCGTCGTCGCGAGCTGCGTGTGGCCGAGCAGTTCTTGCACGAGTCGCAGGTCCGCGCCCGCGTTGAGTAGGTGCGTCGCATAAGAATGCCGGAGCTTGTGCGGTGTCAGATCCATCGGGAGACCGGCGAGCGCGAGGTAACGTTTGAGCATGAGCTGCACCTCGCGCACGCCCACCCGGCGGCCCATCGCATTTGTAAGCACCGCGCTGTCGGAAGTGCTGTCCCGCGCGAATTCAGCACGACATTTCTTCAGCACCTCCATCGCCACCCGACCCAATGGACAGAGCCGCTCCTTGCGGCCTTTGCCAAGCACGCGAGCCGTTCCCGTTTCAAAATCGATGGCGCCGTAGTTGAGCGCGACCAGTTCGCTCACGCGGAGTCCGCCCCCGTAAAGCAGTTCCATCGCCAGTCGGTCGCGGCACGCGGTGGCGGCCGGGATGCCATTGTTCGCCAGCAGGCGCTGCGGACCGGCGAGGAGCAGCGTCATTTGCTCCTCGGTGAGAAATTTCGGCAGGCGCTTCTCCAATTTGGGCAGCGGCACGTTGAGTAGCGGATTCCGCCGCACGCGGCCGCG
>JANOAF010000412.1:0-11433 GCA_031411015.1 Opitutaceae bacterium | reverse complement strand
CGGCCGCGGCTACAGCGCGTCCGGCGGAGCATTCGGACCGGGCGGGTTTCTCTACCTCACCGGCCACGATAATCCCGAACTCTACGTCGTGGATTTTCCGAAGGCCGGATCGGTGTTGAAATGGATCGCTACGCTGCCGTTCCCCTCCGAGGGCCAGGCCTTCTGTTGGGATCCGCACGAACCCGGCACCCTCTGGTCGATCCTCAAGAAGACGAAGGAAGTGATTGTCGGCCGCGTGACGACGCCGGCGCGCTAATGTTGTTTACCACCCGACGGTAGGGCCGGCGTGCGTCGCCATGCTGCGGCGCACCGACAAGCGGCGCCCTACCGGCCGAATAAATCCGCGATTTTCTTGGCGCGGAAATCGAAAACCGTCGCGAGCTGCCGGCGAATCCAGAGCGCATCGACGAGCCCGCCGATCGGACCCCAACCGGGATCGTAGGTGATGTGGTCAGTCATCGTGATTCCGCCCGGCGCCGGCGCGAAGTGATGCTCGTGGTGCCAGAGGCGGTAGGGGCCGAGGCGCTGCTCATCGACGAAGAACTCGCCCTCGCGCACGTGGGTGATCTCGGTGAGCCAGCGGACGGTGACACCCGGCAGGATGCCGATGCGATACGCGATCATCTGGCCGGCATACATCCGGGGCGCGACTTCGCCGACGATTTCGAAGCGCAGGCTGGGAGGCGTGATCGTGTCGAGATTCCGCGGGGTGGAAAAAAAATCCCAGATCCGCGCCGGCTCGCCGGGGATGAATTGCTGGCGGTGCAGGTGGCGGATCATGGCGGTGTTACGCGCGACCAATGCCGGCGGATTCACCCCAGCTTCGGCCGGTTCTTCTGCACGGTGATGATGGCGACCGCACCGATGATCACGACCGCGGCGAGCGCGATGTGCGCCGTGAGCGGTTCGTCGAGGATCGCCCAGCCGAGGATGACGGCGACGATGGGGTTGACGTAGGAATAGGTCGAGACCTTGGCGGGCGTGCTGTTCTTGAGGAGCCACGCATAGACCGGAAACGCGACCAGCGAGCCGGCGACCACGAGGTAGGACCAGGCGAGCCACGAACGCGCCGTAATCGCGGCGACGCTCACCCGCGGCCCCTCGCCGATTGCGAAGCCGATGAGCATCATCAAGACGCCGCCGCAGAGCATCTGGAGCGTGGCGGCCATCATGGGCGCGGCTCCGCTCCGCGTGTATTTCGCGAACAGCGAACCGCCCCACCAGCTGATGCTCGCGAAGAACAACGCGAGCAGGCTCGCCACCGGCGGGCGGACATTTTCCGGCAGCGCGCCGGGCCCGAGCAGCACAAGCAATCCGACGAGCCCCACGCCAAAACCCACCCACAGCATCGGCGCCGGCCGCGTGCCGCCGGGCCGCAGCCACTCCATCAGCACCATGATGAGCGGCGAAGCCCCGAGAATGAGCGTCGTGAGGCCGGACGGCACCGTCTGCTCGGCCCACGCCACGACCGCGTTGCCCCCGGCGAGCAGGCAGGCGCCGATGATCGCCTGATCGCGCCACTGCTCGCGGGTGGGCCACGCCGCACCGCGGAATTTTAGAAACGCGAGGAGCACGCAACCGGCGAACGTGAAGCGCACGCCCGACATAATGAACGGTGGCATCGTCTCGACGGCGATGCGGATGCCGAGGTAGGTGCTGCCCCAGATCAAGTAGATCGCGGCGAAGGCGAGGATGAGGGCGGTGCGGGAGGGCGGGTGGTTCAAGTGACGAGGTCGGATGGCAGAAGGCAGTTGTCAGGGGTCGGAAGGGAGGAATCAGAGATCAGGGATCAGCTGGCCGGAGGAGCGGAGAGTTCCTTGTAGTAAACGATGGTGTCGATGAGCGTCCCATCGGGATCGGTCGCGTAGCGGGGGATGACGCCGGCGCGGGTGTAGCCGCAGCGGGCATAGAGACCGAGGGCGTTGCCGGTCGCGCTCGTGTCGAGGACAAGGAGTGAACGCGCCTGGTGCCGCGCGTGATCCTCGGCGGCGGTCATGAGCGCGGCCCCGACGCCGCGACCGCGGTGCGCGCGGAGGACGAGGAGCTTTTGAAGTTCGCAGCGGTGGCGGGAGTTTGGCCGCTGGGCGAATTCAAGTTGCACGCTGCCGACGATGCGGTCGGCGCCACGCGCGACGAGGAGCACGCGAGTGCCGGCGGCGACTTCGGTGAGCACGCCGGCCCAAAAATCTGCGACGACCGCCTCGGGCAACGGCACGACGAAGCCGACCGACGCGCCGCCCTCGACGGCGTCGCGCAGGAGCGTGTGCAAATCCGCGAGGTCGGCGGACGTGGGCGCTGCCCCAAGAGGCTCGATCGTGGAATTCATTTTTTGAAACCAGTGGGCATGGAAAATTTGAACAGGAAGTCCGGGGAGAACGGGAAGAAATCGGATTTTCATCTTCCCGTCCTTCCCGATCTTCCTGTTCAAAAATCAGAGCTGCTTCTTTGCCAGTTCGCCGAGCGTGCGCAGGGCGGCTTCGATGGGTTCGGCCCACGGGAGGCCACAGTTCATGCGGAGGCAATTCCGGTAGCGATCCTTCACGGAGAACAGCGCGCCGGGCGCGGTGTTAATTTTTTGTTTCAGCGCGTCGCGGTGCAGCTTCAGCGTGTCGACCCCGGGCGGCATCTCGATCCAGAGCACGAAGCTGCCTTCGGGCCGGCTGATGCGGGTGCCCTCGGGGAAGAACCGCAGTATCGCCTGCGAGAAGAGGTGCAACTGATGATGATAGGCGCGCCGGATTGAGCGGAGGTGGTGATCGTAGCCGCCGTTGCGCAGAAAATCAGAAATCGTTTTCTGCAACACGACGGGCGTGCCGAGCGTGGTGGTGAATTTCAGCCGGCGCACGCGTTCGAGATAGCGACCGGGCGCGCACCAGCCGACGCGCAGCGAGGGCGCGAGCGTCTTGCCGAATGAGCTGCAGAGGAGCACGCGTCCGTCCGTGTCCCAAGCCTTCAGCGGCTTCGGCCGGCGCTCGCCGAAGTGGAGATCGCCGTAGATGTCGTCCTCGATCGCGGGCACGTCGAACTCGGCGAGAATCTTGTAGAGCTTCTCCTTGTGCTCGTCGGGCATGCACGAGCCGAGCGGGTTCGAGTAACTCGGCATCACCATGAGGGCCTTGATGTCGTTGTTCGCGAGGGCGTCGCGCGTGGCTTCGAGGCAGATGCCGGTGCGCGGGCCGGTCGGGATTTCCACGACGCGAAGATTGAGGCTCTGAATCGTTTCCAGAAACCCGAAGTAGGTGGGCGTCTCGACCGCGACGGTGTCGCCGGGCTTGGTGACAGCGCGGAGGGCGAGGTTGAGCGCCTCGGTGCAGCCGATGGTGACGACGAGTTCGTCGTGCGCGAGCGGACAACCGGCCTGGAGGTAGCGCCGCGCGATCTCGCGGGCGAGTGGATCATAGGCGGAACTCATCGCGTAGCGGCCGAGCAGCGTGTGGTCGTTGCGGCCGACGGCGGCGAGGATGCGCGCGAGTTTCTTCGTCGGAAAAAGCGAGTGGTGCGGGCACGCGGCGCCGAACGGCACGTAGCTCGGATCAGTGGCGAGCGTGAGCACCTCGGCGGTGAGATCGTTGACGCCGACGTAGCTGGGCTTGGCCATGGGCCGCGCCATGCGCGGCTCGGGAGCATGCATCGGCAACCGCGGGCGCACGTAGTAGCCGGACTGGGGCCGTGCCTCGATCCAGCCGCGGTTTTCCAGCAAGGTGTAGGCTTGGAGCACAGTGGAGATACTCACGTCGCGCTGCAGCGCCATCCGCCGGACCGAAGGCAGGCGATGGCCCGGCCGCAGCGTGCCCTGCTCGATCAACTGTTCGAGGGAACGCGCCAACTCGACGTAGAGTGGGGCGGAGGCGGGGGTGGTGAGCGTCTGAATCATGGCGGCTAAAATCCTAGGGCAAACGGCCGGGCCCGGGCAGGAGTAGCGCCCGGATTTTGCCATCAGCACAGTTGGAGCGAAGCCAGCGGTGTGACCATGACAATTGTTTTTGCTACCAACCGGTGGTCGCGGCGACGGAGGCCGGCAGATTGACAGCGTGCGACCCTTCCTACGGGCTGGAGGCCCATGGCACCACCGACACCGGAGTTTGAGCGACGGGTGAGCGTGTGCGTGGCGCGTTTTGCGGCGCAGAAATCGTGCGCGATACCTCCGGCGCAAATCGCACGATTCGCCGCGCAACTGGGAGAACTCGTGGCCGAGCGCGGCCTGCCGCCGCCGTTGTCTGAGGGCGAGTGCGGCTCCCCGGGTGGGATGGCGGAGGAGGTTTGCACTCCACTGGTCGCACGGGTGATCGCGGGCACGGATGCGCCGGTGCTCGCTGACGTGGCTCGGCAATTGGTGAAGGCGTGTTTCTATCCCGAGTTCGCGGAGTGCCGGGATTCGTTTCGCGAAAGGGCGGCGGATGGATCGTGCCGGCGGCAGGAACTCGCGCGGGCGCGTGGCCGGGTGAGCGGCACGCACTGCGTTGATTGCCCGCACTGGGTCGGGTTGGAGCCGGCGGAGCATGCGGAATTTCTGGCGCAGGAGTGGCGGGGCGATTCCGCGCCGTTGTCCGAACACCAAGACATATTTTTACCCGAGGATTTCCGGGCTTTGCGGCGCTGGCTGCATGCCGCCGCTCGTGGGCGTTAGCGTCGATGGTCGGCCCGCGCGCAATGTATGCTTGAGTTCCGGCGGGGTATTGTCACACGGATCATTTGGTTTTCGCAGCTCCACGGGGAGTGCGCGATCATCCCTCTCACCACGTTACCATCTTCCGTCCGCCGCCCTCCGCATGCGAAAACTCCGCGCTGTTCTCATCGAAGACGAAACCATGTTTCGTCAGTTGATTCTCCTGACTCTTGGCAAGGTGAAGGACCTTCAGGTCATCGGGGAATTCGGCCTCGGCAAGCCAGGCTTGGAATTCTGCCTGCGCGAAAAACCCGACATGCTGGTGGTCGATCTGATGCTGCCCGACGTCAACGGTATGGAGATCGCGCGCGAAGTGCGGAAGGCCCTGCCTGAAACCAAGATTCTCGTCATCACCGCTCATCCCAGCGATCGCTTGCCGGCGGATCTCATGGTGCTCGGTGTGAATGGCTACGTCGATAAGACCGAGCCAATCGAATACGTGCTGAGTGCGGTCGAAACCGTGCGCAACGGCGGGATGTTTTTCGCGAGTCGCGTCCGCGCCAAGGGCGGCAACGCGCAGGGCGGCCTGAGCGTCACGCGTCCGGTCCTGCAAGTGCCGCTCACGGAGCGCGAGCAGGAGATCGCGCGCCTTGTGGCGGCGGGTCAGATGTCGAAGGAAATCGCCGCGTCGCTCAACCTCAGTGTCCGCACGGTCGAGAAACACCGCGCCAACATCATGGAGAAAGTCGGCGTGCGCGAAGTCGCCAGCCTGACGCGCTGGTGCATTCAAGCCGGGTTGGTCGACACCTGAGTCGTGTCGCGGCTACGGCGCGACGAAATCGCGCAATGGCCCGGCAACGGTTTCAAATTCGCTGGCGAGTTGTTGAATCTCGGGCGGGCTGAGATCGGGCAGGGCTGGCTCGGCGAGTTTTTCTTCCAACTGCGCCAGCCGGGCGGAAAAATCGTGTGCTCCGATCACGTTCGTGCTGCTCTTCATACTGTGGATTAGGCGATGTTGCTGCCTTCGCTCCACGAGGGACAGCTCTTTGAGCGAGGCGGGGAACTCCCGCAAAAATGTGCGCACGAGATTGCGGGTGTTCTCCTCGCCAATCACAGCGGCGAGCTCACGAAGCGATGAATTTGGCGGCGGTGTCACGCGGGCTGCGAGGGCATCGAAACCACGCGCTGCCGCCAAACCAAAACCAGGGCGGAAAACGCTCATGCCGTGCGGCGCTAGCGGTATTGCTCCAGCGCCGCGCCGGTAAGCCGACAGATCTGCCATTCGCGCATGCGCCGGGCCCCGATGGATTCGTAGAACTCGATGGCGGGCTGGTTCCAGTCGAGCACGGTCCACTCCATGCGTCCGCAGCCACGGCTATTGGCCAGTTTGGCCAGATGCAGCAGGAGGGCCTTTCCGATGCCGCCACCGCGGCGTTCTGGGGTGACAAAAAGATCCTCAAGATGGAGGCCGGGCTTCGCCAGAAACGTGGAGTAGTTCGTAAAAAAAATGGCAAACCCCACGGCTTCATCGCCGAGAAACGCCAGGAGGCACTCTGCGGCCGGTGGATTGTCCGCCGGAAAGAGCGTGGCGCGTAGTTTCTCCTCTGTCGCCTCGACCTCGTGCGAGAGTTTCTCGTAATCCGCTAGACCACGGATGAAGGCCAAGATGGTTGGGATGTCGTCAACGCGAGTGGAGCGAATCGTCGGAGCCATCGGAGGAGCGTGGGGTCACGTTGTGCCGCCGCCACATTTTTCGTAGATTTACGACAGCGCTGCTCTCGACAAAATCGGCCCCGCCCGGTTTCATCGGTGACTCAGTGTGCGTGACCTGATTTTGTCCATTATCTCCGTGTGCCCAACGCTTTCGTCGGCTTGTCGATGACCTCGACGCTGCCCATTTTTATTGCTGTGTTCGCCGCCCTCGCGGCGGCGGGAGCTGCCGTGTGGATGCATTTCCAAATGCAGAAAACGCGTGATCTGCGGCGCAGCGAAGGTCGTTACCGTCACCTGTTCGAGCACGCGATTGAGGGTGTTTATGAGGTTTCACCGGAGGGCAAATTTCAGCGGGTGAACCGCGCCATGGCGCGAATCCTCGGCTATGCGACGACCGCGGATTTGCTGCGGTTGCAGCCTCAGGAAACCACCGCGGCGTATGTGGTGCCGGGCCGCCGGGAGGAAATTTTGGCGCTGCTCGGTGCTCGGGACGATCTCGACAATTTTGAATCCGAAATCCGCCGGCCCGACGGCTCCACGGCGTGGATCCGGGAGAATGTGCGCGCGGTGCGCGACGAGGTGGGGCGTCTGGTCGCATTGCAGGGATTCGCGTGCGATGTGACTGAGCGCAAGCGGGCCGCGAGTGCCCTCGCCGCCAGTGAAGAGCGCTACCGCGCACTGTTCGAGCACCTGCCCGTCGCCGTGATCGAATACGACTATCGCGATACGGCCGAGTGGATGGAGCGGCTCCGCGGCTCCGGCGTTGTCGATCTTGAGGCGTGGTTCAAAGACAACCCCGACGGGTTGCGCACGGCGGCCGCACGCGTCGGCGTGGTGGGGGCCAACGTCGCCACCCTGCGCCTCCTCGGCGTGCGCACGCTGGAGGAAGTGATTGCCAAGATCGAGGGGGTCTACACCCCGGAGATTTACGAGGCGCGCCGCCGGACGTTTCTCGCGCTGTGGGATGGTGGTCTGCAAGCCGACGGCGAGTTTGCCGTGCCGACCCTCGATGGGCGGACGTTGCGCGTTTACTACCAATGGCGCGTGCCGGTGATCGATGGCCGGCCCTTCGTCGAACGGACGCAGATCGCGCTGATCGATCTGACGAGCGTGAAGACCGCCGAGGGCGCGCTGGCGGCGGAACGCGAGCAATTGAGCGTGACGTTGCGGGCGATGTCGGAAGCCGTGCTCACTATCGATCAGGCGGGGGCGGTGCAGTTCATGAATGACGCGGCTTCGGCGCTGACCGGTTGGCCGGTCGGGGCCGCGATTGGTCGGCCGCTGCGCGAAGTTTGTCTCTTGGGTTCCGAGAAGCCGACGCAGGGTCTCCCGGCCCCGGTGGCGGCGGCGTTGAGCGCGGATCGTCCCGTAGATCTTCCGCCGTATTCGCTCGTCCATCCGCGCGAGGGTCCGGCCAAGAGCGTCGAGGGTCGTTGTGCCCCGATGCACGATGTGAATGGCCGGGCGGTCGGCGTGGTGTTGGTTTTGCGCGACGTCACGCAGCGTTCACGCCTGGAGTCAGAGCTCCTGCGCGCCTCCAAGATGGAATCGATCGGCGTCCTGGCGGGCGGCATCGCGCACGACTTTAACAACCTCCTCTCGGTCGTGATCGGCAACCTTTCCCTCGCGTTGATGGATGACAACGTGAATGCCAAGGGCGCGAAATGGCTGCGCGAGGCGGAGCGGAGTGCGCTGCGCGCGAAGGATCTCACGCAACAACTGCTCACGTTTGCCAAGGGCGGCGAGCCGGTGCGAACCGCGGTCGCACTGCCGGATGTCGTGCGCGAAGCCGCGCAGTTTGCGCTGCACGGTGCCGCGGTGCGTTGCGAATTCGATCTCGCGCCGGACTTGCGCCCCGCCGATGTGGACAAGGGCCAGATCGGCCAGGTTGTGCAAAACCTCGTCATCAACGCGGTGCAGGCGATGCCCGCCGGGGGCAAAATCCAGCTCAGCCTCCACAACGAAACAATCGATCGCGGCGCGATCGCGACCCTCCCGCCCGGAAATTATCTACGGTTGGAAGTTGCCGATTCGGGGAAGGGCATCGCGCCCGAGCACCTCGCGCGGATCTTCGAGCCATTCTTCACGACCAAGGAGGCGGGCTCGGGGCTGGGCCTCGCGACGGTCTACTCGGTCGTGCAAAAACATCGCGGCCACGTGACCGTGGAGTCGACCTTGGGCGTGGGCACCACGTTTCGCGTCTGGCTGCCTGCCGCGCGCGTCGACCCGGTGGCGGCGTCGAAGACGGCCGGACCTTTCGAGGCGATGCACGGACGGGTGCTCTTCATGGATGACGAGGAGCCGATTCGCCACATGACGAAGGCACTGCTCGAACGGCTCGGCTTTGAGGTCATGCTCACCAAAGACGGGGCCGAAGCCGTGCGCGAATACGCCGAAGCGCGCATCGCCGGCCAGCCCTTCGATGTGGTCGTCTTCGACCTCACCGTGCCCGGCGGTATGGGCGGGGCCGATGCCATGCGCGAAATTCTTAAGATTGATCCGGCCGCGAAGGGGATCGTGTCGAGCGGTTACTCCAGTGATCCGGTGATGGCCAATCACCGGGCGCACGGTTTCCGCGGCTCGGTGCCGAAGCCCTACCGCATCGCCGATTTCTCCAGCACGATTCGCGACGTGATTTTGGATGAGTGACCGCCGCGGATTACGTCCGGCTCATTTCTTCACCGCGCCGACTTCTTTCTCCAGCTTCTTGATCTTCGGCGCGATCACGTAGGCGCAGTAGCCGGCGTTCGGGTTCAGGCGGAAGTAGTCCTGATGGTATTTTTCCGCCGGCCAAAATTTTTCCAGCGGCACGATCTCCGTCGTGATCGGATCGCGGAAAACTTTCGCGGCGGCAGCGCGGGATTTTTCGGCGGCGGCCTTCTGCGCGGCGTTCGCGTAGAGGATAATCGAGCGGTATTGCGGGCCGTGGTCGTTGCCCTGGCCGCCGACCTGCGTCGGGTTGTGCACTTGCCAGAAATAATCGACGAGCTTCTCCAGCGACACCACCGCGGGATCGAAATCGATCTTGATGACTTCGGCGTGGCTGGTGGTGTGCGCGCAGATTTGTTCGTAAGTGGGGTTAAGCTCCTTGCCGCCCGAGTAGCCGCTGACCACATCTTTCACGCCGGGCAGGATTTCAAAGGCAGCCTCGGTGCACCAAAAGCATCCGCCGCCGAGGACTAAGGATTCCGTTTTCGATTCAGCAGCATTCATAAAATGGGTGATCAGCATCGCGAAGAATAGCGGGAGGTGCGCGTTTTTCATGCTCATGAGAGTCACCATGTGTTGAACTATTCCCGGCGCAAGCCGGTGCATCGACTGGGTCGTGACTCGCCATTGCACCAGCTCTTCGTCTCGATCGCTTCAATTCAGCGTCGTTCCCGTTCGGCCCCGCGAGCGCGGAACGACCTCGAGACCGATGAGAATAATCCTCCACGCTGTGTGGTTTTTGATCGCTGTGGCCTTCGCCACGGCCGCCAGCGCGCCGTCGATTAAGGTTACAGTGGATTGCCCGCTCTGTGGTCCGGGCCAGCCGTTTCCGCACGACTGCCCGCGGGCGGATGAGCTGCCGTCGAACTCGGCTGTGCCCGATCCTCTGCCGGCGTTGCTGGAAACCGCCCGCGCCTCCCATCGTCGGCTCGCGTCGATCTCAGGCCTCGCGCTCGTGCCGCTCGGTGAACCGCGTTCGCTGGGCGAACTCGACGCGCGGCTTACGGCCCTCCTCGCCACGACGCGCACCACGCTCGCGAAAATGGAACGCGAGCAAGCCGTCGCCAACACGGAGGCGCAGCGGCTGGCGGCGCGGGTGGCCGACCTCAGGGCGCAAAGTTCTCAGGCCACCGGTGAACTCGCCGCCGCGGAGCGCGAGATTCCGCTGGAGCAGGCGAAGGCGGTCGCGTCGCGCAACGATTTTTTCGCCGCGCAGAAATCAGGCACCGCACTCCGCGAACAAATTCGTCAGGCGCGCAACCGGCTCTTCCCGCGCCTGCACCTCGCAGCGCATCGCGGCTGGATCTTGCCGCCGAGTAGCTATCGTGAAGTGCCGGGGCCGTTGGCGGTGCTCTCATCGGGATATACGATACCGGGGTTGTTGGTGCCGCGCCCTTCGCGAAACGAAACTCTCGCGCGGTTGGGTGGGGAGATCGTGTTGGAGGCTCATGTGAAGGATAGTCGGATTCTTAGCCCGGCCCAGCCCGATGCGCGGGAGTTGGAGCAGAATCTCAGAACCAAACTCAACGAATTTGCCGCGCTCTATTACCGGGCCTATGCGGCCTTCTCCGTGCCCGCGGACGTGTCACCCGCCGTCGTCGCCGAACAGGCCGCTGCAGTCACCAAACTCGAATCCGATCTCGCTGCGCTGGCCGTGCGTCGCAGCGAACGCCAACGCGTGCTTGCGGCGGCAGTGCGACAAGCCGCGACTGAACGCGCCCGCGCCGTCGAGGCCCGCCGGCTCAACGCCCACTCGTGGATCGAGGCCAGCATTTATCGTTTTCTCGATCGGCGGATCGAAGCGATGTTGAGTGAAATCGCCGCGTCTGCGTCCGACGCCGCCCGACTGGCGACGCTGCGCGAGTGGGCGGCTACAGCCGCGCAACTGGGCTCGGACCCTGCCGGTGTGATCGCGCGGCTGCCCTCGACCCTCGCCGCACGCGGGGAATTGCTCGCGGAGTTACGTCGCGAAGTCGCGGCGCTCCGCGGCGAGCTTGGCCTCACGATCGAATTCAGCGCGGTCGATTACCCCTCGTGGCTCAGTGTCTACTTGTCGGAGGCACCGCCGTGAGGTGGCCGCAGATCATCGTCGTGTTGGTCGGTGTCGTCGCCGTTGCGCTGGCCGTGCGTTCGCGTCGCTCGGCGGATTCTGCGGTCGCTTCTGCTGCCAACACCTCAGCGATCGTCGCACCCGATATAGGGCGCCCGCTTCCGCCGTCCTTCGATCGGCCGGGAGTTGTGAGCCGCCAGAGCGGATTGATGCGCGTCTACCTCGCCGTCGTGTCGGAAGTCAGCGCGGAAACCGTCTTCGAGGGGGCAGCGACTGGCACCACGGTGCCGATCCTCCTGGTGCTGGAGAACGACACCTATCAACCGCTCGCCGGCAGCGCCATCGGCTGGCTCGG